>NZ_CP113343.1:3170460-3487506 GCF_026683955.1 Arthrobacter sp. MMS18-M83 | reverse complement strand
GGTAATGCCCTTGATGTCACCCAGGCCGTCGCCGTTCGCATCCGAAAAACTGCGAGGGTAGATCTGGTACACAGCCGCTTGGCGCCACCAGTTGGGATCGGCCATGCGCTCGGATTCGGTGAGAGTTGCCAAGGTGGCGGTGGAGGACAAAAGGATTCCTGTTCTGTGTCGACGCGACTATTGATGGGCGTTTATTTAGAATCTAAATTTAGTGCTTCAAGTATTATGTGACGCATACCTACAGGAGGTCAACAGGGATGCCCGAAATCGCGACCGCCACTCCGCAGATGCTGCGCCGGGTCAATGCGGCCAGCGTGCTCGCAGTCATCCGTTCCTCCAACGCGGTGACCGTCTCGGAGCTGATGGAAGCCACAGGGCTGACCCGTGCCACCACCATTTCCGTGTGCGAAGACCTCATGGCCCGGGGGTGGATCCGGGAACTGGAAAACCAGCGTGACTTCGGCACCTACCAAAAGGGCCGCCCGGCACGTCGCTTCGAACTCGACGAAAGCGCCGGCTGCGTCCTGGGGATCGACGTCGGCGTCCTCAAGACCACAGTGGTGGTGGCCGATCTGCGCGGAAACACCACGGGACGGGCCAGCAAGCCATTCCGGGCCCAAGAGATCGAGGCGCAGGAACGGATCAGCGTCATCAGCGAGACGGCACTGCTGGCCCTCGAGGCTGCCGGCGCGGCGCCGGAAAAAGTCCTCGCAGTGACAGTCGGGCTTGCCGCCCCAGTGGACCGGGACGGAAATATCCTCGTCAGCCAGCCATTCTGGAGCCTGTTCGACGTCGGACTGAAGAAAGCGCTGCACGATCTGCACGGTTGGGCGGTACTGCTGGAGAACGACGCCAACCTTGCGGCACTGGGCGAATGTTGGCGGGGAGCCGGAAGCGGCGTCCAAGACCTCGCCGTACTCCTGGCCGGCGAGCGTTTTGGTGCAGGCCTGGTCGAATCGGGCAAGCTCCTCCATGGCAGCCGCGGAGGAGCAGGCGAAATGGCCTACTTGGACATGGTGGAGGGAGTGGGCTCCGCCGAGGGCCTCGCCGCGCTGGCCAGATTGTGGGCAGCGGAAGCCTTGGCTGGAAAATCGAAAACCACGCTGCGGACGGCGGGTACCCGTGAGGTCACCGCCCAACACGTCTTCGCTGCCGCCGCCCAGGGCGACAAAGTGGCGCTGGGCATCCTGGACCGGCTCTCGGACCGGCTGGCCAGGGTGGTCTCCACGATGGCCATCATGCTCAACCCCGAACTCGTGGTGATCGGCGGCGCCGTGGCAGATTCGGCGTCGGTCCTTCTTGAGCCGACCGCCCGGAAGCTGGCCACGTACACGGCCACTCCCCCGCGGCTCGCTGCTTCTCCATTGGGCGACGCGATTGTGGGAATCGGCGCGGTGCGCCACGCCTTGGACCACGTGGAAAAGAACTCCTTGGACCTTGCTTTGCGGCGCGTGTAGCCGCTTGGGACAGTTGCTCCGCCCCTTTTGCAGCCGTCAGTCCGGCATCGCCATGGTGCGGAGGTCCAGCTGGCGCAGCACTCGGTCCGCCACCTCGGGATCCATGCCAGGCTCGCTCCGCGCGGCGACCACTTCCTGGCGTGCGGCATCCAGGGCGATGGTCTGAACCGCTATGGCCAGTTCCCTGCCGCGTTGGCGCTTTTCGGCGTCGGACTCATTCTTCAGTGTCCCGTCCAGGAGCTCGGCGTGCAGGCGGGTCATCTTTTCCTTGACGAGGGCCACCTTGTCCGCAGGCAGCTCCTTCATCAGATCGTGCTCCTTGAGCGCAGAGATGGCCGCAGTCTGGGCCCGCTTGGCCAAGAGGCGCGCTGCATCCTTTTCGTACGAACCGTCCTCGGAAGCCTTGAGCACGCGCATGAGCCACGGAAGCGTGAGTCCAGGCAGGACCAAAGTGGCCAGGAGCACCGCGCACGCGATAACCAGGATCTCGTGCCGGGCAGGGAAGTCACTGCCGTCGGCAATAGTGAGCGGCAGCGCCAGCGCGAGGGCGAGGGTGGCGAGGCCGCGCATGCCGCACCAGGTGAGGATCAAAACTTCCTTGGGTGACGTCGGCTGCAGCAGGTTCTTCCGTTTGCGGGCCGAGATCGCCAAAAGCCCCAGCCAAGCGAAGCGGACGACAAATACCAGCACGCACACCACCACCGCCGTGCCGATCATGCCGAAAATGGCCACGCCTTCGTCCCGGATCACATGCCGGATCTCCAGCCCCACCAGCCCGAACGCCAGGCCCGTGGCCAGGAGTTCCACCACATCCCAGAAGGCAGTGCCCGTGACGCGTTCCGCGGCGTCCTGGGACCGGGCGTGCCGCTGTGTCTCGAGCGCGGTGACGACGACGGCGATCACACCCGAGGCGTGCAGCTCTTCAGCCAGGATGTAGGCGGCAAAGGGAATCACCAGTGTGACTGCGCTGCGCGCCACCATCGAGGTGACGAGCTTGGTGATCAGCCTCGTCAACCAGCCCATGGCGATGCCGACGATGACGGCCAGCGCGGCTCCGATGATGAATTGGAGAACGACGCCGGCCCCCATCTTTGTGCCGGAAACGGCCGCCGCCACTGCGGCCTGGAAGATCACGATAGCGGCGGCGTCGTTGAACAAGCCCTCACTCTGCAGCACGGTAATGAGCCGGCGCGGCATGTGGACGCGGCCGGCCACGGATTCAACGGCCACCGGGTCCGGAGGAGCCACCATGGCACCCAGTGCGATCGCCGCGGGAATGCCGATACCTGGAATCATGAGCCACGCGGCTCCGGCAACCACCGCCGTCGACACCACCACCAGCGCGACGGCCATGAGCAGCAGCGTCCGCCAGCGGACCCGGAATACGGCCCAGGAGCTCTTCTGGGCGGTCGCGAATAGCAATGGCGGAAGGAAAATCGGCAGGATCAATTCGGGTGAAAGCTCAAAGTCGGGGAAACCCGGAATGAAGGCCACCGCCGCCGCCAACAGCAGCATCAGCACGGGGTACGGCAGCCGTAAGCGGTCCCCCAACCCCACGGCCAAGACCGTTGCAAGCAGCAGTCCGACAATGAGAGCCAACTGGTCCATGTTCCCGTTTCCCCAAACGTAGTAGTGGCAGCGTCCCCGGCACGCGGCGGACTGGCTCTACCAACATATCCCGGCAGGACTCTGCCAGGATGCCGTCAGGACGCCGTCAGGGCGTCCACCACTGGAGTGGAGCCATCCCTGAATTCAATAGTGCGGCGAACCGTTTCGGGCAGTTCCAGGACCGCGGCAGCCACCAAGGCAACGTTGGCCCGGGAGGTCGCCGTCCCGGTACCCGGGTCCGCGGGATCCACCTCAATGAGCGCCGACCCTGGATTGTTGGTCAGTCCTCCGGGGCCGAGAATCGTCCAGTCGAGATCGGTCGCACGCAGGTATTCGTCCGCTGCTGCCTTGGCTTCCGCGTAGGCGTAGAAGCTGTTGTCCTCGGGAACGCCATGGCCGGGCCCGGCACCGAAGTAGGACACCATGACATACCGCGCCACGCCAGTCTGCGCGGCGGCATCCATCGAGCGGATGGCAGCATCCCTGTCCACGGCATAGGTGCGTTGCGGATTGCCTCCGCCCGCCCCGGCGGACCACACCACAGCGTCGTGGCCGTCAAGCGCCGAGGCGACCTCCGCCGTCGTCGAATGTTCGACGTCGAGGATCACCGAGGCAGCGCCGGTCGCCGCGACGTCCGGCGCGTGTTCCGGGTTGCGGATGAACGATGTGACCGCATGACCTTCGTTGCTCAAGATGCGGGACAGTTGCAAGGCCACCTTGCCATGGCCGCCAATAATTGCGATTCGACTCATGGTCCTATTCTGTCGCAGCGGTCAAGCTCACGCGATGGCGGACTAACTCCGCGAAAGATTATGGGAGCCATAATTTGCCGTCCGCACGCAATTTCTCCACCAATTCCCGAGGAATAAATACGACCACTAAATGCTAAGCAAACTTAGTTTCGAGGCGAGCTCGCGTCCCTTCAACGAGAGGGATGCGGCCTCCGCACGCGGCCACAACCAACCAACTAAGGAGGTTTGCGAGTGTTCTGCGGGGAGTGGGGTATTAAAGCGAGTGGCACCCACTCGTGTGAAGCGAAATCCCTATTTCTACACTCAAATTACCTGCAGCAGGAAAAAGAAAATCTCTCTTTCATAAATCTTATTGATGGATTTATCAAAAAGGGTTCACACATCCCCTTGATGGATTTATCCAAGCAGATGGATTGAGGGATCACTCCGTGCTGCGCATCTAAGCAAAAGGGTCTCAACAAGCGCCGCCCCTGCGCCTGCGTATCACTTCCCGGTTCAACCAACCGGCCGGCCCAGAAACGATAAATTACGGGGATTTGAGATGTTTCAACAGGAGTACAGGCACAGCGGGGTCAGCGGAGGCAACGTCTTCGCCCTGATATCCGCCGGAGTGAAAACCATCACCAGGTACAAGGCATCAATCGCCACCTGGGCAATCGTGGCGGCGGTCGTGCTGGCAGCCATCATGACCCAAAGCTACTCACGGGTACTCGCACCGGCAGGCACAAGCGCCACGGTTGCCCCGAGCATCGGCTCGGGAGCCGTGATTGCCGCCCCTTCACCGGCCGCAGCCAATCCGACGCCTACAGCGAGCCCCACTCCAGCCACCACGCCAGCTCCGGTGCAGTCACAGGCGCCGGCTCCTGTCGCAGGGCCGCCTGCCCCGGCTGCTGCGCCTGCCCCGGCTCCCGCTCCTGCTCCTAATCCTGCTCCTGCTCCTGCTCCTGCTCCTGCTCCTGACACGAACACCTACGCGGTCGCCGGCGGCGACACCGTAGGCTCGATAGCCGCCAGGTTCGGGGTCGACGTCAACGCGATGCTCGCAGCCAACGGACTCAGCGCCTATTCCATCATCGTGCCGGGCGAGGTACTGAAGCTGACAGGACCGCCGGTTCCAGTCGCGGCTCCCGCCGCCCCTGCTCCCGCACCTGTAGCCGCGCCAGCTCCAGCGCCCGCACCGGCGGTGCGGACCATCTACGTTGCAGGTTCAGGCGGGCAGGCCGCCGTGGACAGCTGCATTGGCCCTATCCACTTCACCCCGACGGACGCTTACTCGCTGTTCATCACCGAGCATGATTTCTGCGGAGGGTGGGCACGCTTCTCGGGCATCGGCGTTGGCGAGACAGTGAGCATCCCCGGTTACGGCACGTACACGGTGACTGCGCGCGGCCAGGTGCCCCAAGGCGGGACAACCAACAACGTCGCCGCCGTATTCGGCGGCTTCCCGCGGGCAATCCTGCAGACCTGCATCCCGGGCACCGTCCAGATGCTGGTGATCGCGCTCAACTAGGGACGGGCCCCGGACGGGCCTGTGAGCGTGGCCATCCTGACCCTTTTGAATCCGAAGCTGCCTGGTGAGCGGCGTGTCGCCGGCGTGTTGGGCCACGTGCACTCCAAAGTGCACTCCAAAGAAGGTCAAGACGGGAGGCTTCTTCGGACTCCAACGGCCTAAAACAGAAGCAGACCAGAAGCTGAACGCTTCTGGTCTGCTGTTTCTGTAGCGGTGGGGAGGCTCGATCTCCCGACCTCACGATTATGAGTCGTGCGCTCTAACCAACTGAGCTACACCGCCATGAATGAGAAAAACCTGTGCCAAGCCGGTCAAAAACCGCCTTGACACAGGCCCTCATTCCGAGCCCCCCACCGGAATCGATCCGGTGACCTCGTTCTTACCAAGAACGCGCTCTACCACTGAGCTAGGGGGGCAACGAGTAAATACTCTACCGGACGATTTCGCAGGCTACAAATCGGCTGCAGGACAGGGAAAAGTGGCGTCGACACAATTTGCAAAGGCCCTCTCCTGATGCTCTTCCCAGCCAACACGGTCGCGCGTACATTGGAACGGGGGTGGCCTCAAGGAGGTTCTACCATGTACGCAAGGGTTAGCAACTACGCCTTCGACGGCGATGGAGAAGCGCTTCGCAAGGGGTTCGATGACGCCATCGAACCCGTCAAACAACTCGCGGGCCTCACAGGCGCGTATTTCTTGATGGACGCGGATTCCAAGACAGCCATCAGCATCACGCTCTGGGAGACCAAAGAAGCTCTGGAAAGCAGCGTCGAGGCGGCCAACCGGCTCCGCGCCGACGCCACACAGCCTTCGAAGGCCACAATCGAATCCGTGAAGCACTACGAGGTAACAAACAACATCTAGCGGCGCAAGCCAATCGTCCCGCGAAGGGTCGCTACGGGGCCAGAGCAGATCCCCTAGGGCAGGCGGAGCACCTGGCCCGGGTAGATGTGGTCCGGATTGGGCACGGTATCCGCGTTCACCGCGATCAGGGCATCCAAGTCAACGCCGAACTGCATGGCGATGCCGCTAAGGGTGTCGTCTGTCTCCACCACCACCTCGGTCACCCTCCCTGCGCTGGCTGCGTCAGCACTCGCGCGCGCGGCCCCTTCCGGTAAGGCATCGGCGGCAACGGCGTCCGGCTCCGCAACTGCTCCTGCGTCGCCTGAGGCGTCCGGGCCGGGACTTTGGACAGTCTCCCCCGCTGAAGGTTCGGCCGCCTCCTGTGGGGCCCCCGGAGCCCGCTCGGCGGCCTTCGGTACTGCCTTGTCGAAGCCGAGGTTCTTCTTCAACCCATCAAGGAATCCCATTTTGGACCTTTCCACGCGCGCAGACAGCCCAGGAAGGGCCGCAACTACGCCCTTCCGCAACAAAACCGATCCTACGGACGGGGGCAGGCAGTTCCAAGGGTTTGGGTTAAACAGCCAGAGGCCGGCTCGAAAGCCGGCCTCTGACCGAAATCCAGGAACTAGTCCTGTTTACCACTTGCCCTTGCGGTTGAAATCGCGGTTGCCTGCGTCGCCGCCAGTGCGCGGCTTGCGGGCGCCGCTGCCGCCGCCGAAACGGGAATCACTGCTCTGCCCGCGGTCGCCGTAGCTGCCCGTCCCGGTACCGGCGCTGCTGCGCTCGCTGTAGGAACGGCCGCCACGGTCAGCGGAGGAACGCTCGCCACCGGCGTAGCCGGCACGGTCGCCTTCAGTCTTGCGGAACTCCTTTTTGAAGCCGCCGTTGCCCTTGAAGTTGCCGCCGCGGTCTCCACCGGAGTAGCCACCACGGTCGCCGCCGCGGCTGCCGCCGGAGTAACCGCCACGCTCGCCGCCACGGTCAGAGGCCGGCTTGCGACCGTTGTCCAGCTCGAGGTGGATCAGCTCGCCGCCGATCCGTGTGCGGGACAGGGCACGCAATTGATCGGCGCTCAGGTCAGCCGGAAGCTCCACCAGGGAGTGGTCCGAGCGGATGTCGATGCCGCCGATCTGTGCCGAGGAGATACCACCTTCGTTGGCAATGGCACCAACGATGGAACCGGGCATGACGCGCTGACGGCGTCCGACGGCGATCCGGTAGGTGGCGTTGCCCTCGGTCAGGGTGCGGGTGGGGCCACGTGAACCGAACCCGTCCTTGGAGCGCTCGCGCTTCTGGAATTCCGGTGCAGCCGGCAGTTCCTTGACCAGGAGCGGCTGGCCGCCCTGCGCCATGACGGCCAAAGCGGCGGCGATCTCCGAAGCCGGAACGTTGTGCTCCTCCTCGTAGGAGGAGATCAAGTCACGGAACGCCGCAACGTCCTCGGATTCGAGGGTCTCGGTGATCTTGTCTGCGAATTTGCCCAGGCGCAACGTGTTGACCGTCTCGGCGGTGGGCAGGTGCATCTGCTCAACCGGCTGGCGGGTGGCCTTCTCGATCGAGCGCAGCAGGTACTTCTCCCGCGGCGTCATGAACAGGATGGCGTCGCCGCTACGGCCTGCACGGCCGGTACGGCCAATGCGGTGCACGTAGGACTCGGTGTCGTGCGGGATGTCGTAGTTGACCACGTGGCTGATGCGCTCAACGTCAAGGCCACGGGCCGCGACGTCGGTGGCAACCAGGATGTCAATGCGGCCTTCCTTCAGCGCGTCGACAGTCCGCTCACGCTGCTGCTGCGGGATGTCGCCGTTGATGGCGGCAGCCTGGAAGCCGCGGGACTTCAGCTTGTCGGCGAGGTCCTCAGTGGCCATCTTGGTACGCACGAAAGCGATGACGCCGTCGAACTCTTCAACCTCAAGGATACGGGTCAGCGCATCGAGCTTGTGCGGTCCCATGACCTGCAGGTACCGCTGGCGGGTGTTGGCGCCGGTAGTGGTCTTGGACTTGACCGAGATCTCGGCCGGGTTGTTCAGGTACTGCTTGGACATGCGGCGGATCTGGCTCGGCATGGTGGCAGAGAACAGCGCAACCTGGCGGTCTTCCGGAGTCTGCTGGAAGATCTGCTCAACGTCCTCGGCGAAGCCCATGCGGAGCATCTCGTCGGCTTCGTCAAGTACCAGGTACTGCAGCTCGGACAGGTCCAGGGAACCCTTCGAGATGTGGTCGATCACACGGCCGGGAGTACCGACAACAACCTGTGCACCGCGGCGCAGGCCGGCAAGCTGGGGGCCATAGGCCGAGCCGCCGTAGACGGGGAGAACCGTGAAGTCATCAATGTGCTTAGCGTACGAGGTGAAGGCCTCGGCAACCTGGAGCGCAAGCTCGCGGGTCGGAGCAAGAACCAGGGCCTGGGTCTTGCGGGACGGGCCGTTGAGGTCGTGGAGTTCGGCCAGGCGGGACAGTGCCGGTACTGCGAATGCTGCAGTCTTACCGGTACCGGTCTGGGCGAGGCCCACGACGTCGCGGCCTTCGAGCAGCAGCGGGATGGTTGCTGCCTGGATCGGAGACGGCTTCTCGTAGCCGACGTCCTGCAGGGCCTTCAGAACGCGGGGGTCGATTCCGAGGTCGACGAAGCGGACGCCCTCCTCCTCTTCTTCAGCAGGGGATTCGGCCGGGGCCGAAGCCTCCGGGGCCGAAGCCTCCGGGGCTGAAGCTTCAGCGGGCGCGGCGGCCTCGGCGGGTGCAGAAGCCTCAACGGGCGCGGCGGCCTCGATGAACTCAGCGGCAGGAGCTTCGGTAGCTTCGGGGGTTTCTACGGTCTCGACGGCGGTCTGTGCTGTTTCGGCAGACTCGGCGACGAACGGGTCGTTCAGGTTTTCGGGCATAGGGGAAAGTTTCCTCATCCATAGGGGGCCAGTCGGCGCGGCCCGGTTGGGCTTGGCCGCAGTACACGTTGCGTGCAAAAGAACCAGGAGGCTCTGGTGCTCGCAAGAAGTCCGGCGCTGTCGCAATCCCATGGCAGGACTTCCCGCTGCATCTCTTGGCTGCTATCTCAGCAGTCTGTACAGCGTTTTCTTCGCCCGGCTCTCCCTATGAAACTGCCCGCACACATTTTGCGGGCCCCAACACTGACCAGTCCTGCCTCAAGAATTGGGCAGGAAAAAGGGATTTCCGGAGTGGGGGATATTTCAATTGTAGGGCACAGACTAGCGTCCCCGCGACACAACTGTCGACGAAGGCGGTGAGCTTGCGCACATCGGCACCCCAAATGCCCCTCAAGTCCGCCCCTCCGGACGGCCGTCCGAGTGGGATTCAGGCATCGACCCCGTTGCGGCGCATGAGTTTTTCAAAGGTGTCGTGGTAGTCGGATTGCAGCAGGACTTCGCCATCCGCCTCGGCGTCGAGCAACAATTGCATGTCTTCCAGGTTGGGGTTGCTGAACCATTGCCCCACCGTGATGCCATGTTTCGGCACAAAAAGTTTGTGGATGTAGTCCCCGGCCGAAATGGTCCCGGTCCGCACCACACGCAGATAGGTGCCGACCCGTCCCGCCTCAGTGAACCGCTTGACCCACTGCGGTTCATTCATGCGGCGTTGGAAGGTCGCGCACGGCACCCGCGGTGACGTGACTTCAACTTCGACGTCCAAGCCGATCTTCCAGCGTTCGCCGATCACGGCACCGGTGGTCTCGATTCCGGCAACGCGCAGGTTTTCCCCGAAGATACCGGGAGGCATGTCCCGTTGGAGTTCCTTGGCCCAGTAATCGGCGTCGGCCTGGGAGTAGGCATAGAGCGCTTGGTCCTCCCCGCCGTGGTGGATCCGGCTGGCCTGGATGTCTCCATGGACCCCCAGCTTGTGGACCTTCACCGGACCGTCAATAGGGCGTTTGTCAATGGCCGTCACCCCGACTGACCCTTCGGGGTCAGGCAGGAGCTCGTATACCCGGCAAACAGCAAGCAACGATGCGGTATCCATGGATACAGTCTACGTACGCAGCTACGGATCGAAGCGATAACCCATGCCGGCCTCGGTGTGCAGGTGGCGAGGTTGAGCGGGGTCGCGTTCAAGTTTGCGCCGGAGCTGGGCAATATAGACCCGCAGGTATTGGGTTTCCTTGGCATAGGCCTGTCCCCAGACCTGGGTGAGGATCTGCTGCTGGCTGACCAGGCGGCCTGCGTTGCGCACCAGCAATTCCAGGATGTTCCATTCCGTGGGCGTAAGCCGCACTTCGGCGCCGTCCTTGGTGATCTTCTTTCCTGCCAGGTCAACCAAGAAGTCCGCGGTCTGGAGCGTCGGCACCTCATGCCGCGGAGCTGCCCGGCGTGAGGCGGCACGGAGCCTGGCCAGGAGCTCATCCAGGCCGAAAGGCTTGGTGACGTAGTCGTCGGCGCCGGCGTCGAGGGCTTCCACTTTGTCTTCCGAACCGTGCCGGGCGGACAACACAATGATGGGCATGGTGCTCCAGCCCCGAATGCCCTTGATGACATCCACGCCATCCATATCCGGCAGGCCAAGATCCAGGACCACAATGTCCACGGGCTGCTGCGCGGCGGCTTTGAGCGCATCCGTTCCGTTGCCGACGCTGATGGCACGGTAGCCATGGGCATGGAGATTGATTTGCATGGCCCGGGCGATTTGGACCTCATCTTCCACAATCAGCACCAGATTCATGGCCGCCCTCCCGTCCACAAGGGGAGAGTGACCACCATGGTCAGCCCGCCTCCCGGCGTCGCCTCCGCCATGAGCGTACCGCCCATCGCTTCCGTGAATCCTTTGGCGACGGCAAGCCCCAGTCCGATTCCGGAGCGCCCGTCCCGGCTGGAGGGGGAATCATCGAGCCGTTGGAAAGGCTGGAACAGCTCCAGCACGGCCGCGGGCGCAATGCCCCGGCCGTGATCCATCACCCTCAGTTCACTGGCCGGCCGTCCATCCACGGCGATGCCCGCGCCCGCCCGCGCCACCAGCACAACATCCGATTCCGGCGCGTACTTCACTGCGTTCTCCACAAGGTTCGCCACGACGCGTTCCAGCATCCCGGCGTCCGCTTCTATATACGGAAGGTTGGCCGCAAGCTCGTTGCGGATATGTTCCGCAGGCACGCCGCGCAAGGCCTCCGGCAGGATCTGGTGCCAGCCCAGGCCGCGCAGCAACGGGTTCACGGCATCGGCGGTGATGCGGGACATGTCCAGGAGGTTGTCCACCAAATGATCGAGACGGTCGGCATAGTCCTCGATGGTGGCCAGCAGTTCGCGTTCGTCCTCGGGAGCAAATGTCACGTCATCCTGGCGTAGGCTGCTGACGGCAAGCTTGATTCCAGCCAGCGGAGTCCGGAGATCGTGGGAGACAGCGCGCAGGATGGAAGTGCGCATCTTGTTTCCTTCCGCGAGCCGCACGTTGTCTTGCCTGCTCCTGACCAGTTGCTGTCGATCCCGCACGGCCACCACGAAAGCACCGAATGCGGCGAGCATGCGGCGGTGCTGTTCCGAAAGGGGACCGCCCCGGAGGAGCAGCGTGTAATTGGGATCGACGACGGCGGCATGGTCAGCGGCCGCATGCGTCACCGGCGGCTCGACCCCGGAGCTTGCGAGAACCCTCCAGTTTTGTCCAGTACCTTCCGGCGATCCGGCGGTGGACAACAGTGTCACCGCCTCCATCCCGAGGTTGACACGGATCTTGTCCAGGAAAGACTCAAGGCTGCCGTCCGAGCTCAGGATCCGCAGGGCCAATTCGCTCAGCGCCTTGGCCTCCGCGCCGGAGTGCGCGGCCTCCTGAGCCCGTCGGGTTGCCAAGCCAACGGCGAGCGCCACCCCACACGCCACGGCCAGGAAGATGACCAAGGTGAAGAGCGTCGAGGGGTCGGCGATGGACAGGGAGCCCACCGGCTCTGCCGAAAAGTAGTTCAAGAGAAGGCTGCCTAGGACCCCTGCCACCACTGCCGGCCACAATCCTCCGATGGCGGCGACGGCCGCTGCGACAGCCAGTTGAAAGAGCATGATCATGGCGAAGTTCCGGTAGTCCAGCAGGGATACCAGGACTTCGATGGCGACAGGAAGCAGCAGGGCCAGGACAAGGCCGGCCAGTATGCGGGGGCGTCCGATCCCCTCGACTGCCGGTAGCGGCAGTCCTGTTCCGTTCACTTCCGCCGCGGCCATGGCTCAATTCTGGCACGGCGCAGCCGCCAGCCGCGCCGGCGTCGGCGGTCCCGCAGGCCGCCCGTGGAGCATGTTCGGCCTTAGGATGCTGGCATGAGCCATTCAACGACGAATACCTCCGATGTCCTGGCCCTCGAATCCCTCTTGAGTAGCGAGGAATTGGAGCTTCGCGAGAGGGTGCGTGACTTTACGGACCAGCGCATCCGGCCAAACATCGCGCGGTGGTACGAGGACGCCGTCTTCCCACGGGAGCTACCCGCGGAGCTTGGTGAACTCGGCGTCCTTGGCATGCACCTGGAGGGCTATGGTTGCCCGGGCCGCACCGCCGTCGAATACGGCCTTGCCGCCATGGAACTCGAGGCTGGCGATTCCGGCATTCGCACTTTCGTGTCCGTCCAGGGTTCGCTCGCCATGACCGCGATCCACAAGTGGGGCAGCGAAGAGCAGAAGGAGCAATGGCTCCCCCGGATGGCTGCCGGCGAACTGATCGGCTGCTTCGCGCTGACGGAGCCGACGGCGGGTTCGGACCCGTCGTCGATGGCTAGCTTTGCGCGCCGCGACGGCATCGGTGACGACGCCGGCTGGGTGCTGGACGGTTCCAAGCGCTGGATCGGGATGGCATCGATCGCCGACGTCATGGTGGCGTGGGCGAACACGGAAGACGGGATCCGGGGTTTCCTGGTTCCGGCAGGCACTGCGGGGGTCACCACGACTCCCATCGAAGCGAAGCTCTCCATGCGCGCCTCGATCCAATGCGATGTAGCGTTCGACGGCGTCCGGCTGGGTCCGGAGGCCCTCCTCCCGGGTGCCCAAGGGCTCCGTGGACCGTTCACTTGCCTCAACGAGGCCCGTTACGGCATCGCTTGGGGCGCCATGGGCGCGGCCCGCGACTCTTACGAGGCAGCGCTCGAATATGCCGGAAGCCGCATGCAATTCGGCAAGCCCTTGGCCGGCTACCAGTTAACCCAGGAAAAACTTGTCAACATGCTCTTGGAGATCCAGAAGGGCACCATGTTGGCCATTCATCTGGGACGCCTCAAGGATGCCGGCAAACTGCGGCCGGAACAGATCTCGATGGGCAAGCTCAACAACGTTCGTGAAGCCATCAAAATCGCCCGCGAAGCCCGCACCATCCTGGGCGGCAACGGAATCACCTTGGACTACCCGCCATTGCGCCATGCCAACAACCTGGAATCAGTGCGCACCTACGAAGGAACGGACGAAGTACACGCCCTGATCCTTGGCCAGCACATCACGGGGATCCCGGCGTTCCGCTAGGAATCGCCGTGCCCTAGGCTGCAACAGGAACGGGTTCCTTCTTCCCGGCGTCTTTACGGATCGTGGCGCTGATGACGGCCGCCACGGTGCACATCGCGGCGGCGCCGATCCAGGCGTAGGTGTAGTGGCCCGTGGCGTCACGGATGTAGCCTGCCAGGAGTGCGGCCACTGCTGCCCCGAGCTGGTGAGCGGCGAAGACCCAGCCGAACACCACCGAACCGTCGGCCCCGAACACCTTGCGGCAGATGGCCGCTGTCGGGGGCACCGTGGCCACCCAGTCCAGGCCGTACACGACCACGAACAGGATCATGCTGGGTTCCACCGTTGAGCCCAACAGCACAGGCAGCACCAGGAGGCCGATACCGCGGAATTGGTAATACACCGCCAAGAGCACCTTGGGGTTGAAGCGGTCCGTCAACCAACCGGAAGCGATGGTGCCCACGATGTCGAAGATCCCGACGACGGCCAACAAGCCCGCCGCGGTGGTTTCGGGCATTCCGTGGTCGTGCGCCGAGGGAATGAAGTGGGTTCCGATCAGGCCGTTGGTGGTGGCACCACAGATGGCGAAACCGGCAACAAGGGCCCAGAAAGTGCGCACCTTGCTGGCCCGCTTGAGCACCTGCAGTGCCCGAATGGCCGCGTTGGGCACTTTGCCGCTGGCTGTCGCTGTACCTTCACCTTCGGTGACGTCCGCAACCTCGGCGACTTCCGCCGTCGTCGGCTGCTCTTCTTCTGCGCCATAGGGTTGAACCCCGACGTCGGCGGGTGAGTTTTTGAGCCAGAGCAGCACAAGTGGCACCACGGCGAGCGCGCCGGCGGCGATGAGCAGCGAGGCGCCGCGCCAGCCCGGGTTCTGGGCAAGGACCGCGATGAACGGCAGGAAGACCAATTGGCCTGCTGCGCTGCCCGCGGTCAGGATGCCGATCACCAGTCCGCGGTTCTTCGAGAACCAGGTGTTGGCGATGGTGGCGGCGAAGACCAAGGCCATGGATCCGGTGCCGAGGCCAATCAGCACGCCCCAGGTCAGCAAGATCTGCCAGGACTGGTTCACGAACACTGTCAGCGCGGAGCCGAGGCCAATCAGGCAGAGGGCGATCGCGGTCACTGTGCGGATGCCGAAGCGTTCCATGAGCGCAGCGGCAAACGGGGCCGTGAGCCCGAACAACACCAGGTTGATGCTGACGGCGAGGGACAGGACCGTGGTGGACCAGCCGAACTCCTGCTGCAGCGGGACCATGAGCACGCCGGGTGCGGCCCGGAATCCAGCTGCGCCCACAAGTGCCAGGAACGCGACAGTGGCCACCATCCAGGCGGGGTGGAGCCGCCGCTTCCGCTGGGGCTTGCCAGTGGATAGTTCGGTGAGGTTGGGTGCGGTCATGCGGAGGGCTCCGATTCGTTCGGGAGGGCGACTGCGGCAAGTGTTGGGGCGGTGGCCAGTGTCGGGGCCGTGGCCAGGGCGAGCGGTTGTTCTGATCGCGTGAGGCTGTGCCAGCTGGTGTTGGCCGCCGTGAGCCGGGACCCACAATGGGAGCAGGTATCGGCCGACGCCGTCGGCAGCCCACAACCGTTGTGGATCACGCGCATGTGGGCGTTGTCCGCGGGTGCGTCGAGATGTTTCTCGGACCAGATGATGATGGCGTTCAAGACCGGCAACACATCCTCGCCCTTGGTCGTAAGGACGTACTCTTGACGCATGCGAGCGCCATCCGTGTAGGGCCGCTGGGCAAGGAGGCCGGCCTCAAGCAGCCAACCCAGGCGCTTGCTCAGGACGTTATCGGCTACTCCGAGACGGGACTTGATGGCGTCGAAGCGTCCGTTGCCGAAGAAGACCTCCCGCAGCACCAGGCTTCCCCACGGGTCGCCGAGGATATCCAGGCCACGGGCCAGGCTGCACGTCCGCTCGGACCAATCGGATCGTAAAGGCATGGCTAGAGAGTAGCTGGCTTTTCTAAAGAAAGCTAGGTCCTAACGTAAGGTGCGCCATTTCTGACCATGTTTGAACGCGGATCGGCCGGGACACACCAGTGTGATGGCGTGTCCCGGCCGATCCAATATTCAAAACAGGTCAGATATTGAGGGGCACTCAGTCCGTGATGTTGCCGATCGCCTGCTCAAGGTCCGCGATGAGGTCTTCGACGTCCTCGATGCCGCAGGAAAGCCTGATCAAGTTGACCGGAACGGCCAACTCCGTGCCCTTGACCGAAGCGTGCGTCATCTCCGAGGGATAGTTCATGAGCGATTCGATGCCGCCCAGGGACTCGGCCAGCGTGAACACCTGGGTGGACTCTGCCACCTTGCGGGCCGCAGCTTCACCGCCCTTGAACTGCACCGAAATCATTCCGCCGAACTTCTTCATCTGCCTCGCCGCGAGCTCATGGCCCGGGTGGGAAGGCAGGCCCGGGTAAAGCACGGCTTCAACTTCGGGACGTTCAAGCAACCACTCGGCCACGGCCTGGGCGTTCTCGCTGTGGCGGTCCATGCGCACGCCGAGGGTCTTGAGGCCGCGGGTAGTAAGGAAAGCGTCCATGGGGCCGGACACAGCGCCGACGGCGAACTGCACAAAGCCGATCTTCTCGGCCAGGTCAGCGTCCTTGACTACGATCGCACCGCCAACCACATCCGAGTGGCCGCCGATGTACTTAGTGGTCGAATGGACCACGACGTCGGCACCGAGGGCGAGCGGGGTCTGCAAGTAGGGCGACGCAAAGGTGTTGTCGACCACAAGGAGGGCGCCGGCGTCGTGCGCTACTTTGGCGAGCGCTTCGATATCGGTGATCTTCATCATCGGGTTGGACGGGGTTTCCACCCAGACGATGCGCGTTTTGTTGGCGGCCACGGCCGCAGCAACGGCGTCAAGGTTGGACATGTCCACTGGTGTGTTGCCGATGCCCCACTCACCAAGCACACGGTTGATCAGCCGGTAGGTTCCGCCGTAGGCGTCGTTGCCAAGGACGATGTGGTCCCCGGGCCGGGCAATGGCACGGATCAGGGAGTCTTCCGCGGCAAGGCCCGAGCTGAAGCTGTATGCGTGGGTGCCGCCTTCGAGTGCCGCGAGCTGCTCCTGCAGCGCGTCGCGGGTGGGGTTGGTGCCGCGCCCGTACTCGTAGCCGTCGCGCAGACCGCCGATGCCGTCCTGGGCATACGTCGAGCTGAAGTGCAGCGGCGGAACCACGGCGCCGGTACGCGGTTCGAAGGCCTGGCCGGCGTGGACAGCACGCGTGTTGAATCCTGCTTCGTTTGCAGACATATGAACTCCTAGTGTCAGTTGCTCAGGTAGGCGAGAAGGTCGTGGCGGGTCAGGATGCCCACGGGAGCCCCGACGAACGTCACCATGACGGTGTCGACGTCGGACAGCAGCTCCCGTGCGGCGGAGATCGTTTCAAGTGAGCCGATCACCGGCAGGCGCTCCCCCATGTGCTCGGAGATCTTGTCGGTCAATTTCGCCTCGCCGCGGAACAACTTGGTGGTCAACGTACGCTCGTCGACCGCGCCAAGGACCTCGCCCATGACCACCGGCGGTTCCTGCGAAAGGACTGGGATATGCGAGACCCCGAATTCGTTCATGATGTTGATGACATCGCGGACGGTCTCGTTGGGGTGGATATGGACGAGGTCCGGCATCTGGCCGGTCTTGGACTTCAGAACCTCGCCCACCGAGGCTTCCTCGCCGCCGGAGAGGAAGCCGTAGGAGCGCATCCATTTGTCGTTGAAAATCTTCGCCAGGTAGCCGCGGCCGGAGTCGGGCAGGATCACGACGACGACTGCTTCCGCGCCAAGGTCTTTGGCAACCTGCAACGCGGCAACCACTGCCATGCCGGATGAGCCGCCTACCAGGAGGCCTTCCTCGCGGGCCAGGCGGCGGGTCATCTCGAAGGAGTCCGCGTCGCTCACGGCAATGACGTCGTCGGGCACGGTCTTGTCGTAGTTGATCGGCCACATGTCTTCGCCGACGCCCTCCACGAAGTAGGGCCGTCCGGTGCCGCCCGAGTAGACCGAGCCTGCGGGGTCTGCGCCGATGACCTTGACGCGGCCGCCGTCGGACTCCGGCCGGTTGGCGGACACGTCCTTGAGGTACCGGCCGGTACCGGTGATTGTGCCGCCCGTACCGGCGCCGATCACCACGTGCGTGATCTTGCCGTCGGTATCACGCCAGATCTCAGGTCCGGTGGTCTCGTAATGGCTGCCGGGGGCGGCAGGGTTGGAGAACTGGTCCGGCTTGTAGGCTCCGGGGATTTCGGAAACGAGCCGGTCGGAGACGCTGTAGTAGCTTTGCGGACTGTCCGGGGCCACGGAGGTCGGGGTGACCACAACTTCTGCGCCATAGGCCTGGAGCACGGCGCGTTTGTCCTCGCCCACCTTGTCCGGGACAACGAAGATGCACTTGTATCCCTTTTGCTGGGCCACCAAGGCAAGTCCCACGCCGGTGTTGCCAGAGGTGGGTTCCACGATAGTTCCGCCCGGCTTGAGCTTTCCGTCCCGCTCCGCCTGCTCGATCATCTTCACCGCGATGCGGTCCTTGATGGAGCCTCCGGGGTTCACATATTCGAGCTTCACCAGAATGGTAGCTTTGATGTCGCCGGTCACGTGATTGAGCTTGATGAGCGGTGTATTGCCAATGAGGTCCAGGACGGACTGGGCGTACTTCATAGGTACCAAGTTACCGCTTGGTCGGGGGTGCTCCCGTGCGATCCGCGCCGGGTCCGTGTCTAGCCAAGGGAAGGCCTCCCGGGGCAAGCTGGCCGTGACACCCTCCAAGGAAAGGACATGCACCATGGATTGGACCCTGGAAGTGGTTGTGCTCCCCGTGAGTGACATTGACCGAGCCATCGAGTTCTACCGCGACAAGGTGGGCTTCGACCTTGACCACAACACCACCAACGAGCACATGCACGTGGCGCAATTGACTCCCCCGGGCTCAGGATGCTCGATCGTGGTCGGCAGCCTCCCTGCCCAGAATGAGATGGCTCCCGGCTCCATGCGGGGACTGCAGCTTGTGGTCGCGGACGCGCGCGCTGCGCGGGAAGAATTGCTCAGCCGCGGTGTCGAGGCCGGCGAAATCACCGTCTTTGACGAGCGCGACGGCGGCACGTTCTTCGGGTTCGCCGACCCCGACGGCAACACCTGGGCAGTCCAGGAACTCAAGGTCCGCGCCGAGAAGCCCTTGATTCCGGTGGAAGCGCGCGGGCGCTTCGGGGAATAGGGCCGGCCGGGGCGATACTGGGTCAACCCCGGGGCTTGTTTGCGAGACCACAGGCACAAGCCCCGGAACCACAAACTAGCCCCGGGATGGTCTGACCCCGCCTCGTTGGCTCACTCTGCCGAGGTTCGCTCCCCGGCCGGGATGTTCTCCCACAGGCCCAGGACATTGCCCTCGGTGTCCTTGAAATAGGCATAGAAACCCATTCCCGGAATGGCATCCTTCGGCTTGACTACCGAGCCGCCCAATCGTTCGATCTCCGCCAGGGCAGTGTCGATGCTCTCCACGTCCACCGTGATCACTGGGGTGGTGAGCTCGCCGGCCCTTGCCATCATCCCGCCGTTGATGGCTCCGGGCTGCGATGGCATGCCCGTCTTCTCGTCGCTCGGGGTGGTGATGACGATGTTGTAGTCCATCTCCGGCATCGGGTTGATCTGCCAATCAAACGCCGATTTGTAGAAGTTCCTAGCCCGCTCCTGGTCATCCGCGGGGATCTCAAAGTGCACGATTCCGGCCATGATCGTTCTCCTGGATTGCGTTGCGAAGACGCGGACGCCCCGCGCCACACGTGGAGTCTAGTCGTCCGGGTTTCCCGGCGTAAGGGGCTTCGTGGACTGCTTGTTTCCGGACATGTCCACTGTTGTCAGACGAGCGTGCGACCATGAATGAATGACCATCGTCGATGCCCCACCCGCCGCAGCGGCCGCGGCCGACGCGTCGGCGCGATGGCATCCCGGCGGTCCGATAGACCTCCTCCAGACCCTTGGGATCCTCATGCGGGGCAACGGGGATCCGTCCTTCGCGGCACGGCAGGACGGCGTGTGGATGGCGTTCACGACGCCGGACGGTCCGGTTACCCTGCGCCTCACCTCAGCCGGAAATGGCCCGGACACTTATGTGGATGCGCAAGCCTGGGGATCCGGCGCAGCTTCTGCGATCAATTCCGTCCCTGTGCTGCTGGGAAGCGGGGACGACTGGTCCGACTTTGACGACGCCGCGTTTCACGCCACCCTCCCGCGAATGGTCAGGGAAGCCCGACGCCGGAACCTCGCCGTCCGGCTGCCCTCCACCGGGCGGGTGGTGGACTCGCTCGTGCCCACGATCCTTGAGCAAAAGGTCACTACTATCGAAGCCCGGCGGGGCTATCGCTACCTGATGTACCGGTACGGCACCGCAGCCCCGAGCGCTGGACGCTCCTCGATGTCAGGCCTGCCGTCGGGCCTGCTCGTCCCTCCGTCCGCTGCCCGATGGCTGGCCGTTCCTTCATGGGAATGGCACAAGGCCGGCGTGGGTCCCCAGCGTTCGGCAACCGTCATGCGGGCCCTGCGCTCCGCCGTCGCGCTTGAACGGCTCGCCTCACTCAGCGCAGCGGAGGCCGGAACAAAGATGCAGACCATTCCGGGCATTGGAGTCTGGACCGCTGCCGAGGTTGTCCAGCGGACCCATGGGTGCCCTGACTCGATCGCGGTGGGCGACTACCACTTGGCCTCGTACGTTGGCTATGCGCTGACCGGCAGGAAAACCGACGACGCCGGCATGATCGCCCTGCTGGAGCCTTGGCGCGGGCACCGGCAGCGGGTAGTCCGGATGCTCGGGCTCAGCGGCTTCCGCAAGCCGACGTTTGGACCGCGCATGACCATCCAGGACCACCGCGGGCACTAACGCAGCCGCCCTCTGCAAGGCGGGGTCACTTACGGTCCATGTTGCTGCCCGGCATGGGCCGTAAGTGACCCCGCGTTGGCTTAAACGGAACGGAGTTTCGTCCGCTTGATCCTGACGATGAGGTCACTGAACCCTTCCGCCAAGTCATTGGCGTTGGCCTTGAAGTAGGACCACCCTGCGCTGGTGAAAGCCTCGTCCCTCCGATTGTCCCTTGTCTGCTGTTCCCGCGTGAGATGAGGGGCGCCGTCATACTGCACTGCGATCCGGAACCGCCGGTACCCCAGGTCCGCGGACGGCGACCACAGATCATCCGGATCGATGCGGAGTTGCAATTCCGGTTCCGGCAGCCCTGCGTCCAACATAGCCAGCCGCAGGAATGTCTCCGGAAACGAGTCTGCTCCGACCCGCATGTCTTCAAGGGCAAGCCGGGCCTTCTCCACGCCTTTCATGTTCGGATGCTGCCGGACAAGAAGCCGCAGCCTTTCCTTATTCGCGTAAGGCCCCGCCCTTCCTTCAAGGCCCGGCCGGGGCATGCGGATCAGCTGGTCGCCCATAGCGATCACGTACCGCAGCGGCAATTGATGCGCCAGATCAAGCCACGTCCGGGACGGGGAGGATACCGGGATTCCGTCTAATTCCGTGACTTCGCCAGGGAGGACGCGAACTCGGTGGCCCGTCACTCCTGTCCGGCGGACCCGGGGAAGCTCATGGGGCTTGCTGAGGTGGACAGTCTCGCTGCTGCCCAGCCACGGAGGAAGGCCGAGCCGGGTCAGCACCGCGGCGCTCTCATGGGACACCCAGGCACCCGGTGTTGCCGCCGCGAGAACCCGCGCCCGTTCGGCAAGCGCAAACTCACGGGCCGCAGGCAAGTAGATCAGCCGGCCGCCGTCGGACACGTCCTTGGCCCGGAGCCGCTTCGGAGCAACGCCGAGTGCACGGGATTCATAGACCGTGAAAGGACGTTTGCTGAGTTCCTCCGGCAACGGAATGATGCGGACCATGCGATCCAGTTTGTCCGCAAACGGACGCCGGCAAGGAGTTATCCACAGGCTGACTTCCAAACCCAGCAACGCGGGGTCACTTACGGCCCATGTTGCTGCCCGACATGGGCCGTAAGTGACCCCGCGTTGGCTTAGAGCCCCAGGCGAGCGATCGCTTCTTCCCGCATGTCGATCTTCCGTACCTTGCCGGACACCGTCATGGGGAAACTGTCCCGGATGTCTACGTAGCGCGGGATCTTGTAGTGGGCCAGCTTGCCGCGGCAGAACTCCCGCACTCCGGCCAGGTCCAAAGCTGCCCCTGGCTTGAGGATGACGCAGGCCATCAGCTCTTCGCCGTACTTGGCATCAGGCACCCCGATCACCTGGACGTCCTGGATGGCGGGATGCCGGTACAGGAACTCCTCGATTTCGCGCGGATAGACGTTCTCGCCCCCGCGGATGACCATGTCCTTCATGCGGCCTTCGATCACCATAAAACCGTCAGGGTCCATCCGGGCGAGGTCGCCGGTGTGCATCCAGCCGTCGTGGTCGATTGCCTCGGCGGTCTTCTCGGGCTGGTCCCAATACCCGGCCATCACGGCGTAGCCCCTGGTGCACAATTCGCCGATCTCTCCGCGGTCCAACGTTTCGCCAGTGCCAGGATCAACAATCTTGGACTCCAGCCGCGGCATGGTGCGCCCCACTGTGGTGGTCCGTTGCTCCAAGGTGTCGGACGCAAGGGTCATGGTGGACACGGGCGAGGTCTCGGTCATGCCGTAGCAAATGGCCACGTCACGCATGTTCATCTCCCCGATGACGCGCTCCATCACCTCGATGGGGCACAGGGAGCCGGCCATGACGCCGGTGCGCAGCGTGGAGAGGTCATAGGAGGCGAAATCGGGCAATGCCAACTCGGCAATGAACATGGTGGGTACGCCGTACAGTGAGGTCCCGCCAAAGTCCTGCACGGCTTCCAGAGCGGCAGCTGGGGTGAATCCCCGGCCGGGAATGATGGTGGCGGCGCCGAAGCTGAGGGCGTTCAGGTTCCCGATCACCATTCCGAAGCAGTGGTAGAACGGCACGGGCAGGACCACGCGGTCGTGTTCCGTGTAACCCAGCAGCCTGCCGATCTGGTTGCCGTTGTTGAGGATGTTGTGGTGCGTAAGGGTGGCGCCCTTGGGGAACCCGGTGGTGCCCGAGGTGTACTGCAGATTGATGGGATCGTGCGGGTCCAGTTCCGCCATGCGCGCCCTGAGCGTTGAGGGAGCGACGTCGTCCGCCCGCCTGAGCAGCTCGGCAAAAGTCAGCTCCGCTGAGTTTTGCGGCACACCGGCGTCGAGCATGTCCAGTCCGAAATCGGGAAGGAAAACGAGCTCCCGGAGCTCGAGGCAACTGCCTAAAGCTTCCCGGGCCATGGCCACATAGTCGCTGTTCTTGTCCGATGGCGCGGCCACCATCATCCGCATGCCGTTCTGTCGGACCACGAACTCGAGTTCGTGGCTACGGTACGCCGGGTTGACGTTGACCAGGATCGCCCCCACCTTCGCCGTGGCGTATTGCAGGATGGTCCACTCGGCGCAGTTCGGGCTCCAGATGCCCACCCTGTCCCCCTTGGCGACGCCCGTGGCGAGCAGCGCACGCGCGAGCCGGTCGACGTCGTCGTTCAGCTTTTCGTAACTCCAGCGCCGGGCCTCCCCGCCGGGCACGGGAGCTGCTTCGATCAGCGCGTCCCGCAGCGGGAACTGCGCCGCTATGTGCTCAAAGTTGGCGCCGATTGTCTCTTCAAGCAGGGGGACGTCAGTGTCCCCGGCTGTGTAGGAAAGCATGAACGCACGCTACCAACTACGTCCGCCCAAGAGAAGGCTTTTGCTTGGAAGTCCTACAAAATATTTCGAGGACTTGCCGGGCGAGCCGGTAATGTGAATCCCATGAGTGCACCCATTGACCTGCAGGCCACGTTCATTCCCAACGATGGCGAATTCTTCCGCGTTAAGCTCGCCCTGGAAATCGCGATCGACGAGGTGGTGAACGAGCCCGGCTGCATCCGCTACGAGCTCACCGAGGCCAACGAGGACAAGCTGGTCCTGACCGAGCAGTGGGTGTCCGAGGAACACCTCGACATCCATTCCAAGGGCATCGCGGTCCAGGACCTCAACGAATCCCTCAGCGCGCTGTTGGCAGAGCCGGTCAAGCTCGAGCGCCTTTAAATTCCATCGGCTGCTCCCACGGAGCAGCCGATCCTGCTTCTACGAGTTTTCGGCGCGCTGCTTTGCGATGTGCGCGTGGACCTCATCCATGTCCAAACCCTTGACGGCCTCGATGACCTGCTCCAGCTGGGGTCCGTTCAGTGCGCCCGGCTGGGAGAACACGAGGACCTTTTCGCGGAAGGCCATGAGCGTGGGGATGGAGGAAATACCGGCTTCGGCGGCGAGCTGCTGCTCGGCCTCGGTGTCCACCTTGGCGAAGAAGACATCGTCATGTTTCTCGGAAGCGGCTTTGTATGTGGGGGCAAACTGCCTACACGGGCCGCACCACGCTGCCCAGAAATCCACCAGGACAATGTCATTGCCCTCAATGGTCGATGCGAACTGCTCGCCGGTGATGTCAACTGTAGCCATGCTTCCACGGTACGCGACCGCGCCGCCTAAGTCGCCTCTGTTCGCTACCCGGCAAACCGGGAATAAAGCACGACGGCGGCCGCTAAGACCCGGTCGAGCGGAGCCGCCGAGGGAAAATCGCTAAACCCTTGCAAGACATTGAACAGATGTTTAGCATGTTAAACATGCGTTCAACAGCTGATGATCTCAGCACTCGCGCCCGCATCCGGGATGCCGCGATCGCCTTGTTCGGTCGGCAAGGCTTCTCGGCCGCCACCATCCGGGCCGTCGCCACCGAGGCAGGAGTCAGCCCTGGCCTCGTGATCCACCATTTCGGCAGCAAAGCCGGCCTCCGCGAAGCCTGCGACAACCACGTGTTGGCCGAAACCGCAGGCCAGGGCATCCGGAAGACCGATCCTGAGGCGGTGGGCACACAGATCCAGGACTTCCTGTCCCACCCTGAGCAATACGCCCACGAGATCGCGTATGTCCGGCAATCCCTCAGCGACGAGTCCGACGCCGGTGACGCCTTCTTTGACGCCGTGGTGGCCCAGACCCGGGCCATCATTGAGGCTGGAATCGCTAGCGGCACTATCCGAGCCTTCGACGACGTGGCAACCACCGCCGTCGTGGTCGCGACGAATAGCCTCTCGACGCTGGTGCTCGGCAGGCACGCGGCCCGGGCAGTCGGGACCAGTGAGCTGGGTCCGGACATGCTCCGCGCACTGACGCTCCCCACCATCGACCTCTATACCCACGGCTTCTACACAGACACCCGGTTCCTCGATGCCTCCCGCGCAGCACTGCAGGGACCGGCACCGGAACCCACTGGAACGGAGACCGCATCATGAAACAGGCAATCCTCGTCGAAGGCCTGCGCAAGACGTTCGGCCGTCGGGAAGTCCTGCACGGCATCGACTTCAGCGTGGAACCGGGCAGCGTGTTCGGCGTCATCGGCCCCAATGGTGCTGGCAAGACAACCACCATGCGCTGCCTGCTGGACATCATCCGCCCAAGCGGTGGACATGTTCAGGTGCTCGGCGAAGATCCGCGCTACGCCGGACCCGAACTGCGACGCAGGATCGGCTACCTCCCGGGCGAGCTATTCCTGGAACAGCGCATCACCGGACGCAGGCTCCTGGACCACTACGCAGCGATCAGCGGTCCGGTGAAACCCGGATGCATCGACGAACTCGCTGAGCGTTTGGACCTGGACCTCGACCGCCACACGCGCAAACTTTCCAAAGGCAACAAGCAGAAGCTTGGGCTGGTCCAGGCCTTCATGCACACCCCCGAGCTCCTGGTTCTGGACGAACCTACCAGCGGGCTGGATCCCTTGGTCCAACAGGAGTTCCTGGCCATGGTGCGGGAAGCCCGCGACAACGGGCAAACCGTCTTCCTGAGTTCGCATGTCCTGAGCGAAGTCCAGCAGGCCGCGGACGAGGTGGCGATCCTTCGGGACGGCAAGATCGTCACAGTGGCCACCGTCGATGCCCTCCGCGAGACCGCTCTCCGGCACTTGCGCCTCGCCGCCACCGGCATCACAGCGGACGACGCCGTCGCACTGCTAGGGCGGGTGCCCGGCGTCGGGGCGCTTGAGGTGCTCAAAGCGGGCGACGGCGTGGAGGTCTCCGCGGTTCTGGAAGGAGACATCCAGCCGCTGGTACAAGCGCTGTCCACGCTCCAACTGACGCACTTGGTGTTGGAAGAGCCCGACCTGGAGGAATCGGTGCTGAAGCTGTACGGGATGACAGGCAACGGCAACGGCCGCAGGGTGCTGGAGGCAACGAAAGGAGCCGGCAATGAATAGGAAACTGCCTCTCTTCAGGCGCGCATTCCTGGACCCTTGGCGTTCAACACTCGGGTGGGCAGCGGGCCTTGCAGGCGTGATCGCCCTCTACGTGCCAATCTTCCCGGCCATCGCCGGCGGATCCCAGATGCAGGCCATGATCGATGCAATGCCTCGGGAAATGACCAAAGCGCTCAACTATGATCAGATCGCGACCGGACCGGGCTACACCCAGGCAACGGTGTACGGACTCATCGGCTTCCTCCTCATGACCATCGCTTCGGTGGCATGGGGTGCCGCAGCGGTAGGCGGCGACGAAGAATCAGGGCAGCTGGAACTCACCCTGGCCCACGGTGTCACGCGCGTCCAACTTGTGCTCGAACGCGCAATGTCGATGGTCTTGCGCATCACGCTGCTGTCGGCCATCGTCTTCGGGATGGTCCTGATGCTCAATGAATCCGCCCGTTTGAAAATCAATCCCGGGAACCTGTTCGGCGCAACTGTCCTCTTTGCCGGACTCGCACTCCTCAGCGGCACGGCGGCACTGTTCGTGGGGACCCTGACCGGACGAAAGACCTACGGGCTAGCCGCCGGGACGGCGGTGGGCGTTCTGGGCTACGTATTCAACGCCGTCGGGCGTCAAAGCCCGGACGTGGAATGGCTCCTCAATCTCTCCCCGTATCACTGGGCCTACGGCAACTCACCGGTGACCAATGGAGCGGATTGGACCGCGGCCGGCTGGCTGTGGGGAATCTCGGCAGGACTGGTGCTGCTGAGCGCGGTTGCGCTGCAAAGGCGCGACGTCGGGGCGTAACGCGGCATGCGGGCGCCCGGCCCCTCGGTGCGGGCGGCTTTAGTCTCGCCCGGCCCCTCGGGGCCGAGCGAGACTAGGGGTGCTAGTGCCAGAGGTGCGGCGCGGCTTTGCGGGCGCCGGGGAGCCCGTTGTTCTCACGCCACTCGTGGATCCATTCCGGAAGCTCGAGGTCTGCGGGAGGCTCGCCGAACTCGGCCAGGATTTCCTCCTGGCTCACGGGCCGGCCTTTGGCGACAAGCCGCGTGGCAATATGCGCGCGGGCGTAGATCTCGCCATCCACCACCATGCGCTGTTCAAAGTAGATGGCCTTTGAATCAAGCCCGATGATCTTGGACTCGATGGTGTATTGCTGCCAAAGCTGCAACGACTTCCGGAACGCGATGGTCTCCCCCGCAGCCACGGGATTCCAGCCCCGGTGGCGCATCTTTTGCCAGATTCCTGCACGAACCATGAGGTCGAAGCGTCCAAGATCCATCAGCGAGAAATACATGCCGTTGTTGACATGCATTGCAATGTCGATGTCCGTGGGCAGCACACGCATGGGCAACGAGGACGTACCCCAAACGCTGAGCCGGCTCCGCTTGGACGAAGTGAACAAGAGCAGGAGAGTTCGGAGAAGCAGATGCATAACCGCCATGTTACTCCTGAGTAACATCCGACGATAGCTTTGTATTGTGTGTCGTTGCATGGCACGACGTTTACCGCGGGTTCACGTGCCACCGGCAGAATGTCTGAAAACAAATTGAAGAAGGTATCAAGGAGGTCCCGTGAGCACCACCCAAATCACCAAGACACACGCAGATGTGTGGCCGGAACTTCCGCTTCACCAGGAATTGATCCTGCAGGACACCCGCGGCAACAGGATCGTCGGCACCTTGGACGGCATGACCAGCGACCGCAGTACCCTGTGGATCCAGTTGTCCGGTGGGCTGGGTCGCCAGCTGGTGCACCACCTGGATGGATACTGGCTGGAGCCGGGCAGCGCGAGCTAACTTGGCCGCGCCGTCGGTGTTCACGCGCCGTCCTGACCCTCTTTGAATTCGGAAAGCGCTTGCGACACGGCGAGTCGCGTCATTTCGACGGCCGGACCCGTCAAACAAGGTCAGGACGGCGCGGGTGCCCAGATCCCGGCGCAACAAAAAATCCCCGGAACCACATGGTTCCGGGATTTAATTTTGTGGCAGATGAGGGATTCGAACCCCCGTAGGCGTTGCCAGCTGATTTACAGTCAGCCCCCTTTGGCCGCTCGGGTAATCTGCCGAACTTCAAAAGAAGTCACTCCCGATCATCGTTTCGTTTCCGATCCGGTAAGCGCGAGCAAGACAACCTTACAGAACTTCGGCCGAAGAATCGAATCGAGCCCTCGGAGCCCCAAAATCAGCGGAAATCTCAGGCATCTCCGAGTATCCGGCCCACCAGTTTGGCCTCGAAACTGGCAGCCTGCTCCATGGTGATCTGGTTGAGCTGCACCGCCCGCAGCAGGTCGGCGTGGACACCATCCATCCGGGATGCCGCGTCCGGGACCGGGCTTAGGACTACGGAGGCCGCGAGCGCCGCGGCTGCAACCGCGGTCGCAGCGGTGGCAGCGGCGACTCCGATTGAACCGGCGGCGGCGGCAGCTGACTTGGTGACGTATCGGACGGCCTGGTTGCTCATAGTGCTCCCTTTCAGGATGGGCTCTTCAAACTGGTACAACTCTGTCGGGGCAGTCTCAGTTCCGGCCATACGTGTGCTGTGAGCGAACTGTGAACCTAGGGCACACACCGGGAGCTTCCGTATTAGGCTGGATGGCAGACAAAGCCGCCCCTTTCCGGGCCGCAACGCACCAATCAGAAGGAGAGTCATGGCAGGCGAATCCACATTCGACGTCGTCAGCAAGGTAGACAAGCAGGAAGTCGCCAACGCGCTCCATCAGTCCCAGAAGGAAATCGCACAGCGATACGACTTCAAGGGCGTCGGCGCCGAGATCGACTTCAGCGGTGAAAAGATCCTCATGAAAGCCAACTCCGAGGACCGCATTCTCGCCGTTCTGGACGTGTTCCAATCCAAGCTCATCAAGCGCGGTATCTCCCTGAAGTCCCTCGACCAGGGCGAGCCTTACCCTTCCGGCAAGGAATTCCGCCTGGAATGCTCCATCAAGGAAGGCATCGCCCAGGACATCGCGAAGAAGATCAACAAGATCATCCGCGATGAGGCCCCGAAGTCCGTCAAGTCCCAGATCCAGGGCGACGAGCTCCGCGTCACGTCGAAGTCCCGCGATGACCTGCAGGAAACCATGAACATCCTGAAGAAATTCGAAGAGGCCGATCTCCAGTTTGTGAACTTCCGCAGCTAGGCCCGGTTCAGGCGGCCCAGGCCGCCATCCAGAAGCACGACGACGGCGCGTTGCCCCTGAGCGGGCAACGCGCCGTCGTCGTCGTTAAAGGGGATAGGCGCGTCACGCCGCGCAACTTTTTGGGGTCGAGGCCTGGTGAAGACCCCGAGATTCCGCGACTGCACCGATCCGCAGAGGTCAAAAGACTGCCGCGCGTGACAATCACCCCTGCGTAACCTCAATATAATTACGACACGCTTTGTTTGCGTAATGGCATCAAGCGGGTACTGTACTTCCTTAGGCGAGCCTAAGTGTGGCTCCCCTAACGAAGGATTCCACATGACCGCCAACTTCCTGATCGGCCTGCGCGAAGGCCTTGAAGCCACGCTCGTTGTTGTCCTGCTCATGGCCTACCTGGTCAAGACCGGGCGCCGCTCCCTGCTCCCCAGGCTTTGGGCCGGCGTCGGCATCGCGGTGGCAGTGTCCATCGCTTTCGGGGCGCTGCTCACCTTCGGCCCACAGGGACTGACCTTCGCGGCGCAAGAGGCGATCGGGGGCGGACTGTCCATTGTCGCCGTCGCGCTCGTCACCTGGATGGTCTTCTGGATGGCGCGCACTGCCCGCAGCCTCGGCGGGGAGCTCAAGTCACAAGTGGACAAGATGGCCGACGGCGCCGCGTGGGGTCTCGTCCTTGTGGCCGCCGTCGCGGTGGGCCGGGAAGGCCTTGAGACGGCACTGTTCCTTTGGGCTGCTGCCCAAGCCGCTGGCGAATCGTCGCAGCCGCTGCTAGGGGCCCTGCTCGGCCTGGCCGTTGCCGCCGGGCTCGGATACCTCCTGCACCGCGGGGTCCTCAAGGTCAACCTCTCGCGCTTCTTCACCTGGACCGGGGTCGGACTCATCGTGGTCGCGGGCGGCGTGCTGGCCTATGGCATCCACGACCTCCAGGAGGCAGGAATCCTGCCAGGGCTCCACAGCCTCGCGTTCGACGTCTCCGCCGCCATCCCGCGGTCGTCTTGGTACGGCACCCTGCTGAAGGGCACCCTCAACTTGTCCCCGGCCACCACGTGGCTCGAAGCCGGAGCCTGGTTGCTGTATGTGATTCCGGTGCTCTACTTCTACATCCGGGCCAACGGTTCCGCTCCCGCGAAATCTTCCGGCAACGCCGCCGCTCCCCACGCCGCCAAAGCCGCCTAAACGTTCCCCGCACCCCCCAAAAAACAGAAGGAAATCCCCATGCCTGGCACTCCCCTGCCCAAAATGGCTTCCCGCCACCGGAAGTCTCTCGCACTCGTCGCTGCAGCCGCTGCCGTTCCGCTTGTCCTCGCGGGCTGCGCAGACAACGCAAAGACCCCCGGCTCCAACGCCTCAGCCGGACCGATCCAGGTCACCAGCACCAAGACCGAATGCAAGGTTTCCACCGGCAGCGTCCCCAGCGGAAACCTGAGCTTCGCGGTCAAAAACGAAGGCACGGAAATCACCGAGTTCTACCTCCTCGCCGAAGACGGCTTGCGGATCGTCGGCGAAGTGGAGAACATCGGTCCCGGCCTGACCCGCAACTTGGTGGTCACCGCCCCGGCAGGCAAGTACACCACCGCGTGCAAGCCCGGCATGCAGGGCGACGGCATCCGCTCCGCCTTTGAAGTGACCGACTCCGGAAACAAAACCGCTGTCGACGCCGATTTCCAGAAGCTCGCGGACACCGGCGTCCAGCAGTACGCGGCGTACGTCAAGGACCAGACCGAACAGCTCGTCACAGGCACCAAGGCGTTCGCTGACGCCTACGCTGCAGGTGACACCAGCAAGGCCCGTGAGCTCTACGCCGCGACCCGCATGCACTGGGAGCGGATCGAACCGGTCGCGGAATCCTTCGGTGACCTGGACCCCAAGCTCGACGCCCGGGAAGCCGACCTCGAGCCCGGCCAGGAATGGACCGGCTGGCACCGCGCGGAGAAGGACCTGTTCCCGCCGGCGGGTTACACGGCGCTGACGGCAGCAGAGCGCGCCAAGATCGCCACGCAACTCGTGGCCGATACCGAGGAGCTCGGCAAACGCACCCGCACCGTGGAACTCTCCGCGGACAAGCTCGGCAACGGCGCCAAGGAACTCCTGGACGAAGTTGCACGCGGCAAGGTCACCGGCGAGGAAGAAATCTGGTCCCACACGGACCTCTGGGACTTCCAGGCCAACGTCGACGGCGCCCGGATCGCCTTCGAAAGCCTCAAGCCCGCGCTCACGCAGAAAGATGCCGCCCTCGCCAAGAGCCTCGACGAGAAGTTCTCAGCCCTGCAGGCCGAGCTCAAGAAGCACGCCACGGGTGACGGCTTCGCCTACTACAACGAGCTCAGCGCCACCGAGGTCCAGCAGCTCGCCGCACTCGTCGATGCCCTGGGAGAGCCGCTGTCCAAGCTCACCTCGGCCGTAGTCCTGTGAGCGGCTGCCCTTTCGGCGGCACGTCCCCTGAGGCGCCCGACGGCGGCACCCAGGCTGACGCGGTCGGGTCCGCACCTGCCGCCGCTCCCGAGCCGGCGGTCGCGTCCGACGTCGGGTCCCCCAAGCGCGGCTTGTCGCGTCGAGGACTGCTTTCCCTCGCCGGCGTGGGCGGTGCCGTGGCCGGCCTCGCCGCCGGCTACTTGAGCCATGATGCTGTGCCAGCTGAGGCGGCCCCAGCCAGCACCGCGGGCGATGTGGTTCCGTTTTACGGCGAACGCCAGGCGGGTATCGTCACACCGGCCCAGGACCGCCTTCACATGGCTGCCTTCGACGTGACCGTTGAGGACCGGACCGCGGTGATCAAATTGCTGAAGGACTGGACTGCCGCGGCCGAAGCAATGACCGCCGCCCGCACAACGGGCCGGACTGGCGCCGTCGACGGCCCCTACGATGCTCCGCCGGAGGACACAGGTGAGGCCATTGACCTCGCGGCCGGCAAGCTGACCCTGACTTTCGGCTTTGGCCCGGGACTCTTCGAAAAGGACGGCAAGGCGCGATTTGGCCTGGACGGTCGCCGACCGGACGCCCTGATCGACTTACCGAGATTCCCCGGCGACGCCCTCCAGCCAGAACGGACCGGCGGCGACATTGTGGTCCAGGCCTGCGCCGACGACCCCCAGGTGGCTGTGCACGCAATCCGCAACCTGGCGCGCATCGGCTTCGGCAAGGTGCGCGTCCGATGGTCCCAACTGGGCTTTGGCCGGACCTCGTCCACGTCACGGGCCCAAACGACCCCGCGCAACCTTTTCGGCTTCAAGGACGGCACGGCCAACCTGAAGGTGGAGGACGGCACTCTGCTCGACCAGCACGTGTGGGCCACCGCCGGAAGCCGTTCCGGCGAAGCCTGGATGGCCGGCGGAAGCTACTTGGTTTCCCGGCGGATCAGGATGCACATCGAGATCTGGGACCGGACCTCCCTGCGCGAGCAGGAAGGACTGATCGGCCGCACCAAGGGTGCCGGAGCGCCCCTGTCCGGAGGAGAGGAATTCACGGCACCGGACTTCGGGCTCAAGGGCCGCGACGGCGGGCCGTTGATCGCCGTCGATTCCCATGTCCGGCTGGCGCACGCGAGCCAGAACGACGGCGTGAAGATGCTCCGCCGGGGATACAACTACACCGACGGCTCGGACGGACTCGGCCACCTCGATGCGGGCCTGTTCTTCATCGCCTTCGTCAAGGACCCGCGGACGCACTACGTACCCATGCAGATGGCCATGGCAAAGAGCGACAAGCTGGCCCTGGAGTACCTCAAGCACACCGGCTCCGGCCTGTTCGCGGTGCCACCGGGCATCAAGCCGGGAGGCTTCATCGGTGAGGGCTTGTTCGCATGAGCACCGCCGTCGTCGAACCCGGCGGCGGCACCAGCAGCACAGAGAACACGGAGAAAGCCGCCCCGGTGGCGGAGAGGGACGGCAGCCGGCCGTCCCCCAATCTGGCCCGGCAACCGGGCCGCCGGAAAGCGCTCGTCCTAAGCGGTGTCTGCACTGTCGCGTGGGCGGCATCGGTCTCGGCCGGTGCCCTGGTGGACTGCGGTCCGGACCTTCACCGTGCCGGCCTGGCGTGCCACATCATTGCGCTGGTGCTGTCCTTCGGGGCCATCCTGGTTGTCGACTGGGTGGGCTTCCTCTGGCTTATGGGCAAGCGGGATATCCATGACACCCGCCGCCTCGAGACCGCCGCCCAACCGCTGATCTGGGGTGGCCTGGCCGTGCTCCTTGTGTCCGGAGCCTTGATCAAGCCGGACATCACCAGCCCTGTCACCCAGGTCAAGCTCCTGTGTGTTTTGGTGCTCATGCTGAACGGGATCGCCTTGGCCCCGGCAATGCGCCGGCTCCATGCGCTCCCGGTCGGAACCCACTTCAAGTCCGTGGCGCTCCGACTGCGAGCGCGGTTGCTCGTGGCCTTGTGCATTTCCCAAGGCTGCTGGTGGACGGCCGTGCTGGTGGGACTGCTGAACAGCACACTGCGGCGTTGGGCGGGCGACTAGCGTCCGTGGCGGTGCCCCGAGCTGCTTGCTGTGCCCCCGGGCATTATGGCGGGCGGCTTCATTGGTGAGGGCTTGTTCGCATGAAGCCGCCCGTCGTCGAACGCGGCGCCAGTTCGGTGACTCTGGGGACCGCCTGCTAGGAAAGCGGCCGTCCAGCCATCCGCTCGAGCCGCTCGATGCGCTCGCGCATGGGCGGGTGGGTAGCGAAAAGCTTGGTCATGGCGCCGCCACGGAACGGGTTGGCAATCATGAGGTGCGAGGTATTCACGAGGCGTTGATCCTGTGGGAGCGGCACCTGCTTCACACCCGCTTCGATCCTGCGCAGGGCTGAGGCGAGCGCCAGCGGATCGCCGGTAAGCTCCGCACCGTCGTGATCGGCGTCGTACTCCCTGGTACGGGAGATGGCGAGCTGGATCAGCGAGGCGGCAAACGGCGCCAGGAGCGCCATGGCGAGCATGGCAATCGGATTGGCGTTCCGCCGGTCCCCGCCGCCGAAGAAGAGCAGCATCTGGCCCACCGAGGTAATGACGCCGGCGACGGCGGCCGCGATGGACGAGGTGAGGATGTCGCGGTTGTAGACGTGCATGAGTTCATGACCGAGGACGCCGCGGAGTTCGCGGGCGTCGAGCACGTTCAGGATGCCCGCGGTGCAGCACACTGCGGCGTTCTTCGGGTTGCGTCCCGTGGCGAAGGCGTTGGGGGTCATCGTCGGAGAAACGTAGATCCGCGGCATGGGCTGGTTTGCCCGCACTGAGAGCTCCCTGACGATCTGGTACAGCTGGGGAGCCTGCGCCTCCGTGACCGGGTAGGCGGCCATGGACCGGATGGCAATCTTGTCGCTGTTCCAATATCCGTAGGCCGTTGTCGCGACGCCAACCAGGGCCATGATCCAGATGGGCGCCGCGCTGCGGGTGCCCGCACCGATCACGGCACCGAGTCCCAGCAGCACCGCCCACAGCACACCGAACAGCGCTGCGGTCTTCAGGCCATTGTGATGATTGTGCACTTCACTACTTTCTTGCAGTTCTCTCGCTGTTGTCTCTGTTCCGATTAACGCCGACGGCGGTCCAGACGTTCCAGCCTGGGCTGCGGAATGCGGGGCCGCCCGCCCGCCCAACTGAGTCGCAGTTGTTGTCGTTATGAGCCGCTTTAACGACAACAACTGTCAGCTACTTGGGCGCGTGAGGCTGGGCACCGGGTTAGGGCACAGGGTGAACGGAGTCGTATCGGAGGAATCCGCGCTGCCAGCGAGGCACGAGCCAGGCCAGGACCGCACACAGCACGCCGCCCAGGAGTAGTACCCAGCCTTCGCTGAGAACTTTGGTGACGCCACCGGCGAGCACGTCCCCTACTCGCGGACCTCCGGCAACCACCACGATGAACACGCCTTGCAACCGTCCCCGCATGTGGTCCGGAGTGGCCGATTGCAGGATCGTGGTGCGGAAGACCGCACTGACAGAGTCCGAGATTCCGGCGAGGGCACAACAGGTGGCGGCGGGGACTATCCAAGGCGTCACGCCGTCGCGACCGGAGTCGCCCGCAAGGACTACCACCAAGCCGAAAGCTGCGATCGAGAAGCCCCATCCGGCCACGGACCATACCACCGCACTGCCCTGGCGCCGCATCCTTCCCAGGGGTCCGGAGAACAACCCCGCCAGGAAGGCGCCCACTGCCACGGAGGCGAGCAGCACACCCACGGTGGTGTCACCGCCGCCGATCATGGTGGCGCCGATGGCCGGCATGAGGGCGCGCGGCTGGGCGCAGATCATCGCGATGAGGTCGATGATGAAGGTCATGCGGAGATTGGGCCGGGTGCCCAGGAAGCGGAAGCCTTCGACGACGGAGCGCAAGCCGGGTGCCGACGCGTTCTCGGCCGCGGGCAGGGGCGGAAGCTTGAACAGACTCCACAGCGCGAAAGCGAAGCTGAACGCGTCGATCGTGTAAGTCCAGCCAAAACCGCTCGACGCAACCAGCACACCGGCAAGCAAGGGGCCTGCGGTCATGGAAATACCCATGTTGAGCATGCTCAACGCGTTGGCGGCGGGCAGCAGCTCCTTCCGGACCAGCAAGGGAATGATGGCGCTGCGTGCGGGCCCGTTGATGCCTTGGGCGCCGCTTTGGATCGCAACGAGCGCAAACAGGATCCAGACATTGTTGAGTTGGAACCACGCTTGGAGCGCGAGGGCGACGCTGCAGGCCCACAAAACGAGGGAAGAAACGATCGCGACTTTCCGTCGGTCGTAAGCGTCGGAAATGGCACCACCGAACAAACCCGCGATCACCAGCGGAACCAAGGCAAAGACGCTCAGCAGGCCTACGTAGAGGCTCTGCTGGGTGATGCTGTAGACCTCAAGGCTCACGGCAACGAGCGTCAACTGGGATCCGACCATCGACACGGAGGACCCGAGCCACAGGCGGCGGAAGGCCGGGCTTTCGCGAAGCGGGGTCATGTCAGCCAGGAGTTTTGCCACCGTCCAACCCTACCCATCGGGCCGCCGCCTGCTCGATTCATCCGAAGTTAGCCTAGCCTTATTGTGAAGTACTCATAATAAGTGCTTCAATGAGGGTATGGCAGATCACTCGGCAGACCAGGAAGTGTGGGCTTCCGCCCTGCATTCCCACGGACGCCGCGTGACCAAACAGCGCTTGGCGGTCCTTGCGGCCGTTCAGCACAATCCACATTCCCCGGCCGAAGGCATCCTGGCTGCCGCGCGCAAGGATCTTCCCGAACTGACAGCGCAGTCTGTTTATGTGGTGCTGAGCGACCTCACGGACCTACAGATGCTGCGACGGTTCGAACCGCCCCACTCTCCCGCGCTGTACGAGACGCGGGTGGGCGACAACCACCACCACGCCGTCTGCATCAGCTGCGGCCGGGTGGAGGATGTCGACTGCGCCGTAGGCCATGCCCCCTGCCTCACCCCGCACTGGGATGAGCACTCCAAACCCATGACCATCCAGATCGCAGACGTCCTGTACCAAGGCATCTGCCAGGACTGCCAAGCCAAACAACAGCTTCCTACTCAAACGCAAGTAACCACGAAATAGGAGAACGATGACCGCGAACATCTCGACCACCCAGTCGGGCGCCCCCGTCACCTCGGACGCGCATTCCAAGTCCGTTGGTGCCGATGGTGCCATCATCCTGACCGACCACTACTTGGTGGAAAAGCTCGCCCAGTTCAACCGCGAGCGCGTCCCGGAGCGTGTTGTCCACGCCAAGGGCGGCGGCGCTTTCGGTACCTTCAAGACTTCTTCGGACGTTTCCAAGTACACCAAGGCTGCTTTCCTGCAGCCCGGCGTCGAGACGGACATGCTCATCCGCTTCTCCTCGGTTGCAGGCGAGAACGGCTCCCCGGACACCTGGCGCGACCCCCGCGGCTTCGCCGTCAAGTTCTACACTTCCGAGGGCAACTACGACCTCGTGGGCAACAACACCCCGGTGTTCTTCATCCGCGACGGCATCAAGTTCCCCGACTTCATCCACTCCCAGAAGCGCCTCCCGGGCACCCACCTGCGCGACGCCGACATGCAGTGGGACTTCTGGACCCTCTCCCCCGAGTCCGCACACCAGGTCACCTGGCTCATGGGCGACCGCGGCCTGCCGGCTTCCTGGCGTGAAATGCAGGGCTACGGCTCGCACACCTACCAGTGGATCAACGCCGAGGGCGAGCGCTTCTGGGTCAAGTACCACTTCAAGTCCAACCAGGGCGTCAAGACCATCACGGGCGACCAGGCCGAAGAGCTGGCCGGCTCGGACGCGGACTTCTACATCCGCGACCTCCAGGAAAACATCACCGCCGGCAACTTCCCGTCCTGGGAACTGCATGTCCAGGTCATGCCCTACGAGGACGCCAAGACGTACCGCTTCAACCCGTTCGACCTCACCAAGGTCTGGCCGCACGCGGACTACCCGCTGATCCACGTGGGCACCATGGAGCTCAACAAGAACCCGGAGAACTACTTCGCGCAGATCGAGCAGGCCACCTTCGCGCCGTCGAACTTCGTTCCGGGTATCGCTGCTTCCCCGGACAAGATGCTGCAGGCCCGCATCTTCTCTTACGCTGACGCACACCGCTACCGCGTCGGCACCAACCACGCCCAGATCCCGGTGAACCAGCCGAAGAACCAGGTCAACAACTACAGCCAGGACGGCGCGGGACGCTACCTGTTCAACGCTCCTTCGGTTCCGGTCTACGCACCGAACTCCGTGGGTGGCCCGGCTGCTGTTGAACCTCAGAACCCTGCCGGCGGCTGGGAGAACGACGGTGAGCTGACGCTCTCCGCACACTCCCTGCACGCCGAGGACGGCGACTTCGTCCAGGCCGGCGCACTGTACCGCGACGTGTACGACGACGGCGCCAAGGCCCGCCTGCTGGACACCATCACGGGCGCTGTGGGCGGCGTCAAGAGCCCCGGCATCAAGGAACGCGCCATCCAGTACTGGACCAACGTCGACGCCGAACTCGGCGCCAAGCTGCGCGCCAACCTCGGAGCCGGCCAGGGCGAGTCGGCCGCTGAAGCGGCCAACAAGCTCTAACAACGTCCCATAACGGGCAACCCCGCTGCGGAATCTCCGCAGCGGGGTTGCTCTTTAATCCGCATCAAAGCCGTGGCTTGTTTGCCGTTCCTGGGCTTGTAGCTGGCGGAACTCGAAACAAGGTACGGATCTGGTGGCGTGCCTCCGCGACGGGGTTCCAGGGCGGGGTTCCGATGGCGGGGTTCCGACGACGGGGTTCCACGGCGAGTTTTCCACATAGCCGGCAATGGCTCTGGCTAGCTCGGCATTGTCGTCCATAGGATCCTTACATGAGCACATTTACCGGGATCCCCGCAGCGGCGATAGCCTTCTATGCCGAACTTGAAGAGAACAACAACCGCGAATGGTGGCTGGCGCACAAAGACATCTACGACTCCGCTGTGAAGGAGCCACTGACGCTGTTGCTGGAGGAGCTTGAGCCAAGATTCGGGCCGGGCAAGGTCTTCCGCCCCAACAGGGATGTCCGCTTCTCCCAGGACAAGTCCCCCTACAAGACGGCACAGGGAGCGTTTGCGGCGGACAAGGAGGGCGTGGGCTTCTACCTCCAGCTCAGTGCAGACGGGTTGCTCGTGGGCGGCGGATGCCACTCTAGAACCCCTGAGCAGATTGCCCGGTTCCGCGCCGCCACGGATGCACCGGCCAGCGGAGAAGAACTCCAGAAAATCGTTGATGACATCGCAGCGGCAGGTTTCGCGGTTGAAGGGGAGAAACTCAAGACCGTGCCGCGTGGTTTCGACAAGGACCATCCGCGCGCCGAGCTCCTCAAGCACAAGTCCCTGTCTGCCGGGGTGAGCTTGCGAGAACCGGAATGGATGTCGCAGCCCTCAGCCAAGGAGGAGATCGCCCAACGTTGGGAGGTACTGCGGCCGCTCGTCGAGTGGGTCAACGAGCACGCGGCCCCGTAAGCGTTAGAGCCGCAAGCGTTGGAGCCGCACGTGTTGGAGCCGCAAGCGTTGGAGCCGCACGTGTTGGAGTCCAATAGGAAGCCCCCTCAAGCCGAAGCTTGAGGGGGCCATGGAACCAGCCAGGGGCATCAGACCTTGCTGAGGCTGTCCTCGTCGTCGCTTGAGGCGGTTGAATCGTTTGAGTCGGTTGAATCGCTGGAGTCGCTGCTCGTGCCGGAGACCGCAGCCCTCGCCGCAGCGAACTTCTCGTTCAGGCGGGAGTGGCGCTGACCGTAGGCAAAGTAGATGGCAAGTCCGATTGCCAGCCAGATGGCGAAGAAGATCCAGGTTTCCACGGCCAGGTTCGTCATGAGGTAGAGGCACAGGACAGCCGAAACCACGGGAAGTACCTTGCCGAAAGGAACACGGAAAGCCGGCTTCAGGTCCGGGCGCTTCTTACGCAGCACCAGGATGCCCAGGCTCACCATGACGAAGGCTGAGAGCGTGCCGATGTTGATCATTTCCTCAAGGAGATCCACATTGGTCAGGCCGGCCACGATCGCCACGGCCGCGCCGCAGATGATCTGGAGGCGGACCGGCGTCGAACGCTTTTCGCTCGTCTTGGACAGCGAGCGCGGGAGCAATCCGTCGCGGCTCATGGCCAAGACCACGCGGGCCAGGCCCATGAGCAGCACCATGATGACGGTGGTCAAACCGATCAGGGACCCGAAGGCAATGACCTTGGCCGCGTCGGTATTTCCAACAGCCTCGAAGGCCGTGGTGAGGGTGGGACTCTTGGCTTCCGCCAATTGTGTGTAGGACACCATGCCGGTCAGGGCCAGGGAGACCAGGATGTACAGCAGCGTCACGAGCGCCAGTCCGCCGAAGATGCCCCGGGGCAGGGTCTTCTGCGGGTTCTTGACCTCTTCCGCGGACGTGGCAACCACGTCGAACCCGATGAACGCAAAGAACACCAGGGCTGCGCCGGCAAAAATACCCAGGGTTCCGTACTGTGCCGGAACCGCGCCGGTGAGGAAGCCAAAGAAGGACTGCTTCATGACGTCTGCGCCGCCATTGCCACCGGTCGGCTGCGATGCCGGGACAAAGGGCGCGTAATTGGAGAACTTGACGTACGTGAAGCCGACCACGATCACGAACAGCACCACGGCGATCTTGATCAGCGTGAAGATGTTGCCCACGCGGGCGGAGAGCTTGGTGCCGAGCACCAGGAGCCCAGTGAAGATCGCGACAATCAGGAACGCGCCCCAGTAGAGGTCCACGCCTGCGATGTTCAAGGCCGGCGGCATCTCCACGCCCATGAGGCCGAACACCTTGCTCAGATAGATGCCCCAGTACTTGGCGATGACCGCAGCGGCGGTGAAGAGTTCAAGGATGAGGTTCCAACCGATGATCCAGGCGAGGACTTCACCCATGGTGGCGTAGGTGAAGACATAGGCGGACCCCGCCACCGGGATGGCGGTGGCGAATTCGGCGTAGCACATGATGGCCAGGGCACACGTGACGGCTGCGACGGCGAAGGAAATCGTCACGGCCGGGCCGGCAAAGTTTGCCGCGGCTTTAGCGCCGACGGAGAAGATCCCGGCGCCGACGGCGACGGCGACACCCATGATCATCAGATCCCAGGTGCTGAGGGAACGCTTGAGCTTGCGTCCGGGTTCATCGGCGTCCGCAATGGACTGCTCGATTGACTTGGTCCGGAAGAGGTTCATAGAAGAGTCCACAATCTTGACGGGGTGTTGGAAACAGACTCATCAAGGGTAGTGTCCAGCCAGCGGACTCCCACATTTGTCCCAGATTGTGAGACGCAAGGGTGGCTCGGCATCAAATCTTGGGGACGATCCAATCCATCAAGGTGGAGCGGATGAGGAAGCGTTTGCCCTCCGGCGACTCCACGGAGAAGCCGCTCCCACGGCCGGCCACCACGTCCACGGTCAGGTGGGTGTGGGACCAGTAGTTGAACTGTTCCCGGGACATCCAGAACTCCAAAGGCTGCGGCCGTTCGAGGTTGCCGATGTCGAAAAGGCCGAGCAAAACGTCAGAGTCGCCGGTAATGAACTCGCCTGCCGGGTAGCACATGGGCGAGGAACCGTCGCAGCAACCACCGGACTGGTGGAACATGAGCGGCCCATGCTGCTCCCACAACTTATTGAGCAATACGATGGAGGAGGCGGTGAGCGCCACCCGGGAAAAGTTTTCCCCGGGCAGCGTCACTGCGGCGTCAAGCCTGTTGTGGGGCATTAGAACCTCAACACCACGCGGCCGTCGATCTTGGCATGCTTCATCTCATCAAAGACTGCGTTGACCTCGGAGAGCTCACGTGTGGACACGGTCGGGTGGATCTTGCCCTGCGCGTAGAAGTCCAGCGCTTCCTCCAGGTCCTGCCGTGTCCCCACGATCGAGCCGCGGACGGTCAGGCCCTTGAGCACAATCTCGAAGATCGGTGCCGGGAAGTCTCCCGGCGGAAGACCGTTGAAGACGATGGTCCCGCCGCGCCGGGCCATGCCGATCGCCTGCCCGAATGCCGACGGATGCACGGCCGTGACCAGGACGCCGTGACAGCCTCCGGTTTCGCGCTGGATGACTTCGGCAGGATCCTCATGCAGCGCGTTGACCGTGAGTTCCGCGCCGTGCTTCCTGGCCAGGGCAAGCTTGTCGTCGGCGATGTCCACCGCCGCGACACGCAGGCCCATGGCCACCGCGTACTGGACCGCGATGTGCCCCAGTCCGCCGATGCCGGAAATAGTGACCCACTGGCCCGGCTTGGCCTCGGTCATCTTCAATCCCTTGTAGACGGTGACGCCCGCGCAAAGCACCGGGGCAACCTCCACGGGGTCCGAACCTGCCGGAATCCTCGCGGCGAACCGGCTGTCCACCAGCATGTACTCCCCGAACGAGCCGTCCACACTGTAGCCGGCGTTCTTCTGGGCTTCGCACAGCGTTTCCCAGCCGGTCCGGCAGAACTGGCAGTCGCCACAGGCGGACCAGAGCCAGGCGTTACCCACAAGGTCCCCGACGGCCAGGTCAGTGACGCCTTCACCGAGGGCCACAACTTCGCCCACGCCTTCATGGCCGGGCACGAACGGCGGGGAGGGCTTGACCGGCCAGTCCCCCTCCGCGGCGTGCAGATCGGTGTGGCACACGCCGGTGGTGATGACCCTGACCAGCGCTTCCCCTCGGCCAGGAGTAGGAATGGGAAGGGACTGGATCTGAAGGTCTTTTCCAAATTCGGTTACTACGGCTGCTCGCATTGTTGTCGTCATTGGCGAAATCCTTGCGTCGTTAAAGCGGTGGTCTAGGTGGTGTCATTTGAGTGAGCGGTGGCCAGGATGGTTGGCGGGGAGGGCCTATGCTGATCCCTCCCCGCAGGGTTTGGTGCGGCCTAGAAGAAGCCGAGCTTGTTTTCGTTGTAGCTGACCAGGAGGTTCTTGGTCTGCTGGTAGTGGTCCAGCATCATGGCGTGGTTTTCGCGTCCGATGCCGGAGGACTTGTATCCGCCGAACGCGGCACCGGCCGGGTAGGCGTGGTAGTTGTTGACCCAGACGCGGCCGACCTGGATTTCCCGTCCTGCCCGGTAGGCGACGTTCCCGTTGCGGGACCAGACGCCGGCCCCGAGTCCGTACAGGGTGTCGTTGGCGATGCCGATGGCGTCGTTGTAGTCGCTGAACTTCGTCACGGATACCACCGGGCCGAAGATCTCCTCCTGGAAGATCCGCATCCGGTTGTGGCCCTCGAAGATGGTCGGCTGGACGTAGTAGCCGCCGGCCAGGTCACCGTCGAGCTGGGCACGGGCGCCGCCTGTGAGGATCTTGGCGCCTTCCTGCTTTCCGATGTCGATGTAGGAGAGGATCTTCTCGAGCTGGTCGTTGGAGGCCTGGGCACCAAGTTGGGTCCCGGTGTCCAGCGGGTTGCCCTGGATGATCTTGTTGGTCCGGGCCACGGCGTCCGCCATGAAGGAGTCGTAGATGCCTTCCTGGACCAGGGCGCGCGACGGGCAGGTGCAGACTTCGCCTTGGTTGAAGGCAAAGAGGGTGAAGCCTTCCTGGGCCTTGTCGTAGAACGCGTCGTTCTGCGCGGCGACGTCGTCGAAGAAGATGTTCGGGCTCTTGCCACCCAGTTCAAGGGTCACCGGGATCAGGTTCTGGGACGCGTACTGGCTGATCAACCGGCCCGTGGTGGTCTCCCCGGTGAAGGCTATCTTGCGGATCCGGGGGCTGGACGCCAGGGGTTTTCCGGCCTCGACGCCGAAGCCGTTGACGACGTTCACCACACCGGCAGGCAGCAGGTCGCTGATCAGTTCCATCAGGACGAGAATGGAGGACGGGGTCTGCTCTGCGGGCTTGAGGACGACGGCGTTGCCCGCGGCCAGTGCCGGGGCGAGCTTCCACACGGCCATCAGGATGGGGAAGTTCCACGGAATGATCTGGCCCACCACGCCCAGCGGCTCGCGGAAGTGGTAGGCGGTGGTGTCCTCGTCCAGCTGGGACAGGTGGCCTTCCTGGGCGCGGATCGCGGAGGCGAAATAGCGGAAGTGGTCCGCCGCGAGCGGGATGTCCGCGTTCAGGGTTTCGCGGATCGGCTTGCCGTTGTCCCAGCTCTCGGCCACGGCCAGCAGCTCGGTATTCTCGTCAATGCGGTCGGCGATCTTGTTCAGGATTGCGGCGCGTTCGGTCGCTGACGTCTTGCCCCAGGACGGAGCCACCTTGTGGGCGGCGTCTAATGCGAGCTCGATGTCCTCGGCTGTGCCCCGGGCAACCTCGCAGAAGGCCTTCCCGGTCACAGGGGTGATGTTTTCGAAGTACTGCCCCTTGACCGGGGCAACCCACTCGCCGCCGATCCAGTTCTCGTAACGGTCCTTGAATGTGACCTTCGAACCCTCGGCACCCGGCTGTGCATAAACAGTCATCTGTAGCTCCTTTGCTGAACATGATCGTGGCTTTGCTGTGCCATCAGCGTAGGAGCGGGAAGGTTGCAAGCAGGTTGCAACCTTGTGGTTCAGATCACTTTGAGGCCGGTTCGAAGGCTTGAGGCCTAGAGGCCAGCGGAGAACGCATAGGAGCTCGGAAGCCGGGAGGGCGCCGATCCAAAGGAGAGCACTACCTCGTCGTGGGCTTTGAGAACCACGTCTGTTACTGGAACATCCTGCTTTGAGCCGTTCACGTAGGCTGTCCAGCCGCCGGTTCCGCCGTGCGGTGCTCCGGTGGCGTCCTTGCCGTCCAGGACGCCCCATTCGGTGAGGACCTGGCCGAGCGTGTACTTCAGTCCGGCGGTGGGCGCTTCGATGTGGAGGATGCCGGATGTGTCGTGGGTGTGCAGGGCCGAGATTCCGTCCGGCCGCCCGTCGGCCCCGAAACTGAAGCCGATTTCAGCCGGGACGGTGACGGGCTTGCCGTCCACCAACACGTCCAGATGGGCGTGGTAATGCTCGGCAGTGCCTTCGGCCGTGAGGATGTCCAGGCCGGCAGCCTTGATCTTTTGAGCGCCCGCGGCGGGATCGAGTTCCCATGCGGGCGAAGCGGTAGTTGCCAAAGCAGAAGCCGTTGACGATGGCGCGGTCTGGGCAGGTGCTCCGCAGGCTGTGACTCCGGCAAGGAGTCCGGACACGGTCAGGGCGACGGCGAGGCGTTTGTTCAACACGGAGGAAGCTTCTTTCGTTTGGCTCGGTTCTACGATACGGGCCGAAACTTCGTATTTGCCGAGTGCCACACGGGTGGCCAGCGTCAGGCCGACATCTCCGTTTCCAGGCGTTCGAGCTCGGCGACGACGGCGGCCCGCTTGGGCGAGCGCGGCGGCAGGAGCTTGAGGGCAGCGAGCCGGACGTCGACGTCGTTCTTTGCCTCAGGCAGCCCGGCATACTTGAGCAGCGCCTCGGCACTGCCGTCGTTGAGGACCGCCTCGCGCAAGAGCGCGGAGACCTTCTGGCGGAGCTCCACAATGCCGGGGGCTTCCGAATGCGGTAGGACGGCGCCTTTGTAGATCTCCAGGGCGATGCGGTGGGCACCCCGTTGCAGGCAGGAAAGCACTTGGGCGGCATCCTGGCCGAGGTCGATCGGGAGCCGGTAGGGGCGGGATTCCGGGACTGCCGCGGGGTCGACTTCGTGCAGGACCTTCCGCAGGCGCACCATTTCGGCCCGTAGGGTGACGGTGAAACCATCTCCCGGATACAAGGCCAGCGCCAGTTCTTCGGCGCTGAGACCCTCGGGACGAGTGCCCAGCAATGCCAGGATCTCACTGTGCCTGGCGGAGAGCGGAATGCTGCGCCCTCCTATACTCAACAGCGCCTGGTCGCGGCCCAGCAGCTGAAGGCTGTTCCGGTACAGTCCGGTTCCCACTCGGGAGCTTGCGACGGAAGGCGAGTTCCGCCGTCGGGCAGGCAAAGAGTGCTTAGTGGCCGAGAGCTGAAGCCTCTCGACACGCAATTGGGCCTGCGCTGCCGCCACGGTCGCTTCAACGAGGGAAAGCGTGTGGGGTGCGACGGCGGCTTCCGTACCGGTGATGTCGACAACGCCGAGGAGCGCGCCGGAGTCGGGGTCGTGGAAGGGCACGGCGGTGCAGCTCCACGGATGGACGGAGCGTTTGTAGTGCTCGGCGCCGGAGATCTGGATGCCGCGGCCCAACGCGAGCGCTGTGCCGGGCGCACTCGTGCCAACGGCGGCTTCGGACCAATCCGCGCCGGCCACGAACATCATGCCTTCGGCACGGCGCCTCATCGCGGGATTTCCGTCAACCCACAGCAGCCGGCCGAGCTCGTCCCCCACGGCGACCAACAGCCCGCTGTCATAGCTGGGCTGAATGAGGAGCTTCTGGATGACGGGCATGATGATGGCCAGCGGGTGTTGGCGGCGGTATTCCTCAAGCTCGTCGAGGTCCATGACCACGGGAGCCTCAGGCTGGTCCGGGTTCGCGTTGAGCTGCGCGGATCGCTGCCAGGATTCCTTGATTAGGCTGCGCAACCCAGGAAGCTCCGTCGCGTCGGGAGGCCCAAAACGCCAGGAGTCCAGTTGTTCGTGACCTGCGCGGGCATGGCGCTGCAGCAGCTCGGCGGCGTCGCCAACCAAAGCTGCCGGTTGGATCGGATTCCTCATCGAACTCCCAAAACCGGACGCAGCACAGTACCGGCCAGTCTAGTTGCGACGCAGGGCTTTGCCTATGGGCGGCCGGCGTCGAGCGGTTCGTTCGGCGAAATCGCTCCACGCCGCTAGGCGCGGGAGATCCCGATCATGTCCTCGCGCGGGACCACCTTGATGCGTTCGCGTACGACGCCGGTGCCAGCGTTTTCGGCGGTCCATGCGGCACCGAGGGCTGCTTCGTGCGCATCGAGCTTGTTCCAGCCTTCCCAGGTGGTGTACTCGATGCCCCGCTCTTCCAGGAGGTTGATGATGGCCTGCGGGTCCGGGTTTTCGGCCGGGGGCAGCGTGAGGCGGTCCTCCAACAGGCACCCGATGGTCTCCAGGGCGTCGCCCTTCGTGTGCCCGATCAGGCCGACGGGTCCGCGCTTGATCCAGCCCGTGGCGTAGATGCCCGGTACCGGCTTGCCGTCGGCGTCCAGCACCCGTCCGCCGTCGTTGGGGATGACCCCGCGGCGTGCGTCGTACTCAATCTCGTCCAGCGGCGAACCGTGGTAGCCGATGGCTCGGTAAACGGCCTGGACTGGATAGTCCACGAACTCACCGGTGCCCTTGACATTACCCGTTCCGTCCAGCTGCATGCGCTCGAACTTGATGCCGGAAACTTTGCCGGAGCCGTCTTCCGACACAATTTCCACCGGGCTGTGCAGGAAATGCAGATGCAGCCTGCGCGACGAGGGCTGCTCGGCTTCGGCATGTTCCTCGACAAGCCAGTTGGTCAGCGTGTTGACCATGGTCTTGATCTGGTTGTTGCTGCGGATGGCGTCGTCGGAGGCTTCATCAAACTCGAAGTCCTCCGGGTACAGCACAATGTCCACGTCGTTGGAGTGCGAGAGCTCCCTCAGTTCCAGCGGAGTGAACTTGATCTGCGCCGGTCCGCGGCGCCCGAAGACGTGCACGTCCGTGACCGGAGAGGCCTTGAGGCCGGCATAGACGTTGTCCGGGATTTCGGTGACCAAGAGGTCATCTGCGTGCTTGGAGAGCATGCGGGCCACGTCCAGTGCCACGTTGCCATTGCCGATGACCGCCACTTCTTTGGCATCCAGTGGCCATTCGCGGGCGACATCCGGGTGTCCGTCATACCAGGACACGAAGTCGGCTCCACCGAACGATCCTTCGAGTTCCACGCCGGGAATGTTCAGCTCGGCGTCCTTGACTGCTCCCGTGGAGAAGATCACCGCGTCATAGAAGGCCCGGAAGTCATGCAGCGTAAGGTCGCGGCCGTACGTGACATTGCCAAGGAAGCGGATATCGCCGCGGTCCAGGACCTTGTGAAGCGCGTTGACGATGCCCTTGATGCGGGGGTGGTCCGGCGCCACTCCGTAGCGGATCAGCCCGTATGGCGCGGGGTATGCCTCGAAAAGGTCGATGCTGACCTCGACGTCGCCATCCTTGACCTCGCTGGATTTGGTCAGGATGTCCGCGGCGTACACGCCGGCCGGTCCTGCGCCGACAATTGCGACGCGCAGTGGACGTTTTGAGGTGGTTTCGGCCGAGTTGGACACCGTGAACCCTTCTGAGACGGGAATCCGCCCCGCGTAGTGGGGCGCGCAGTTTCCAATTCTAGTTCTCAGTTGCCTGGTGAATGTCAGCACGTGGCAGGAGTGACCCGGTGAGGCGAGGAAACTCACACAAACTTTCCGGCCGTACGGTCAGGAATACCTTCGCAACATGTGGTGTTCTTGACTTTGTGCCTACGCCCGAGCAAACCGTGCCCGCCCCGTCCACCGCCCCGAGCGCCGCAGCTTCTGCATCCGCCGCCGCCGAGGCAAAGAGTGCGAAGAGTGAGACGACGGCGGGTGTCGTGTTCGGCATCGGGGCGTACGGTCTGTGGGGCCTGCTTCCGCTCTACTTCGTGGTGCTGCAACCCGCCGGAGCGGTGGAAATCGTCGCCAACCGAGTGGTCTGGTCGCTCATATTCTGCGCCCTGCTCATCACCATCACCCGGACCTGGCGCCTCCTCGGCAATGCCTTTAGAGACCGGGCCGTCCTAGGACCGCTCGCCATGGCTGCGGGACTGATCGCCATCAACTGGCTGACCTACACCTTCGGCGTCACCACCGGGCACGCGGTCGAAGCCTCGCTCGGCTATTTCATCAACCCGCTCGTGTCGGTTCTCCTTGGCGTGTTCGTCCTGAAGGAAACGCTCCGCCCGCTCCAGTGGGCCGCCGTCGGGATCGGCTTCATAGCCGTCGGCGTCCTGACGGTTTCCTATGGAAAGCTTCCGTGGATCGCTTTGGTCCTCGCGTTCAGCTTTGGACTCTATGGTTTCGTGAAGAAGCGCGTCGGACCGAAAGTCAACGCCATCACGAGCCTCACGGTGGAGACCGTGGTCCTCGCCCCGATCGCCGGCGCCACCATGATTGTCCTCGGCCTCACCGGAGCCGGGACCTTGGGAAGCAACGGCCCGGGCCACTTCTGGCTGCTGGCATCTTCGGGCATCATCACCGCCGTGCCGCTCCTGTTCTTCGGTGCCTCTGCACGCCGCCTGCCCATGACGACGATCGGCCTGCTGCAATACTTCGCGCCGATCCTCCAGTTCATCGTGGCCCTGGCCGTCCTCCACGAAACCATGACCCCCGACCGCTGGGTGGGTTTCGGAATCGTGTGGCTGGCCCTGCTGCTCCTGACCGTCGATATGCTCCGCACTGCACGCAAGAACTCGCTCATGAGAAAGCGGGCACGGCTGAGCGCGGCCTGAGCAGCGCACCCCTACGGCATCGAGTCCGCACGCTCGTAATCGCGCGGCACCACCACCATGGGCACCGGCAGCGCCCTGAGGATCTTGTTTGCGGTGCTGCCCATGAACAGTTTGCTTCTTTCCGCCAGGCGCGATGAGCCGATGATGACCACTTCGCCGTCGATCCACTCCAAGCTGTCGATCGCTTCTTCGATGCTGCGGCCGTGGGCAACTTCCACGGTCACATCGTGCCCTTGCGGCAAACGGGAGGCAGCGTTGCTGAGGACAGTGTTGGCGTGGCGATGAGCCGCATTGGTAGCCTCGCCTCCAACGTCGGTGCCGGCGTCGAGCGTCACCAACGACACGAGCCGCAACGGCACGCCCCTGCGGTTGGCCGCACCGATGGCGGTGGCGATCGCAGCGTCGGCCCCGGAGCGCTGCCCCGTGGCCAAAGTGAACCGGGTGACGGGCTCGGTGCGGTTGAATCCGCGCGGCGCCAAGGCCACCGGAACCGGCGAAGCATGGAGCAGCCCGTTGGCCACGCTGCCTACCGTGAACCTCTTGAACAGCCCGTTCCTCGACGCGCCCACCACGATCAGTCCAGCGTCGGTCCCTGCGGCCTGGATCAGCCCTGAAGGGAACGATTCGGCAGGCAACGCGCGGAAGGTGGCCTCGACGTCGTCGGGCACTAACGCGAGGCTCTGGGCTTGCGCGGTCAGGACGGCCTGCTCAGCCGGAGTTGCGCCCGTGCTTTCGGGGTACAGGCCCGAGTAGGGAGTATGCGCGTCCACGACGTACACAAGGTCCAGTACTGCGTCCTGCGCGCGGGCCAGGGATGAGGCCAGGGCAACGGCGTCCGCGCCACGTTCGTTCGGCGTGTAGCCAACTACATATCGCATGAAGACCCCTTTGTCGACGGCGAATTCCAGGGCCCGTCCGGGGAATCCGGGCAACGTTGGCCGGTCTGGATTCGCTAGCTAGGCATGACTCTACCTGCGGAACTGCTTCCCATACCCGGACATGCCCTTTCTTAAATGCCAAGGATGGACATAGTCACACTATGTCCATCCTTGACACGCAGAGGTGGGCATGTCCACCTGGGTTGTGGCTAGGCGTTGGCCTTGATGGCCGCCGCCAGGACCTCGAGCCCGTCGAGGAGCAGTTCGTCGCTGATGACCAGCGGCGGCAGCAGGCGGATGACGTTGCCGTAGGTGCCACACGTCAGGATGATGACGCCTTCCTGGAGACACGCGGCGGCCACGGCCTTTGTCAGTTCGGCGTTCGGTTCCTTGGAGCCGGCCTGGACCAGTTCGATTGCCAGCATGGCACCGCGGCCGCGGACGTCGCCGATAACGGAAACCTCAGCCGCGAGTTCACGCAAGCGGCCGAGGGCGATTTCCTCGATGTGGCGGGCGCGGGCGTTGAGGTCGTGCTGCTCCATGGTGCCGATGGCAGCAAGAGCTGCGGCACAAGCAACCGGGTTCCCGCCGTAGGTGCCGCCGAGGCCGCCCGGATGGACGGCGTCGAGCAGGTCTGCGCGGCCGGTGATCGCGGACAACGGGAGGCCGCCGGCAATGCCCTTGGCCATCGTGATGATGTCCGGGACAACACCCTCGTGGTTGACGGCGAACCATTCACCCGTGCGGCAGAAACCGGACTGGACCTCGTCGGCAATGAAGACGATGCCCTTTTCCTTGGCCCATGCGGACAGCGCCGGCAGGAAGCCTTCGGCCGGGACAATGAAGCCGCCCTCGCCCTGGATCGGCTCGATGATGATCGCCGCAACCTGGTCGCCACCGATCTGCTTCTCGATCATGGTGATGACGCGCTTGGCGGCCTCGGCACCGGTGATTTCCGGGTTTTCCTCGCGGAAAGGGTAGCTCATCGGCATGCGGTAAACCTCGGGCGCGAACGGGCCGAAGTTGGTCTTGTAGGGCATGGCCTTGGCGGTGAGCGCCATGGTCAGGTTGGTGCGGCCGTGATATGCGTGGTCGAAGGCGACGACGGCGTCACGGCCGGTTGCCAAGCGTGCCACCTTGACGGCGTTCTCCACTGCCTCGGCGCCGGAGTTGAAGAGCACGGTGCGCTTCTCGTGGTCGCCAGGGGTTAGGCGGTTCAGCTGCTCGGCGACGGCCACGTAGCCCTCGTACGGGGTGACCATGAAGCAGGTGTGGGTGAAGTGGGCTACAGCGTCCTGGACGGCCGCGACGACGGCGGGGTCCGAGGCGCCAACGCTGGTCACGGCAATGCCGGAGCCGAGGTCGATGAAGGAGTTGCCGTCGACGTCGCGGATGATGCCGCCGTCGGCGTCCTCAACGTAGACCGGCACGCCCGAAGAGACGCCGGCAGCGACGACGGCCGCCCGGCGCTCGTTCAGGGCCTGGGACTTGGGGCCGGGGAAGGCGCCGTTGATGCTGCGCTTCTGGTCCAGGCGGTAGGTGATTTCATGTGCTGTTGCGGTCATGATGGTTCTTTCTTTCTATGCTTGCCGTGTATACGCGTCGGACGCCAGGCGTCCTCGCTATGCGCCTGAGTTATGCATCAAGTGCAGACATCACATGCTTGATGCGCGTGTAGTCCTCGACGCCGTACATGGACAGGTCCTTGCCGTAACCGGACTGCTTGAAGCCACCGTGCGGCATCTCAGCGGTCAGCAGGATGTGGGTGTTGATCCAGACCGCGCCGAAGTCCAAGTCGCGGCTCATCCGCATGGCGGTGCCGTGGTCCGTGGTCCAGACGCTGGAAGCCAGGGCGTATTCGACGTCGTTGGCCAGCTCAAGAGCCTCGGCCTCGGTGGTGAACTTCTGGACGGTGATGACCGGGCCGAAGGTTTCCTTCTGGACGACGTCGTCAGTCTGCTTGGCGCCGGTGATGATGGTGGGCTCAAAGAAGAAGCCCTTGTCACCAGCACGGTGGCCGCCGGTTTCGATCTTGCAGTTGGCCGGGAGGTGTTCCACTACCGAGTTCACGGCGTTGAAGTGGTTCACGTTGTTGAGCGGGCCGAAGTAGTTTTCCTCGTCGTTCTGCGAGCCGGTGTGCAGCGTCTTGGTGTGCTCCACCATCGCGGCAACCATGTCGTCATGGATCGAATCTTCGATCAGCACTCGGGTGATGGCGGTGCAATCCTGGCCGGCGTTGAAGAAGGCGAACTCGGCGATGGCCGCTGCGCTCTTCTTGATGTCGGCGTCCTTGAAGACGATGGCCGGGGCCTTGCCGCCGAGCTCCAGGTGGGCACGCTTGAGACCCTTGGCCGCTCCACTGGCCACGGCAATACCGGCACGGACGGAACCGGTGATCGAGACGAGGCCCGGCACCTTGTGCTCCACCATCATGGAACCGGTGGCCGCGTTGCCGAGGACCACGTTGAGAACGCCGGCCGGGAAGATCTCCCCCGCCAGCCGCGCCAGGACCAAGGTGGATTCCGGAGTGGTATCGGAGGGCTTGAGGACAACCGTGTTGCCCGCCGCGAGGGCGGGGCCGATCTTCCAGATGCCCATGAGGAACGGGTAGTTCCACGGCGCAACCTGGGCCACGACGCCGATCGGTTCGCGGCGGACGTACGAGGTGTGGCCCTCGAAGTACTCGCCGGCAGACTTGCCTTCCATGATGCGCGCGGCGCCGGCGAAGAAACGGAGCTGGTCTGCACCAGCGGCAACCTCCTCGGACGCGATGAGGGCGCGGACCTGGCCGGTGTTGCGGTGCTGGGCCTCAACGAGCTCGTCGCTGTTGGCCTCGATGGCGTCAGCGAGCTTGAGCAGCATGAGCTGGCGCTGGCCAGGCGTGACATGCTTCCAAGACTTGAAGGCTTCCTTCGCCGCGTTCATGGCAGCATCGACGTCGGCCTCTGTGGAGATAGGCGCATGAGCGACAATCTCCCCGTTGGTGGGGTTCACGATGTCGAGCAGTTCGGTGCCTGCCGGCGTGACGAACTCGCCGTTGATGAAGTTCTGCAAGGTTTGGACCACGGTGTACAACCTCTTTCGGTGTCTAGGCATTGGTTGCAGCTGCTCCGAGCCTATGCCAGCACCCCGCGGCGCGGAATAGTCAGGTGCACACCCCGACCACCGCGACTTAGTGCGAATGACCAGTGCCGGGATATCCTTTTTGGCATGGCAATGTCACTCGCCGCGCTCGTCGCCGTCCCCTCTCTTCGGCTGCGCAAAGCCGGACTCGCGGAAACCACTTGGAACGAAGATATCCGCTGGGTGGCCGTGACCGAGCAAGAGGATCCCCAGCGCTTCCTCAACGGCGGCGAGCTGATCCTGACCACCGGGCTCAGGCTCAATGGTGCCGCGGAACAGCGCCGCTTTGTGCGCCAGGTTCAGCGCGCGGGAGCTGTTGGCATCGGCTTCGGTACCGGACTGACCCACGAGGCCGTGCCTCCGGCCCTCATTGCCGAGGCGAACCGCTGGGGCCTGCCCCTCGTGGAAGTCCCATATGAGACCCCCTTCATCGCCATCGGCAAGCTTGTAGCCGATTCCCAATCCGCGGACCACTACTCCAAGCTGGAGCGACTCATCGCCGGGCACCAGATCCTGGCCCGGGCGCTGCTGACCGGTGGCGGGCTCGGCGAGTTGCTCAAGCAATTGGGCAGCATGCTCAGGACGGACATCGCACTCACGCAGTTCAGCGCCCAGCTTTACAACAGCGTGGCTGGGAACCCCGCGCCGACGGCCGACGATTGGGCTTCCTTCCCCATCCCCACTGGCCGCCGCGACGCCTGCACCTTGTGGATCAAACAGCCTTTCGGCGACACCGGAATTGTCGGTTATGCCCAGAACCTGATCAGCGTGGAACTCAACAACATGGTCAAGCAGCGCCAAAGCCAGCGGGCTTTGGCGGGCCAAGTGCTGGACGACGTCATCCACGGAACCCTGGACACGGTCGAAGCCGCCCGCCGACTGGCCGGCGTCGGAATCAACACCACCCGCAAGAATGTGGTGCTGCTGGTGGTCTCCGCCGCCCACCACAAACAGCTCGGCACTACCTCCCTGCCGCAGTCCCTCGACGGCGGGGTGACCGCCGTCGTCGGGAAGGATCTGGTGACGGTAGTGCCCGACGACGGTAGTTCCGCGAGCGCGCTGGCCAAGGATCTCAGCGACCACCTTTTGGAAGCGGGGATTCACGCGGTGATCGGAATCGGTGGCTCCTACACCAAGCCGAACGGCGTGCGATGGAGCTACTTTGAAGCGCGCGACGCCGTCGCGCACGGGCTGCCGGTCAACGAACCTGAGCGGCTCAGCCTGACGTCGCTCCTGCTCGCGAGCGAGGACGTGCCGCTGGCGGACATGGCCAGTGAAGCCCTCACTCCCCTGCGCAAGTTCGACGCCACCCACGGCTCCGAGCTCGTTTCCACGCTGGAAAGCTACCTCAACCACAACGGTTCTGTCGCGGCCGTCGCCGAAGCCCTGACCCTGCACCGAAACACGGTACGGTACCGGCTGGCGCAAATCACGGACCTCACCGGCTACGATCCTGCCCAGACGCCGGACCGGGTTCAGCTGTGGCTTGCCTTGGCGGTGCAACGGCTGGGATCGCGCAACCCGCGCTGAGGGTTGCACGCCGCAGGCCCAACTGACTCGCATTTGTTGTCGTTTTGCGCCCCCAAAACGGCATTAACTGCGAGTCAGTTGGGCTCCCAGCAGCCCTGGAGATTTACACCACAAAACTTCCCAACGCAAACGTCAAACGTCTAACCTTTAGAAATGACCTCGACTCACCCGACACCAGACGCAATGGAAGCAATGACTGTGCCGGGCACCGGCGGAGCCGCGGCGCCGAAATCCCGTCTGGTCGCCGTCGTCGGGATCATCGCCGTCGTCCTCATCGGGCTGAATCTGCGCGCCGGCATTACCAGCGCGGCGGCGCTGTTCCACGATTTGCAAGCATTCCTCGGCTATGGGGCGCTCGTGGCGTCAATCCTTCCGTCCATCCCCTTGCTGTGCTTCGCCGTCGCGGGACTGGGCACCACCTGGCTGTCGCGCCGGATCGGCGTCGAAAAGTCGATCTTCGTGGCACTGGCGATGCTGGCTGCCGGCCTCCTGGTCCGCAGCATCCCCGCAACCGGCGCCCTCCTTGCCGGAACGGTGCTGGCGATGTCCGGCCTGGCGGTGTGCAATGTGGCCATGCCGTCGTACATCCGTGAGCATTACGCGGCGAAGACGTCCATGATGACCGGCCTCTACACCTTCACCATGTCCGGCGGCGCGACCTTCGCCGCGGCGGTCAGCGTACCCCTGGCGCAGCAACTCGGCTCGCCGTCGATGGGTCTGGCAGCATGGGGATCCTTGGCGTCGCCGCACTGCTTGGCTTCCTGCCGATGGTCCTCCACGCCCACCGCTCGTCGCGCAAGGCCAGCCAGGAACACGTTTCCATGTGGCCTCTCCTGCGCACCCGACTGGGATTGCTGATCACCTCCATCTTCACGCTGCAGGCCTTCCTTGCTTATGCCGTGATGAGCTGGTTCGCCTACATCCTGACGAGCCAAGGACTGAGCGCTTCCGAGAGCGGCCTGCAATTCGGTCTCATGCAGCTGGTTTCCGTGGTCGCGGGCATGATCCTCCTGGCCATCGGCTCCCGGCCAGGCATGATGCGGCCCGCTCTGTATCTGGGTAGCGGGACAACACTGGTGGCAATCCCCGCCATGCTGTTTCTGCCGACGTCGCTCGCTGCCGTTCCCGCGGTGATGTTCGGTTTCGGCCTGGGCATCTTCCCGCTGGTCCTCGTGATCATCAGCCGCAGCGGGCGTACGACGGCGGAAACCACCGCCATGTCCACCGTCGCCCAGTCCGTGGGCTACTTGATCGCGGCCTTGGGACCGTTCGGCATGGGGGTGCTCCACAGTGCTACTGGCGCCTGGACACTCCCCCTTGCGCTCCTGGCCGCAGTAGCCCTTGCGCTCATGGTGACCTGCCATTTACTGACCAGCAAGCGCACGCCGATCAAGGCCGGACCGAGGCCGGTCGTATGAGCCTGGTTCCTTCGCACCGTCCCGTCCTGGCCGATGAGGTCACCAGCCAGCTGCGCGGCATGATCCAGTCCGGAGAGTGGCCCCTGCAGGAGAAAATTCCGGCTGAGCCGGAGCTCATGGCCTCGCTCGGAGTCTCCCGCGGCACGCTCCGCGAAGCCATCAAAGCCTTGGCCCACAGCGGCATGCTCGAAGTCCGCCGCGGCGACGGCACTTATGTCCGCGCCACCAGCGAGATCTCCGGCGCGGCCCAGCGGATGTACAAGGAGCATACGCAGGAGCACGTGGTCGAGGTCAGGGTGGGGCTGGACACCCAGGCCGCGCGGCTGGCCACGAAGCATGCCACAGGCGAGGATATCGCCGCCATGCGGGCCCTTCTCGAAGTCCGCCACGACGCGTGGCTCGCGGCCGACTACCCCGCATGGGCCCGCGCGGATTGGGATTTCCACGAACGGGTGGCGCTGGCTTCGGGCAACCCGTTGCTCCACCAGCTGTATGTGTCCTTCGGCGGGGTCTTCCACGACGATCTCCTGCGCCAGCAGCGCAAGGCCGGCTTCAACGGCATTCCTCACGAAGGCCACGACGAGCTCGCTGACGCCATCGAGGCGCGCGACGAGGCTGCCGCCGTCGCGAGCGTGTACCGCAACCTGGACTTCGCCGCGGAGTGGCTCAACAGCTGACGCACGCTCACATCTGTCGGACTTTTTCCCAACGCCCGCTCACATCTGTCGGACTTTTTCCCCACGCCCGCTCACATCAGGTGAGCGAGGATCCGCAGGAAACACCCTAAAGGTGAGCGAGCGTCGGCGGGAAACACCCTAAGGGTGAGCGGGGATCCGCAGCAGCCCGAGCATCTAGGCCGGAGCGGAGCTCGCCAATTCGACGCCGGCGCCTGAGGCCTCGCGGAAGGCTGCGTCAACGAGCACGACGTCGCGGCCATCCCTGTGCAGCAAGCTTGCGGCAACACCGGCCCGGTAGCCGGAGGTGCAGTGCACCCAGATCCTCGCGTCCGGCAACTGCTCCATCCGGAGCAATAGCTCATGAAGCGGAACGTTCACCGCGCCTTGCACGTGCGAGGCGCCAAATTCCTCGGTTCGTCGCACGTCCAGCACCGTGTCTCCGGGGGTTCGGGAGCGCACCAACCCCGTCCAGTCGGTGCGCGGATAGCTCACCAAAGGGGTGCCGGGAGCAAGCTCTTTGGGATCCCCTCCGACTGCGGCGTCCGGGGAGTCGATTCCGATCCTCGCGAGGTCGCGGACGGCCTTTTCGACGTCGTCGTGGTCGCCCAGCAGGGTGAGCGGCTGGTTCCATGGCAGGACCCAGCCCAGGTAGCTCGTGAAGCTCGATCCCGTCCCGTATTCAAAGGCCACGCTGCCGCGCAAATGGCTTGCGGCGAATGCCACGCGGTTACGCAGGTCCACCACCCATTCCCCACCCTCGAGCCGGCGCCCCAACTCCGCGCCTTCCACCGATTCCGGTACATTCAGCTCCGCGGGGCCCGGACCAAGGGAATTGAGCGGGCTCATGTGCGCGTAGTAGCTCGGGTAGGCCGTGATATTGGCGAGGAGGTGCTGGACAAAATGGTCTTCGTCCGGGTCGGTGAGCGCATTGTTGGTGGCGGCTTGCTCCCCGATCGTCGAGGCGGGGATCCTGCTCGCGGGACCGATGGAGCAAAAGGAACCGAAGCCATGCGTGGGATACAGAATCGCGTCCGGAGCTGCCTCAGCCACGAGCCGCCGAACTGAGGAGTACTGGTCATGGGCCAGCCCGGCCGTGTCTTCGGAAGCAATCAAATCAGTCCGGCCCACCGAACCGTAGAGCAGGCTGCCACCCGAAAACACCGCTTGCCGCACGCCCGCTCCGGGGTCGGGGTCCGACACCACATAGGCCAGGTGCGTGTGGGTATGGCCAGGGGTGGCCACTGGCTTGACGGAAAGTCTGCCTACCTTGAACGCCTGCCCAGGAACAACAGGATCACGTTCAAACGCCACACTGTCCGCTGCATTCACCAAGTAGCGGGCGTTGTGGTCCTGCGCAAGGATGAGGCCACCCGTGAGGTAGTCGTTGTGGAGGTGCGTTTCAGCGACGTGGGTGATGGCCACGCCAGCGTTTCGCGCTGCTGTTTCAACGCGGTCGGTATCCCGCTGGGGGTCGACGACGAGCGCAACAGTACCGTCATGAACCAGGTAGCTGCGGTCCCCCAGCTGGGTCGTTTCAACGACGACAACTTCCATGAGGCGAGTCTAACCCCGCCACTTATGAACAACGCGGGGTCACTTCGCGCCGATTCCGATGCTCCGGATGGGCGCTAAGTGACCCCGCGTTGCTCTAAGGCAGTGGTCCTAGACCTGGGCCGCCACGCCGTCGCGGGAGATGTCCACCATGTCCTCGCGCGGGACAACCTTGATGCGTTCGCGCTGGACCTCGACGCCGTGGGAGGCGCCGGCGTCGGAAGCGGCTGCGCCAAGGGCAAGCTCGTGGGCATCCAGCGCCAGCCAGCCTTCCCAGCTGGTGAACTTCACGCCGCGGGCGTCCAGGAGATCGACGACGACGTCCGCCTCGGGAACCGGGGCGAACGGCAGGTTCTCGCGGTCTTCCAGGAGGTACGTGACCGTCTCCAGTGCGTCACCCTTGGTGTGCCCAATCAAGCCGATGGGGCCGCGCTTGATCCAACCCGTGGCGTACAGGCCAGGAACGTGCTCGCCAGAAGCGTCGACCACACGGCCGCCGTGGTTGGCAATGACGCCCTTCTTGTGGTCGAACTCAACGTCCGGCAGGGCGGAGCCGAAGTAGCCGATGGCGCGGTACACGGCCTGGACCGGGTAGTCGACGAATTCGCCCGTACCGCGCGCGTTGCCCGTGCCGTCCAGCTCGGTGCGTTCGAACTTGATCGCGGCAACCTTGCCCGGAGCTTCTGTGGAATCCACGATCTCCACAGGGCTGTGCAGGAAGTGCAAGTGCAGGCGGCGGGAGGCCTTGAGCTCGGAGAGGTCCTCGGGCTGCTCTGCGATCCAGTTGGTGAGGGTACCCACCATGGTCTTGGTCTGGTTGTTCGTCTGGATCTGGCGGTCCGACTCTTCGTCGAACTCGAAGTCCTCGGCGTAGAGGATGATGTCCACATCCTTGGAGTGCGACAGTTCGCGGAGCTCCAGCGGGGTGAACTTCACCTGTGCCGGTCCGCGACGGCCGAAGACGTGGACGTCCGTGACCGGAGATGCCTTGAGGCCGGCGTAAACGTTATCCGGGATTTCGGTGACCAGGAGGTCATCGGCGTGCTTGGAGAGGACGCGGGCCACGTCCAGTGCCACGTTGCCGTTGCCGAGCACAGCCACGGAGGTGGCTTCCAACGGCCATTCGCGGGAGACGTCGGGGTGGCCGTCGTACCAGGACACGAAGTCGGCGCCGCCGAAGGAGCCCTCAAGCTCGATGCCCGGGATGTTCAGGTCCGCGTCCTTGATGGCGCCGGTGGCGAAGATGACGGCGTCGTAGTGTGTGCGGAGGTCGTCGATGGAGATGTCCGTGCCGTAGTCCACGTTGCCGAAGAAGCGGATGTCGCCGCGGTCCAGGACCTTGTGCAGGGCGTTCACGATGCCCTTGATTCGGGGGTGGTCCGGGGCGACGCCGTAGCGGATGAGGCCGTAGGGGGCCGGGTAGCGGTCGAAGAGGTCGATGCTGACAGTCAGCTCGCCGCTCTTGACGGCCTCGCTCTTCGTCAGGATGTCCGCAGCGTAGACGCCGGCCGGGCCGGAGCCGACGACGGCGACGCGCAGCGGGCGTGCAGCGGTTCCTACGGTGGTGCTAGATGACACGGCTGTGTTCCTTTTCAGTGTGCTTCCCAACTAGCCCGCAATTGTTGTCGTTTTGAGAGCTCATAACGACACCTACTGCGAGCTAGTTGGGTGAGGGGCTAGGGGGTAACGACGCGGGGCTTGTTGGGGGTCAGGGTGCTGTAGTCAGCGGTCTTGAAATGCTCGGGGGCGAACGGGCTGACACGCACCACATCGCCGATCACAATCACTGCAGGATTTGCAACGCCGGTTGCCTCGGCTTGGTCGGCGATGGTTGCCAAGGTGCCGATCGTGACGCGCTGTTCAGGCATGTAGCCGTTCTCTACGATACCTACCGGCGTGTCCAAGGGCATTCCGGAGTCCGCGAGGGCAGCCGCGGATTCGCGGAGTTTGGCGACACCCATGAGCAGGATCACGGTGTGGTCGGGACGGGCCGGGACCTCGGACAGTTCTTCATGGCCGGTCACCACGCTGAAACCCTTTGCGAGTCCGCGGTGCGTCACGGGAATGCCTGCTGCCGCCGGCACGGAAATCGCCGAGGTGACACCGGGAACCACTTCAACCTCGACGCCGTTCTGCCGGCAGAATTCCGCTTCCTCGCCACCGCGGCCCAAGACATAGGGGTCGCCGCCCTTGAGCCTGACCACGCGGTGGCCGGCTAGCGCTTCTTCCACCAGGATCCGGTTGATCTCCAGTTGCGGCACGGGGTGGTGGCCAGGGGCCTTGCCGACCTCGATCACGCGGACGTCCGGAGCGAGTTCCTGCAGCAAGTCGCGCGGTCCGAGGCGGTCCGCGACGACGACGTCGGCCTGGCCCAAGAGACGGCGTCCGCGGACCGTGATGAGCCCCGAGTCGCCGGGACCGCCACCCACGAGGGCGACGCTTCCGGTTGAAGCACGACGACGGCGGAGCGGCAGGTCGCCGACCTCAAGTGCGGTAGCAACGGCGTCGCGCAAGGCCATGGCGCGGCGAGGGTCTCCCCCGGCGTTGATCGCGATCTTGACATCGTCCACAACGGCCACGGCCGGGGTCCATGCCGCGGAGGACTCGTGGTCCGAGGCGTTGACGCACCAGATGCGCTGCGCCTCGGCGTCGGCGGCTACCTGGGCGTCAACAGCGGCAACGCCAGTGGCCGTCTGGACGAACCAGACGCCGTCGACGTCGGAGGAAAGGTAAGTGCGCGGCTCCCAGGTGAGCAGGCCGGAGGCTGCGAGTTCGCGGAGCGCGTCAGAGGCAACGGGGGCCACCACGGTCACCCGGGCGCCGGCGTCGAGCAGTCCCTTGGCGCGTCGCGCAGCCACGGGTCCGCCGCCCACCACCAGCACCGGGCGGCCGAGCAGCCGCAGGGCTGTGGGGTAGATGTCCTGTATTGCCATGAAAAAACTGTAGGGCCGGGCCGTAACATGCTTCAAAGGTCCGGAAACACCAGTTCACGCTAGGTAACCCTGCGTCACATTCCTCTTACCCTGTGGGTGCTTCCCAGCCGATCGCCGGGGCCACGTATTTGGCGATGTTGCCCAGCAGCTTGGCGTTGTACTCAACCCCGAGTTGGTTGGGCACGGTTACGAGCACTGTGTCCGCAGCCTGGACCGCGGCGTCCTTCGCGAGGTCCTCCGCCAAGGCATCGGGCTCGCCGACGTAGCTCTTTCCGAAACGTGACAAGGCACCGTCGAGCATGCCCACTTGGTCGCGGTTCTCCACCTGAGCGCGGAGCCCGAAGTAATGTTCGTCCTCGGCGTCGACCACGGGAATGATGCTGCGGCTGACCGAGACTCGCGGCTCAAAACCGTGACCGGCTGCTGCCCACGCCTCCCGGAACATCCTGATCTGTTCAGCCTGGAGCTGGTCGAACGGAACCCCGGTGTCCTCGGTGAGGAGCGTGGAACTCATCAGGTTCATGCCCTGTTCCGCGGCCCAGACGGCAGTCTTGCGAGTGCCGGCGCCCCACCAAATGCGCCGCGGCAGCCCGGGCGACGTCGGCCGGATCGGCAGAAGACCACGGCCACCGCCCATGAAGGAGGGGTCCGCCTCCGCCACGCCATGGCCTGCGATGGCGTGGCGGAATACTGCGGTGTGGCGCCGGGCCATGGCGGCATCATCTTCGCCCTCGGCTGGCGCGTAGCCGAAGTACCTCGCGCCGTGCAGTGCCGGCTCGGGTGAACCGCGGCTGATGCCCAACTGGAGCCTGCCTTGGCTAATGAGATCCGTGGCTGCTGCTTCTTCGGCCATGTACAACGGGTTCTCGTAGCGCATGTCGATCACGCCGGTGCCCATCTCGATCCGGCTTGTCCGGGCCGCAATGGCCGCCAACAGGGGGAACGGCGAGGCCTGCTGGCGCGCAAAATGGTGTACGCGGAAGAATGCTCCGTTGATGCCGAGCTCCTCCGCTGCGACTGCGAGGTCGATCCCTTGCAGCAGGGCGTCGCCGGCCGAAGGAGTCAACGAGCCTTGGACCGGCCCCCAATGGCCGAAGGAGAGAAAACCGATTCGTTTCATGCCCGCGTCAACCACAGGGTGGGCCGGGGAATTCCTTAGCGCGTGCTCCCCGCCAGCAGGCCGCGGCGCAACAGGAGGCGGCGCTCAATCGGGGCGAACACCACGAGCTCGATCAGGATGCCCACAAACAGGATGGCCAGGATCGCGGACATGACGGTGGCCATGTCGGACAAGGTGCGGCCCTGGTCCAAGAGCGAACCGAGCCCGAAACCGATGGTGCCGCCCACCGCGATGATTTCGGCAGCCATGAGGGATCGCCAGGAGAAAGCCCAACCCTGCTTGAGGCCGCCGAGGTAGCCGGGAAGGGCCGCCGGCAGGACAATCTGCAAGGCCATCTGTAGTCGCGATGCCCCGAGGACCTTGCCCACGCTCCGGTACTGCGGCGGGATCTGGTCGACGCCGGAAATCAGCCCATTGATGATGGATGGAATGGCCCCCATCAGAACGACGAAGTACACGGTGCCGTCCGATAGTCCGAACCAGATGATGGCGGCCGGAACCCACGCCACGGACGGAAGCACCTGCAGCCCCGAAATGAGCGGCCCGAAGGCACGGCGCAGCGGCTGCACCTGCGCGAGGAGCAGGCCGAGCGGGGTGGCCACGGCAACACTGATCAGGAACCCGATCACGCCGCGCTGGAGTGAGGTCAGGACGGCTTCCTGGGCCTTGCCCTCGGCCCAAAGAGCACCGAACTGGCTGAGGACATCAAGCGGGCCGGGAACTTGGTCACGGCGTTTGAACCCGAGGGAGACGTAGAACTGCCACGCCAGGATGAGCACCAGGAGCGCCGCAATGGGGAGGATGACCCGGGTCCAGTCAATGCGCGCCTTGCGGTGTGCGTCCGACTGCAATTTGTCCAGGCCGGCCTCAAGATCCCGGAGTTCGTCCGGGTTTCCCTTCAGGGACGGCGAGGTGATGTGCCGGGACTCCGAAGCTTGCTCGGCGTTCTCCTCGACAAGTCGGGTTTCCTGTTCAATTGGCATGGCGGCGGATCTCCTCGCGCAGGCGGCGGGTAATGGTTCCAGTCAGTTCCCCGGCACGGCCGGCGTCGGTCCGGTGTTCCTCGGAGACGGCCCATTCGGCCACAACCCGTCCCGGACGGGAGGACAGCAAGAGCACCCGCTGGCCCAGCCGCACGGCTTCGCGCACGTTGTGGGTCACGAACACGATGGTGCGGCCGGTCTCCTTCCATATCCGCTCCAGCTCGTCGTGGAGAAGGTCGCGGGTGATGGCATCGAGCGCGGCGAACGGCTCGTCCATAAGCAGCAGCTGCCGGTCCTGGGCCAAAGCGCGGGCCAGCGCGACGCGCTGCCGCATGCCTCCGGAGAGCTCGTGAGGGCGCTTGTCCCCCGCGCCGCCCAAGTGGACAAGGTCCAACAGTTCGCCTGCACGCGCAGCGCGCGAAGCCTTGCTCGTGCTGCCGGACTTGTCGGCCAGCTTCAGCGCCAGCTCGATATTGCCGCGGGCCGTGAGCCACGGAAACAACGCAGAATCCTGGAACATGAAGGCGGCGCCGTCGCTGGGCACCTCCAGAGCGCCCGACGTCGGCTGGTCCAGTCCCGCGAGGATGTTCAGCAGGGTGGATTTGCCGCAGCCGGACGCACCCAGCAGCGCAACGAACTCGCCCTGCTGGATGGTGGCGTTGACGTCGTCCAACACCGGGGCGCCGTCGCCGAAGCGTTTACCCAGGTGTTCCAGTACGACTGGCATGGTCCCGTCCTTCGTTTGTTGCTTCGTTTATTGAATGTGCACCCAACTAACTGGCAGTTGTTGTCGTTATGAGCCATCAAAACGACAACAACTGCTAGCCAGTTCAGTCCTGGCCCAGTCCTGCGGCCGATGTCTTCTGTCCCGTGACGACGTTGAGGGCGCGGAGATCGAAGATCCCGTTGATGTCGGCCGGTTTGGTGATGCCGGCGTCCACGCCGTCCTGGAGGAGTTTCTTGTAGGTTCCGGCGAGCGGGTCCACGGTGAAGGTGATGTTCTTCAGGGAGCGGTCGATCACGTCGGCCGGGAGGGTGTTGCCCGCGGTCGCCTTCAGGGCGGCGTTGATGGCGGTGGCCTTGTCCGCGGCCGAGGCCGTGTTGAGCCACTTGACGGAGGCCTCGTGGCCCTGGAGCAAGGCGGTCACGGTCTCGGGGTGTTCTGCGGCGAACTTCTTGCTGACGATCAGGATGGTAGTGGGAAACTCATCCTTGTCCCACAGGTCCTTTTCGTCCACCAACACCTTGCCTCCGGCCTGGAGCACCAGGCGGGAGGCCCACGGCTCTGGCAACCACGCGCCGTCGAGCTTTCCATCCTGGAAGAGCTTGAGGGTCTGGGCGTTCTCGGTCGGGTTGACGGCGACGTCGCCGCCGCCGTTCGGGTTGGTCTTCAGGCCTTGCTTGCCCAGCCAGGCGCGCAGCGCCACGTCCTGGGTGCCGCCGAGCTGTGGAGACGCCAGGGTCTTGCCCTTGAGGTCCGCGGCGGAGTTGATCCCGGGCTTGACCACCAGCTGGGCGCCGCCCGAGGCCGCGCCGGCGATGATGCTGATGGATTCTCCCTTGCTCTGGACGAAGGAGTTGATGGCCGGATTCGGTCCGATGTATGTGGCGTCGATCGCGCCGGCGTTCAGGGCCTCGATCGCGGCGGGTCCGGCGTTGAACACCTGGGTGCTCAGCTTCGTGCTGCCCAATTTGCTGGCGATGATGCCCTTGCTCACCCCGACCAGGGCCGGGGCGTGCGTGACGTTGCCGAAGTAGCCCAGCCGCAGCTCCGCCGCGGGCGACGTGGCCGCCGCGGGCTTCGTTTCGTTGTTCTTCGCGACAACCGATGCGACGGCGGCGCCCGCGCCGATCAGGAGGACGAGGCCAACGGCGATGCCGATCTCGAGCGCGCGGCGGCGCTTGGGCTTGTTGCTTTCACCCGCGACGATACGGACGGTTCCCGGGTTCGGTGCCGGCGGCGTGGGTTCTGGAGTCTTTGACATGGTGATCCTTGAAGTGCATGGAGGGGTTGGGCGGGTTGTCAGGCCCCGCGACATCGCCCCGGGAGGGCAGGCAAGGACCAATCCGAAGAGGTCATGGATTCACCATAGGGACTGTCATAATTGCCGTTCAATGACCCGGAAACCCGGGGTCACGCACGTTCATGCGGCGTCACAATTCTCCCGGCCCCAATGCGAAAAACCGCAGCTTGTTTCCTATCCCGGGCCTTGAAGGCGGGGTTTGGGAAACAAGCTGCGGTTTCGCTGACCAACAAGGTCAGATGACGTAACGTTCGTCTTCGTGATCGCCCGGGTGGTCCTTCACCAAACCGGCGGCCAAGGTGTTGCCGTCCACGGGATCGATCACCAGGAACGCGCCCGTGCGGCGGTGGTGCAGGTAGTTCTCCAACGGCAGCGGCGCGGCGAGTCGAAGTTGGGCGTTGCCGATGTCGTTCAGCTCAAGGCTGGATGCAGCTTCCACGTTGAACGTGGCCAGGTCCAACTTGCCCGTCACATTGCGCACCAGCGCCTGGACAGTGCGGGTGCCGTGCTTCACGATCACCTTGGCACCTTCGCGCAGCGGCTTCGGCGAGAGCCAGCACAGCGCCGCGTACAGGTCGGCCGAGCTCTCGCGCACCGTTCCTGCCGCGGCAATGGTGTCACCGCGCGCGATGTCGATCTCATCAGCCAAGCGGATCGCCACTGACTGAGGAGCAGTGGCCTCGACCAGCTCGTTCCCGGCGAAGTCGATCCCCGTCACCGTGGTGATCCGGGGCTCATGGCCCGGGCTCAGGACGGTGACCTTGTCGCCGAGCTTCACGGTCCCTTCCGTGATCTGGCCGGCGTAGGCACGGTAGTCGCGGTACGCCTCGACGTCGAGCCCTGCGGCGACGGCGTCGGGAGCCAGCGCGCCTTGCGGGCGGATGACCAGCTGGACCGGGAAGCGGAAGCTTTCCAGGTGGCTTTCAAGTTCGTCGGCGGCCGGAAGGGTTTCCAAGACCTCGAGCAGTGCGGGACCGCTGTACCAAGGGGTGCGGTCCGAGCGATCCACCACGTTGTCGCCGTCGAGCGCTGACACCGGGATGACCACGACGTCGGCAATGCCGTCGCTGCCCAAGCCAAGCTCACGCGCAACTTTCCGCACGTCAGTCTCGATTTCGCGGAAGACGGACTCACTGAAGTCCACGAGGTCGATCTTGTTCACGGCGACAATCACATGCGCCACGCGCAGCAACTGCAGCACGGACAGGTGCCGGCGGGTCTGCTCCAGGACTCCCTTGCGGGCGTCGATGAGCACGACGACGGCGTCCGCAGTGGACGCGCCCGTCACCGTGTTCTTGGTGTACTGAACGTGGCCCGGGCAGTCCGCGAGGATGAAGCTGCGGCGGTCGGTGGCGAAGTAGCGGTAGGCGACGTCGATGGTGATGCCTTGTTCCCGCTCAGCACGAAGGCCGTCGGTCAGGAGGGCAAGGTCGATCGCTTGAGTGCCTGTGGCACCGGCTCCACCGAAGCCACGGTCGGCTGAGGTGCGGGCCACGGCGTCGAGCTGGTCGGCGAGGATCGCCTTGGAATCGTGAAGCAGGCGTCCCACCAGGGTGGACTTGCCGTCATCGACGGACCCGGCAGTGGCAAAGCGAAACAGGGTGGATTCGCGCAGACCGGTCTCCAGGAGTGAAGTCTCAGTGCTCATTAGAAGTAGCCGTCCTTCTTGCGGTCTTCCATGGCTGCCTCGGAGATGCGGTCATCTGCACGGGTGGCGCCACGTTCGGTGAGTGTGGATGCGGCAACTTCGACGACGACGTCGGCAACGGTGCGGGCGTCGGAAAGGACGGCGCCGGTGCAGGACATGTCGCCTACCGTGCGGTAACGCACGAGCTTCGTAATGACTTCTTCATGGGGTTTAGGCATGGAGACTTCACCCACTGCGCGCCACATGCCGTCGCGCTCGTAGACGTCGCGCTCGTGGGCGTAGTACAAACCGGGCAACTCAATGCCTTCGCGCTCGATGTAGCGCCAGACGTCCAGCTCGGTCCAGTTGCTGATGGGGAACGCCCGGACGTGCTGGCCGACGGTGTGGCGGCCGTTGTACAGGTTCCACAATTCGGGGCGCTGGTTGCGGGGATCCCACTGGCCGAACTCGTCACGGAGGCTCAGGATGCGTTCCTTGGCACGGGCCTTGTCCTCGTCACGACGGCCGCCGCCGAAAACGGCGTCGAACTTGTTGCGCTGGATGGCATCCAAGAGGGGTACTGTCTGCAGCGGGTTGCGGGTGCCGTCGGCACGTTCGGCAAGTTCGCCACGGTCGATGAACTCCTGAACGGAGCCAACCACGAGCTTGAGGCCCAGGCGCTCCACCGTGCGATCACGGAAATCAATGACCTCAGGGAAGTTATGGCCTGTGTCCACGTGCAAGACGGGGAACGGTACCTTGCCCGGCCAGAACGCCTTGGTAGCCAGGTGCAGCATGACCACGGAATCCTTGCCGCCGGAGAACAGCAACGCAGGCTTCTCGAACTCGGCAACAACTTCACGGATGATGTGAATGGCCTCGGACTCGAGGGTGTCGAGGCTGGACAGGCGGGCCGAACGCAGAGCCGGAGCGGCAGTCGGCGTCTCAGCAGCGTCGGTTTCCAGCACAGACAGCTCCAGGTCCTCGTTGGTGATTTGGGTGCTCATACGTGTAGTCCGCATTCTGTCTTGTCGGTCCCTGCCCAGCGGCCGGAGCGTGGGTCCGCTCCCGGGGCCACTTTCCTGGTGCACGGCTGGCATCCGATGGACGGGTAGCCCTGGCTCAGGAGGGGGTTGACGGGAAGGATGTTGTCTTCGGAGTACTGGACCAACTGGTCGAAGCTCCAATCGGCCATCGGGTTGACCTTGACCAGGCCGTTCGTCTCGTCCCAGGTGATCAGAGGAGTGTTGGTCCGGGTGGGGGCCTCGTCGCGGCGGACACCGGTGAACCAGACTTCGTAGCCTGCGAGGGTCCGTCGCAGCGGCTGGACCTTCCGGAGCGCGCAGCACTGAGCGGCGTCGCGGGCAAACAAGTCTTTGCCGAGAAGGCGGTCCTGCTGCTCCACGGTGTTCTCCGGGAGCACGTCAACGATGTTCACGCGCAGGTTCGCGGCGACCTCATCCCGTGTGGCGTGGGTTTCCGGGAAGTGGTAACCGGTCTCCAGGAAGAGTACGTCGACGCCGGGAAACTGGTCCGCGACGAGAGCCGGCAGCACGGCGTCGGCCATGGAGCAGGCCACGGCGACGGCGGGCAGGTCGAAGTTGCGGGCCACCCAGGCGATGACGTCGCGGGCGGGCGCGTTCCAGCCGAGCTCTGCGGCACCGGATTCGGCGAGGGCCTTGAGTTCGTCGTGGGAGCGGAGCTTGGTGCTGGTGGTCACTGGAGATCTCCTTCATCTGCGGAGTGTGCCCATTCGGCGAAGGTCTGGCCCTCGGCGCGGTCTGCCACGAATTTCCGGACTACCCGCTCTACGTAATCGGGCAGGTCCTCGACGTAAACCTTAAGGCCGCGCACGGTCCGGCCGAGGCCTGCTTCTTCGCGGCTGGACGAAGCCAGCCCGCCGCCCAAGTGGACCTGGAAACCCGGGGTGGGGTCGCCGTCGGGCGTTGGCAGCATCATGCCCTTGAGCCCGATGTCCGCGGTCTGGATGCGGGCGCAGGAGTTGGGGCAGCCGTTGATGTGCAGGGACAGGGCCTGCGGCAGCTGACCGCTGTCCGCGAGGTCGGCCAGGCGGCGTTCCAGTTCAGCGACGGCGGTTGCTGCCGTGACCTTGGTTTCCACGATGGCGAGTTTGCAGAACTCGATGCCGGTGCAGGCGATGGTACCGCGGCGGAACACGGACGGGCGGGCGGAGAGGCCCAGGGTGTCCAGCTCGGCTACGAGCGGCTCCACCTGCTCCTTGGCGACGTCCAGCACAACGATCTTCTGGTGCGGTGTAGTGCGCAGGCGGAACGAGCCGCGGGCTTCGAGGGTGTCCGCGAGCTTTACGAGCTGGCTGCCGGAGAGACGTCCGGCCAAGGGCGTGGCGCCGATGAAGAACTTGCCGTCCTTCTGCTCGTGGATGCCGACGTGGTCACCCGGCGTCGAAGGCTTGGGCGCCGCGGGGCCGTCCGCAAGCTTGAAGCCGAGGTATTCGTCTTCAAGGATCTGGCGGAACTTCTCCGGACCCCAATCGGCCAGGAGGAACTTCAGGCGGGCCTTGGTGCGCATGCGGCGGTAGCCGTAGTCGCGGAAGATGCTGGTGACGCCGAGCCATACTTCGGCGGCTTCCTCGGGCTTCACGAACGCGCCGAGCCGCTTGGCCAGCATGGGGTTGGTGGAGAGGGCGCCACCTACCCAGAGGTCGTAGCCGACGCCGAGTTCGGGGTGGACCATGCCGACCAGACCGAAGTCGTTGATCTCGTGGACGACGTCCTGCGAGGGGTGGCCGGTGATGGCGGTCTTGTATTTGCGCGGCAGGTTCGCGAGCTCGGGATCGCCGATGAAGCGCTCCGCGAGTTCGTGGATCAGCGGCGTGGGGTCGATGATCTCGTCCTTGGCGATACCGGCCACCGGGGAGCCCAGGATGACGCGCGGGACGTCGCCGCAGGCCTCGGTGGTGGACAGGCCAACGGATTCGAGGCGACGCCAGATCTCCGGCACGTCCTCAACGCGGATCCAGTGCAGCTGGATGTTCTGCCGGTCAGTCAGGTCGGCGCTTCCGCGAGCGAAGTCAACGGAAATCTGGCCGATCACGCGCAGTTGCTCGGTGGTGAGTGCACCGCCGTCGATTCTGACGCGGAGCATGAAGTACTTGTCCTCGAGCTCGTGCGGCTCAAGGGTGGCGGTCTTGCCGCCGTCGATCCCGGGCTTGCGCTGGGTGTAAAGGCCCCACCAGCGGAAGCGGCCGTGCAGGTCCGTGCCGTCGATCGAGTCGAAGCCGTGCTTGGAGTAGACAGACTCGATACGCTCGCGGACGTTCAGCCCGTTGTCTTCCTGCTTCCAGGTCTCGTTGGCGTTGAGGGGCGCAGTGCCATCAACCTTCCACTGGCCATGGGGTTTAGCGGCAGGACGGGCGGTGCGGGCCGGGCGCTGGGGTGCAGCCTCGTCCGCAGACGCTCCGGCTAGAGCTGTATCAGTCATGCATCGACTGTAGAACCGCCCAGATTTCTCCAACAATGGAGCAGAAACGAAGAGTCACCTAGGGAAACATTTCGTCACGAACCGCAGTGGGACCTTGTTCGAGAGGCCCCGCTATGCATTCGAAGGAACTGTTCAGGAGCGCGCGGCGACAACGGCGTCGTAGCGTTCCAGCGCGATCTCCGCGAGCACGGGAGAAGGCAGCAGCGGCGCCGTCACGACGTCGGCCCCGGACTTGAACAGCTGGTCGTGAAAGTAGCCCGTGGCCAGCAGATACGAGGACACAATGACTCGGCCGCCGTCTTCGGTGAGTTCCCCGCGCAGGGCCGCGACGCCGTCGGGCACGTTCGGTTCGGCACTCGCGCCATAGGCGACGCGCACCTTGTTGGGCAGCAGCTCGGCGAGCTGGCGTGCCTGCTCTTCCGAATCGACGGAACCGTCCGGCAAGGACGAGCCGGCGGCGGCGAGCAGGACGCCGTCGTCGTCGCCCAGGCCGGCGTCGCGCAACCGTGCGGCGAGCAGCTCCGCGAGGCGCGGATCCGGCCCCAGCGGCGGTGCCGCGGACACCTCCGGGCGGGACTTGATCGCCTTGGGGATGTCCACCTTGACGTGGTAGCCCGTGCTGAGCAGTAAAGGAACGACGACGGCGGGCGTGCCTTCCGGAAGGCCCGCCACCACGCCGGACAACTCGGGTTCCTGGACGTCGACGTAGGCCTCAACAACCGTCAGGCCAGGACGGAGGGCCTCGATGTCAGCCAAGACCTGGCGGATGGCGGCCTGCCCTCCGACGTTCCGGGTTCCATGGGCGCACGCGATCAAGACAGGGCTGTTCATGGGTGCAAGCGTAACGTTGGGCAAGCAGGATCGCCCGTCTGTGAACGAAGAATGGAGCTGCATTTGTTCACGTTTGACCTCGCGCTGGTATGGCTGGATCTGGCCGGCGTGTTCTTTTTCGCTGTGTCCGGGTCCTTGCTCGCGGCCAAGAAGCAGTTCGACATCATCGGCTCCCTTCTCTTGGCTTCGCTCGTGTCCCTGGGCGGCGGTGTCATCCGCGACATCATCATCAACGCCGGCCCACCCGCGGCGTTTACCAACCCGATCTACCTGGTGCCGCCCTTGTTGGCCGCCGTGTTGGTGTACTTCCTGTTTTCAAGCATCCAGCGCTTTACCTCGCTGTTGACGCTGTTCGACGCCGGCGGGCTGGCTTTGTTCTGCATCACCGGAACGCTCAAGGCGCTGGCCGCCGGGATGAATCCGGTGGCTGCAATCCTGTTGGGCGTCACCACGGCTGTGGGCGGTGGCCTGCTCCGCGACATCACCGCCAACGAAATCCCCACGCTCTTCGATGCCCGGGATCTGTACGCGCTGCCGGCCTTCAGCGGAGCGGCCCTGACGGCCCTGCTCTGGAACATGGGTGCCTTCAACGGGCTGACTGCGGCCCTGATTGCCGCCTTGGTTTTCGCCTTCCGTGTGGTGGCTTGGCGTCGAGGTTGGCGAGTGCCCTTGGCGGTCCGTGGATGGCATCGCGCCGGGGTCTCGACAGGCGCCGATTCACGTGCCCGCGATTAGCTAGGATGGGAGCATGACTGACATGTTCCTCGAGAAGTTCCGCGCGCTTGTACCGAAGTATCTCGAGGACGAATGGCAGGAAGAAGACGGCCTCACCGCCTCCGAACTCGACGAGGCCTTGGCCTCCCACTCGTTCACCATTCCCATGGTTTTGCGCGAGTTCTACCTCGCGCTCGGTGGCTGCGAGGACCTCATGGAGGCCTACCACTACTTCTGGGACCCCGAAGAGCTCGAAGTGGACGACGAAGGCTTCCTCATGTTTCTGGAGGACGAGGAAGAGCAATTCACGTGGGGCTTCCGCGTAGGCGACCTCGGCGTCCCCGATCCCATCGTCTGGCGCCGCAACAACGCCCGCGGCCAGTGGAAATCCGAAGAAGGCACGTTCTCCGAGTTCGTGTTCGACATGTTCGACTGGGCTTTCAGCGACGAAGACTGAGGGCTTTGGTTGGCGGGGCCGTTTTTGCGGGGGCCGCGCCTTCCTGACCCTGTTTGAATTTCAAAGGGCCGCGACACGCCTTGTTCGAGGTGTGTCGCGGCCTTTTTTGCGCCAAAGAAGGTCAGGACGGCGCACTGTTTGACGGATTACGACTTGCTGGATCACGACGGCGGCACCCACCCGGGCGCGTAACGCGCCGGGGCGAAGTGGCCGACTTCCCGGTGCCGCAATACGGTCAAGATCTCGTTGACCATCTCTTCAGGGCGGTGGACCACGTCCTGGTAGTAATAGCGCAATGACAAGAGCCCACCCCTCACACTGGCGTTGTCGCGGTACCGGTCCTTCTTGACCTGCCGCGGCTCCAAGTGGGTACGGCCGTCGAGTTCCACTACGAGGCACTCGTTGATCAAGCAGTCCACCTCACCGACGCCGGCCAATTCCACATGCATTCGGACCCGGAGACCCGCCCGGACGAAGTGCATATGTGCCAGCACCTCAAGCAAGGAATCGGCCCTAGGCAGTACAAAATCCAATACTGCCCGGGCTGCTCCGTTGCGGTTTCCTGGCAGCTTCTTCTTGAGGAAGTCAGTGGTGATCAATCCGCGGCTAACGGCAGATTGCACCAACACCAAGGACTCAAGTTCCGCCCTGCATCTCAGGGCGTGGATGAGGACATCAGCCAATCCCGCCACGGGAAGGTATGGATGCTTCGGGTGGGTACAGCGGGCATGGTCCACCACACCGTCCCGTGCAAGGCCGCTACCGCAGCTGAGGTGGAGGGCCCCGGGTCTCTGAGCATTCCGTGGCTCATGCAGCTGCCACAAATTGTAGAAACGAGCAGCCGAGACACAGGTCAAGACGCCATTCGCCTGGAACGCGGCAACGATGTCCCGATCGGCGCCCTCGATCGCGTAGATCCCGCGGCGCAGCAGGTTGAGCGACCTATTGCCGACGCCAGTCGCCAACGCCGATTTGGCGAAGCCCGCTCTCCGTAGTTGCTCAGTCCTGGCCACGCCACCCCGGTTCCGGAGGAATTGCATCACATCCATGCGCCCACTTCAGCAGCATCCACTTCGTGAGAGTAGCTTCGATCTCCCCTATGTGGACAACTTTCCAGGCCTTCCTGACCTTCTTTGGGCCCAAAATCCGCAGGACACACCCCTTCGCAGGCGTGTCGGCGACATTGCGGATTCAAAAAGGGTCAGGACGGAACGTGAAGCCCCGGCAAACTCCGGAAAATCTATTGACTGGGAAAGTTGCACCCGTGACAAATCTGTCATATGCTGTAACCGGATTCACTAAATGCCTCCGGTGAATCTGATGCGAACGGAGATTATGGTCCCGGTTCGTTGCAGCGCGTGACTCGTAGCGTTGCAAAGAACCGGGGCCATTGCATTAAGCCCGTCCCCGCCCAAGTAGCTAGCAGTTGTTGTCGTTATGACGGGTCAAAACGACGTTAACTGCGAGCTAGTTGGGGCGCGCGGCCAACCCTAGCTGGCGCGCTCCACCACGGCGTGGGCGAAGTTCGTGAGCGATTCCTTGACCACGCCTTCGGGCAACGGCTTCAAGGCCTCGATGGCTTCCGCTGACCACTGACGCGCGATCACCCAGGATTCAGCGGTGACAGGGTGGTTGCGCAGCCCGGCGACGGCCAAGGCCAGCGCTTCATCGGAGGACAGGTCGCCGTCCACCAGTCTCAAGAGTTCGACGGCGGACTGGTCGCCATTGTCGGCAGCCTTGCGGAGCAGCAGGACGGGCAGAGTGGGGACGCCTTCGCGGAGGTCCGTCCCCGGGGACTTGCCGGACTTGACCTTCACGCCGGTAACGTCGATGACGTCATCGGCCAGCTGGAAGGCCACGCCCACTTTCTCGCCGTATTCCACGAGCACGTCTTCGAAGGCTTCGTCGGCGCCTGCGAAGATGGCACCGAGCTGGCCGGAGGCGGCAACCAACGAACCGGTCTTGTCGGCGATAACGGAGAGGTAGTGTTCCACGGCGTCTTCGCCCTCACGCGGGCCCACGGTTTCGTGCAGCTGCCCGAGGCACAGGCGCTCGAAGGTGCGGGCCTGGATTCCCAAGGCACGCGAACCGAGTTCGGACACCAAGATCGAGGCCCGGGCAAAGATCAGGTCACCGGTGAGGATGGCCACCGAGTTGCCCCAGACTTCGTGGGCCGTGGGAGCGCCGCGTCGGTAGGGCGCGGAGTCCATCACGTCGTCGTGGTAGAGGGTTGCGAGGTGCGTCAGTTCAACGACGACGGCGGCCTGGACCACTTCCGGACGGGAGGCGTCACCGAGGTGGGCGCACAGGAGGGTCAACAGCGGGCGGATGCGCTTGCCGCCGGCTTCCACCAGGTGACGCGACGTTGCGTCAGCCAGGGGGTCCGAGTTGGCAATTGCTTCGCGGAGCTTCTTCTCCACGCGGGCAAGGTTGGTGGTGATGGCAGGACCCAGCTCCACGTCCCTGGCGATAGCCGCAAAACCGGCAGGAAGCTGCAGGCCAGTGGCGATCGCGGTGGTGGTTGGAGCGGGTTCGACAGTGTCCGGCAGGCCGTGACCGGCGTGCGTCCAACTGTGTTCGGCAGAGTGAGTCACGGGTTAACCCTAACTTTTCGCGGTGGAAAGCGTTGATTCGGTGCCGGCGCGAGTGGAAACGACGGTGGACGTAGTGTTGGACGTGGCTGGCACAAGCATCTCGAGGACGCGGATGACGCGGTCCTCGAAACCCTTGGCGGACGCATCCGTGAGGTTGGCGAGCAGCCTCACCACAAAGCGCATCAGCACTGGGATGGGCATGCCGGTCCGCAGCGCGAGTTTCATGACGGCAGGCTTGCCGATGAGCGCTGCAAAGACGCGTCCCAAGGTGAAGTGTGAACCCCACTGGTCCCGCACGTAGTCCGCGTACCGCGAAAGGTGCGCGTCGGCGTCGTCGGCTGTCCATCCCGCCGAGCGCGAACGGGACGATGCGTCGATGATGAACTCGGCCGCGAAGCGGGCGGACTCCATGGCGTAGGAAATGCCCTCGCCGTTAAACGGGGAAACCATGCCGCCTGCGTCGCCCAGGAGCATGAGCCCCGGCGAGTAGTGCGGGGTCCGGTTGAAGCCCATGGGCAGCGCGGCGCCGCGGATCTCCCCCGCCTGGTTTTCCGGTGTGAAGCCCCAATCGGACGGCATGCCGGCGGTCCATTCGCGCAGGACCTGCTTGTAGTCGAGCTTGCCGAATTCCTTGGAAGAGTTCAGGATTCCGAGGCCAACGTTGGACGTTCCATCCCCGACGCCGAACACCCAACCGTAGCCGGGCAGCGGCTTGCCGGACTTGCCCGGCAGCTCAAGCCAGCCTTCCATCCAGTCGTCGTCGTGGCGGGGCGAGGCGAAATAGGTGCGGACCGCGACGCCCAGCGGGCGGTCATCGCGCTTGTGGATGCCGAGCGAAACGGCTGTGCGGGTCGAGTTGCCGTCCGCGGCGAGTACGACGTCGGCGTGGAAGTCGCGCGTTTCGCCCGTCTTGCGTCCGGACTCGTCGAGGATCGCGGCCCGGGCGCCGATCACCCGCCCGGCGTCGTCGCGCAGGGCTTCGGTGACGCTGTGGCGTTCAAGGACGACGGCGCCTGCCGCCTGGGCGTGCCGGGCCAACTCCTCGTCGAATCCGAGGCGGGTGCGGATGAGTCCGTAGGTGGGAAAGTCGGCAACTTCGGGCCAGGGCAGCTCGATGGTCCGGCCGCCGGCGATCAGGCGGAGCCCCTTGTTGCGGCGCCAACCCCCGTCCTCGGCGTGAGGAAGGCCGAGCTTCTGGATTTCGCGGACCGCGCGGGGAGTGAGTCCGTCGCCGCAGACCTTTTCGCGCGGGAAGGTGGTCTTCTCCAGCACCGTCACGGCGATTCCAGCCTGGGCAAGGTAGTACGCGGCGGTGGAACCTGCTGGTCCTGCGCCGACTATCAGTACGTTCACAGCGTCCTTGTTAATAAGCCGGTTAGCGGGACTGATCGCCGGCTTGGCGGCGCGGCTTGATCTGGCGGCGCAGCTTGGCCACGGGGACGCTTTCCCGGTGTTCGGCACCGGGCTTCTGGGCGCGGTGCACCGCTACGATGCCACCGCTCAGGTTGCGGTAGTTGACGTCGGTCCAGCCGGCTTCCTGCAGCCAAGCGGCCAGGTGGTCCTGGTCCGGCCAAGCGCGGATGGACTCGGCAAGGTACACGTAGGCGTCCGGGTTGGAAGAGACCTTGGTGGCGATGGCAGGCAGGGCGCGCATCAGGTATTCGGTGTACATAGTGCGCCAGAGGGGCACCACCGGGGCCGAGAATTCTGCGATGACCAGGCGTCCGCCGGGCTTGGTGACGCGGAGCATCTCTTCCAGGGCCTTCTGTGGTTCGTTGACGTTGCGGAGGCCGAAGGAAATGGTGCACGCGTCAAAGGAGTTGTCCGCGAAAGGCAGATTGGTAGCGTCTCCGGCAACGAAGTTGATGTCCGGACGGCGGCGCTTGCCAACCTTCAGCATCCCCAGCGAGAAATCGCAGGCCACAACATCCACTCCGGCGTCGGCGTACGGTTCGCTGGAGGTACCGGTGCCGGCAGCCAGGTCAAGGACCTTTTGGCCCACCCGAACATCCATCGCTTCCACGACGACGCGGCGCCAACGCCGGGTCTGCCCCATGGACAGGACATCGTTGACGACGTCGTATTTGGGGGCGACATCGTCAAACATCGTCGCAACTTCGTCCGGACGCTTTTCCAAGGATGCTCGGTTCACCCTGCAATTGTCTCAGACAAATTTGGGAAGAACTTTCGGGGCGCTCCGTTCTTGCCCGGGTTCCCGTCTGGGTTCCCGGCCTCGGGCTCCCGCCGGGGGCCCGTCCGGCGAACGCGGCTACCGTTGCCCGCGGGAGTAATGTTGTTCCATCATGACGAGCACGCTCCGCACCTTGACAGTCCCCCTCGATGTCGATTCATCCTCCGGGGGGCTGCCGTCGTTTCTGGTCCGGGACGACGTCCTGTGCTGGTCCCGCCGCGAGAACGGGCTGGTGGGCTTTGGCGAACTTGCACGCTTCACTGCCACCGGGCCTGATCGCTTCCTTGAGGCCGATATCTGGTGGCGCCACCTCGTCATCGAGGCCGACGTCACGGATCCCCTCGAGATCCCCGGCACCGGCCCCGCAGCCTTTGGCTCCTTTGCTTTCTCCAAGACGTCCGCCTTTGAATCGCGCCTGATCCTTCCAGAGATTGTGGTCGGGATCCGGGATGGGCAGTCCTGGCTCACCCAGTTGACACTCGACGACGTCGAACTCACCGAGGCGGGTGCCCTCGCCGCCCTCGCGGGCTGGCTGAGTCCTGCGGACAGTGAGCTTACAGCGGCGGGTGGCTCCGGCGTCGGGGACGGGAAGGTCACACTGGAGAGCGGATCGCTGAGCGAAGCCGACTGGAAGCAGGCCGTCGCCGACGGCGTGACGGAAATCCGGACGGGAAGGCTTGAGAAGCTGGTCCTCGCCCGCGACGTTGTAGCAGCGCTGCCCGACGGCGTCAACGCCGCACAGGTGCTCCGCCAGCTGGCCAGCCGTTACCGCGAATGCTGGACTTACGGCGTCGACGGTTTGGTGGGCGCGACGCCGGAGATGCTCATCCAAGTGGAAGGCCGTACTGCACAGGCGCGTGTCCTGGCCGGGACCCTTGACCGGCGCGATGCGGAGGGGATAGACGGCTCCCCCATGGAATACGCCGAACGGGTACTTGCTGGTTCCGAGAAGCAAAGGCACGAGCACGAGATCGCCATCCAGTCGCTCACCACGCAGCTTGCGCCCTTCTCCGAGGCCATGAACGCCCACAGTGAGCCGTTCATCCTGGAGCTACCCAATGTGTGGCACCTGGCTTCGGACGTGAAGGCTGAACTCGCCGATATCGAGGGACACGTCCCTACGTGCCTCGCCCTGATCAACGCACTTCACCCCACGGCCGCGGTGTGTGGCACGCCTACTTTGGTGGCCGGGGAACTGATCCGGGAGCTTGAGCACATGGACCGGGGGCCGTACGCGGGACCGGTCGGTTGGCTCGACGCCGCGGGCAACGGTGAGTGGGGTATCGCATTGCGTGGTGCCATCATCGAGAGCCCAACAACCGTCCGCTTGTACGCGGGCTGCGGGATCGTTGAGGGCTCCGTTCCCGAGGCCGAGCTGGCCGAGACCTGGGCCAAATTCCGCCCGATGCTCGAATCACTGGGTATCAACAGCTAAGATCCGACCCTTTGACTTCCGGCCCTCGCCTACCCCTGTGATGTCTGGGATGTGAGACAAAGGCTGTGGAGAGGGTCTTGATTTTTGGCTTGGTAGGTTATCCAATAGTAAAACTTAGTTTTCTGTGACGCACATCTCATGTTCGGCGCTACACTATAAACCGATTAGTTTCGCATCCACTGCAAAAAAAGGTAAGAAAATGCAGAAATTCCGTTCGCTTCCGGTCAATTCGACGCTCAAGGCTGCAACCATCATCGCAATCGGCGCCCTGGCCCTGACCGCCTGCACCAACGCCTCAGAGCAAGGCACGTCGAGTTCTTCCTCACCTTCTGGCAGCGCGAATGCAAGTTTTAACCCCACCACCATCGCCAAGGATGACACTCTTGCTGCCTTGGTCCCGGCGGCTATCAAGTCCAAGGGCACGCTGACCGTCGGCTCGGACACCACCTACGCTCCTGCAGAGTTCCTCGGAACCGACGGCCAGACTCCGGTCGGTTACGACGTCGACATCGCCAAGGCAATCGGTGCCACACTCGGCCTGAAGGTCCAGGTGCAGACTGCCGAATTCACGGGCATCCTCCCCGCTCTCGGCCCCAAGTACGATCTCGGCATCTCCTCCTTCACCATCAACCCCGAGCGACTCGGCGCGGTCAACATGGTCAGCTACTTCAACGCCGGCACCGCCTGGGCAGTGCAGAAGGGCAACCCGAAGAAGTTCTCCCTGGATGACGTCTGCGGCAAATCCATCGGCGTGCAGACCGGCACCGTCCAGGAAGACCCGGACCTTTCCGGTCGCAACAAGAAGTGCGTAGCTGATGGCAAGCAGCCCATCAACATCGTCACCCTGAAGAACCAGACCGACGTCACCACCAGGCTCGTCAACGGCAGCATTGACGCCATGGCAGCCGACTCCCCCATCATCGGTTACGCCCTGACCCAGACGAACGGCCAGCTCGAGAAGCTCGGCGACGTTTACGACGCCGCTCCCCAGGGCATCGCCGTTGCCAAGTCAGACACCGCCCTCGCCGACGTCATCCAGAAGACCCTGACCAAGCTCATGTCTGACGGTTCATACAAGAAGATCCTCACTGGCTGGGGCAACGCCGAAGGCGCCATCACCAAGTCCGAGGTCAACCCGGCGGTCAAGTCTTGAGTATTCCCGCCACGGATAACAAATCAGGTGCACAGATGGATCATCATCAACCAGCCCACGCAGCGCCGGTGCTGAACAATGCGGTGCCGGTCAGGCATCCTGGGCGGTGGATCAGCGCTGTCGTTATCCTTGGCGTATTGGCACTAATGATTCAAAGCGTCATCACGAACCACAACTTCCGTTGGGACGTGGTGGGCACCTACATCCTGGACGTGAAGGTCGTCCAGGGTGTTGGCTGGACGTTGCTCCTGACTGTGGCTTCGATGGCCATTGCGATTGTCCTTGCCATCCTGCTGGCCGTCATGAGGCAGTCCGACAACCCGGTCCTGCGGTACACCTCCTGGGTTTGGGTCTGGTTCTTCCGCGGCACCCCGGTCTACACCCAATTGGTCTTCTGGGGCCTGATCGCCGTCCTCTACCCGAAAATCAGCGCCGGGGTTCCGTTCGGCCCCGAGCTGTTCAGCATGGACACGAGCACAGTCATTACCGCCCTTGTTGCCGCGATTCTGGGGCTTGGCCTTAATGAATCGGCCTACTTGGCCGAGATCTTCCGGGCCGGCCTGAAGTCCGTGGACAAGGGACAGACCGAAGCCGCTGAAGCCCTGGGCATGGGCAAGGGCAAGATCATGTGGCGCATCATCCTGCCCCAGGCCATGCGCATCATCGTCCCGCCCACCGGCAACGAGACCATCGGCATGCTCAAGACCACCTCCCTGGTCCTGGCCGTCCCGTTCACCTTGGACCTGACCTTCGCCACCAACGCCCTGGCCAACCGGATCTACCTTCCGGTGCCGCTGTTGATCGTGGCAGCCATCTGGTACCTGGTCATCACCAGCATCCTCATGGTCGGCCAGCACTACATCGAGGCCTACTACGGCAAGGGCGTGGACACCAACCTGGCCCCGGCCGTCATCAACCCCGCGGCTGCCAAGGCGGCCGCGGCAGTGGCACCGAGTGCCGAAGCAGAGCCGTCGCTGAAGATGGACTTCCCGGAGGATGAGGCAAAATGACGATCACCACCCAGAAACCGCTGGTGCGGATCGAAGGCCTCCACAAGTACTTCGGTCCCCACCACGTGCTCCGCGGCATCGACCTGACGGTCAACCAAGGCGAAGTGTCCGTTGTGATCGGTCCGTCCGGTTCCGGAAAGTCCACCATGCTCCGCTGCGTGAACCTGCTCGAAACCATCAGCGCCGGCCGCATCTCCGTCGGTGACCAGCTGATCGGCTATCGCGAAGTCAACGGCCGCCTCCACGACCTGAAGGTCAAGGAAATCGCCGCGCAGCGCCGGGAAATCGGCATGGTCTTCCAGCGCTTCAACCTGTTCCCGCACAAGACCGCGCTCTACAACGTCATGGAAGCGCCTGTGCAGGTCAAGGGCAAGAACAAGGGCGTCGCGAAGAAGGCCGCCCTCGAATTGTTGGACAGGGTAGGCCTGGCCGACCGCGCCAACCACTACCCCGCACAGCTCTCCGGCGGCCAGCAGCAGCGCGTCGCGATCGCCCGGGCCCTGGCGATGGAACCGGAGCTGATGCTCTTCGACGAGCCCACCTCCGCGCTTGACCCCGAACTCGTGGGCGATGTGCTCAACGTGATGAAGGACCTGGCCAAGTCCGGCATGACCATGATCGTGGTGACCCACGAGATCGGCTTTGCCCGCGAAGTCGGCGACCGCCTGACCTTCATGGACGGAGGCGTGGTGGTGGAATCCGGTGACCCCCGCGAAATCATCGCCAACCCCCAGCACGCCCGCACCAAGGAATTCCTCAGCCGAGTGCTGTAGATCCTGCGCTGCGGTAAATGCCCGGCGACGCGCAAATGCCCTGTCGAGGCTGGAATTCCAGCCTCGACAGGGCATTTCCGTGTCGCGGGTCTGCCTACGTGTCGCCAGTCAGTGTCCGCGTCGCCAGCGCTGAGCGCCTACGCCCGCAGCAGTACCTGGGACACGGCCGCGCCTACTGCGGCCTTGATGCGCGCATGCAACCGGCGCAGGTCGGAACGGTCCGTGCGTACTTCGACAATGCTGCGCCCCTTCAAAGGCGAGGCAAGCACGGCGGCGAGCTCCGCCGTCGTACGCACTGAAGTGTGCCCGACGCCGTATGCCGCGGCCAGCGCGGAAATGTCGACGCTGTGCGGGGTGCCGAAGAGGCGCTCGACGGCGGTGCCGTAGCCGCCGTCGTCCTCCACCTTGCCGTGCTCGAGGAGGCCGAAGATGCCCCCGCCGGAGTCGTTAAGAACCACGGTGCGCAGGTCCGGCCCGGGTTCTCCGGCTCCGAGGAGCAGGCCCCCGGCGTCGTGCAGGAAGGTGACGTCGCCCAGGAGGAGGGTGGTTTCGCGGCCCGCGCCGAGGGCGATTCCCGTGGCCGTGGAGATGGTTCCGTCGATGCCGGCGAGGCCGCGGTTCGCGAAAACCGTGGCCAGGGGTTCGGAGGCGGGCTGTCCGGCGAGGTCGACGTCGCGGATGCCGTTGGAGGAGCCCAGTACCAGCTGTCCGCGAGCGTGTTTCCAAACGGCGGCGCCCACGGCGGGCCCGTTGGTTGCAGGCTCCGCTTCGAGAACGCTGTCGAGCGCGTGTTGGGCTGCGGACCCGGCGAGGAGCCAAGCGTCGAGCCATTCGTCCGAGCCCCGGCCTGCGAACTCCGCCAATTCAGTCAGCGAATCAAAGCGTTCCTCGCGACGCCGGCCGTGCTCGTACCAGGCCACCGGAACAGGCTCATATATGGCGGCGGGGAGGTCGTTTCGGGCCAGCAGGGCTGCGACGGGCCGCGAAAGGGTCGGACGTCCGAAGACCACCACCCGTTCGATCGGCAGGGCGGAGCTTGGTCCGAAATTGTCCAGCATCAGGCGATACGGCCCGATCGCATTGGGGCCGAAGCGCGCGTTGGAGGACGGCTCGGCCAGCAAGGGAAAGCCGTGGGCGCGGGCGAAGGCCTCCGCGACCGGACCGGCGTCGTGCCCTGCAAGGACCACCGTCCGCCGTTCGGTCAGTTCGGCGGGAGCGGGCGGCATGTTCAGCGGCTGGGGACCGGAGTCGTAGTGGAAGACGCCGCGGCCCTGGGGGGCGGGCAGGGCCTCGCCCTGTTCCGGGACGAGTGGCTCGCGGAAGGCGAGGTTGAGCTGCACAGGGCCTGGAGGGGTGTCCTCGAGGGCGCCGGTTGCCGCGTAAAGGGCGGTCTCGACGGCGCGCCTCGGGTTGCTGCCCGCGGGAATGTCGACGGCGAAGCGCACGTGTTCGCCGAAGAGGTCCAGCTGGATGGTGGTTTGGTTGGCGCCGGTGCCCAGGAGTTCGGCGGGACGATCGGCTGAAAGGACTACGAGGGGAACCGCAGCGTGGTTGGCTTCCATGACGGCCGGCAGGAGATTCCCGACGGCGGTGCCTGAGGTGGTGAGGACGGCCGCCGGGGCGCCCGTGGAGAGGGCCAGGCCCAGCGCCGTGAAACCGGCTGAGCGTTCGTCGATCCTGACGAGGAGGCGGACGTTTCCGGCTGCTTCGGCTTCGGCCAGCGCGTAGGCCATGGGCGCCGAGCGCGAACCCGGAGAGACCACCACGTGCCGCACACCGCCGTCGAGCAACGCCTTAACGGCGATCCGGGCAGCGGCGAGGGAGCTCAGGGAGCCTTGCGAAGTCACCGCACCAGTCTATTAGCGGCGCCTCCCCCTAAAACGCCCGCTCACCTTTGGGGCCAAAAGCCGAAACGCTCGCTCATCTGAAAGTAAAGGTGAGCGAGCGTTTCCGAAAGGACCCTCAAAGGTGAGCGAGCGTCGGGCGGCGAGAGGACACTCCGGTTAGGTTCCGGTGGACTGCCCAGCCAGGAGACCGTGCACGCGGCGGAGCCGGTCCAGCCACCAGTCGCGACGTTCAGCGGGAGCCGCGTACTGCTCCAGCAGCCCCTCGTCGGCGACGGCTTCGCGGACGCGGATGGCGCCGTCGTCGGGCACTAACGGATCCCGCGTAATGTCCGAGGTGAACAGCCGCACGGTCCCCAGCCCGCAGGCGTACGGCAGTTCCGGCAGCGCGGCGGCGAGCGCCAGCCCCGCGCGGATCCCCACCGACGTGTCCAGTGCCGAGCTCACGACGGCGGGAAGCCCGGCTTGCGCGACGATGTCCAGCGCGCGCCGCACTCCCCCAAGCGGCGCCACCTTGACGACGATCAAGTCCGCCGCGCCGGCCCGGGCCACCTTGAGGGGGTCGTCTTCCTTCCGGACGGATTCGTCGGCCGCGATGAGCACGGGCGTTCCTTGTTGCGCGAGCCGACGGCGGACTTCGGCGAGCCCCTCGATGTGCGGCACGGGCTGCTCGGCGTATTCGAGCCCGACGGCGGACAGGCGGCCAAGTGCCTCGATCGCCTGGGGCACGTCCCAGCCTGCGTTCGCGTCCACCCGGATGGCCGCGTCCGGCAGGGCGTTCCGGACTGCGGTGACGCGAGCGACGTCGTCGGTGAGTTCCTGCCCGCGCTCGGCGACCTTGACCTTGACCGCGTCCACGCGGCCGAAGCGCTCCAGGACCTCGGGCACCCGGGCGGCAGGCACGGCGGGGACGGTTGCATTGACTGGAATGGTGTCCCTCAGCTGCGGGGGAAAACCTTGCCATGCGGCTTCGACGGCGGCGGCGAGCCAGCGGGAGGCTTCGGCGTCGCTGTACTCGGGGAACGGGCAAAACTCGCCCCAACCGGCCGGGCCGCGGAACAGGAGCGTCTCGCGCTCCATGATCCCCCGGAACTTCACGCGCATCGGCAGGCTGACCACGGTGGCGGTGGCAAGGATCTCGTCGAGGGTGGGGAATGCGGGCATGGTGGATACTCTACGCCCGGTAGATCTGCGGGAGGGTTTGGGGGAAGGGCATATATCTGCAGGAGGATCGCCGTAAAGGGCCTCAAAACTGCAGGAGGGTTGCGGTACCGGCGGACCTCACACGCGTTAGGTAGAATGCAGCAAGAAGCCCGAATCACCCCCGGCGGAGGAGCCCGTATGCAGCGCAAGGCCACAGCACTCGACGTCGCGAAACGGGCGGGCGTCTCGCGGAGTGCGGTGTCGCTGGTGCTCAACGGGCGCGGCGACGGCAATGTGGCCAAGGAGAGTCAGGACCGCATCCGGCAGGCCGCGGCCGAGCTCAACTACTCCCCCAACGCCATCGCCCTGAGCCTGCGGAACCAGCGCACGCGCGTGATTGGCATCGTGTCTGACGAGGTGGTGGTGAGCCCGTTCGACGGCAATATCATCGGTGGCGCCGACGATGTCGCCCGCGCCCACGGCTTTGTCACCGTCGTCATGGACACCGAGCGCGACGCCTCCCGTGACGAGAGCGCCGTCGAAACCCTGCTCGACAGGCAAGTCGATGGACTGATGTATGTCACAGTCGGCTTGAAGCCACTCGACGTGCCCCAGGGCATGCTGCGCGTCCCCTCTGTGCTGGCCAACTGCTACGACAACAGCCCCACCCCGCAGCTCCGCCATGTCATCCCGGACGAGGTTTCCGGCGGCAGGGAAGCCACCGAGCACTTGCTGAATTTGGGCCATCGCGACATCGCTTTCCTAGCCGGCGCTGCAAGCTCCCCGGCTGTACCGTTGCGCATCGAAGGCCACCGGGAAGCCATGGCCAAGGCCGCCATCCCCGTTCGCGACGACCGCGTCTTCACGGCCGGATGGGACATCAACGACGGATTCCACGGTGCAATGAGACTGCTCTCCTCCGCCGAACGGCCCACCGCGATTGCGTGCGCGAACGATCGCCTCGCGGTCGGGGTTGCCCTGGCTGCCTCGCGGTTGGGCCTCTCCGTCCCCCACGACCTCTCGATCATGGGTTACGACGACGAGTTCCGCATCGCCGCCACCATGATCCCCGCGCTGACCACCATGGCGCTCCCGCTGCGCGAAATGGGCGCGGCCGCCATGAGCATGTTGCTGGAACAGATTGAGGACCCTGAACAGGGGGCCGCGGCGGGAGGCGGCAGGGCCGGGTTGGAGACCAACGCCGGTTTGGAGACCATGGTTCCCTGCCGTCTGGTGGTCCGTGAGTCCACGGGACCCGTGCCTGCCCGCTGAATCTCCCCACTTTTGGCCGGGCCGCAGCCCCGGAATCCCCTAAAATACGGGGTTCTTGGACTACGACTCCGGCCAAACGTGGTCAAAAGTGGGGAAATTACGACGGCGGCCTGCCGCCTATTCGGGCAGCTTCAGTTCCCAGATGTCCGCCGCTGCACCTTCGGGAAGCTCAAGGCTCCATTCCTCACCCAGGGCCGGGTAGGCACGGAGCGTCGTGGCCACCGAGCCCTTCCGGTACACCTCCACCAGGGAAGCATCGACGAAGATGCGGAGTTCCTCGCCTCCGGACAACGGCCCCGCGAACACCACTTGCCGCTCCGCTCCGGAGGCCAGCACCAGCCGAACCTCGCCAGCGCTACCGTCAAGGCCACCGGTCACAATTGCTTCGGCAAACGGCGGCAAGGAAACCGTCCCGGCCGCACCGCCCGCAGCCGAGGAACCCCGGTAAGCCTCAACCTCCGGCGCAGGAGCAACCACCAATGCATCGTTCTCAACCGAGAGGAAGCGCGGGTGGGTTAATACGCCGGCCCAGCCCGCGGCGTCGATCTGGTCTTGCGAACGGCCGCGGCGCCCATCACGGCCGGGCCCTTCGTTAGCCCATCCCCACAGCAGGGCGCGCGGCTCCGACGCGGACCCGGAATCCAGCTGAACGATCTGCGGGGCATAAAAATCCCGGCCAAGGTCCGACTTGCCTCCGGAACGCGGGACAAACACCGGCAGTCCAGTGGACGGATCCTCGGCCAGCGAGCCAATGAGGTGGCCCACTCCGTTGGCGTGCTCGTGGTCGTCACCGGAGAGCCACAGGGAAAACATCATGACCCAGGTGTCAGCGCCGTCGGAAGGGACGCCGTCGGAAATTACCCCGTCGGAAGGGACACGGACCAGCTGCGGGCACTCCCAGATTTCGGCCGGCGTGTGTGTGGCGGCCACGGGGTTTTCGGTGGTCAGCCAGATCCCTTGGAACTTCCAGTCGGACATGTCCTCGACCGTGTACAGCAGCAAAGCAGCATGTCCATTGGCCAGCCCGGCGCCCTGCATGGCGTAGCGCTTGCTGTTGAAGTGGAAGATGAAGGGGTCGCGCACGGCCGTGACCAGGCCATCGGACGGCATCGTAGCCGCCACGTGGCCGGTTTGCTCCCACGACACCAAGTCCGCCGAGCCGCGGGAAATCACCACTTGCGAGTGACCCCCATCCGCCCTGACGCCGGAGTAAGCGGCGGTGGGGACGCCGTCGTCGTCCGTCACTACGCCGGTCCAGCAACCGAACTCGTCCGGCCCGCCGTCCTGTGGGCGCAACGCTACGGGATGCTCATCCCAGTGCACCAGGTCCGGGGAACTCACGTGGCCCCACTGGATCCGGTGGTGCCGGGCCGATTCCGGGTTGAACTGGAAGAACACGTGGTACCGGCCGTTGATGTAGCTGACGCCGTTGGGATCGTTGATCCAGCCTAGGGCAGGGCGGGGGTGGAAGCGCGGGAACGCGGGGTCGGGGTGGGTGGCCGCCATGGCAAGGGAAGGAGTGGAGGCTACAAGGTCCGTCATCGAAGGCCTTTCAGGAAAGTAGGAGGGCTATTTGCCTGTGCCGGCGGTGAGTCCGTCACGCAGGGCGCGCTGGCCGAACATGAACACCACCAGGGCAGGAATCATGGAGAGGATCACGCCCGCCAGCACCACCGAGATGCTGCCAGTGCCGAGGTTGCCCTGGAGCGACACCAGGCCTAGCGGGAGCGTGAAGTTCTGCTCGGAGATGGTCAGGATGAGCGGGCGGAAGAACTCGTTCCAGTGGTAATTGAACGCCAGGATGCCCACGATTGCCATGCCCGGCATCGCCAGCGGCGCGTACACCGAGCGGAACGTGCGCCAGGGCGAGGCGCCGTCGATCGACGCGGCCTCGCCCAAATCGCCCGGGAGCCCCAGGAAGTACTGGCGCATCAGGAAGGTGCCGAACGCCGTCGGGATCGCCGGAAGGATCAGCGCGAGGAGCGTGTCGGACAAACCGATGCCGCGGATCAGCATGAACACCGGAACAATCGTCACCTGCGCGGGGACCATCATAGTTGCCAACACGATCGAGAACAGCGCCCCGCGGCCGCGGAACTTGAGGTTCGCGAACGCATACCCGGCCAGCGCCGCAGTGAACATCTGCCCGACGGCGATCAGTCCCGTCACGAGGGCACTGTTGAGGACCAGAAGCATGATGTTGAGCTGTTTGAAGACTTGCTCGTACGACGTGAAGTCAGGATTGAGCGGAAGGAACGACGGCGGCAACTGGAACGATTCCGCAGGTGGCCGCAACGAGGTGGACAGGGTCCACAGCACCGGGCCAAGGATGAGGACGGACGCGATCAGGAGCAGCACGATTCGTCCGGCCATGCTCCAGTTCCGCTTCTTGCGTGGCGTGACTCCGTTGGGAGAGATGCGTCCGACGGCGGCGCGCTGGGTTGAGGTGGTAGTCATGGCGGGCCTTACTGGTAGAAGACGAATCGTTTGCTGAGCCGGAACTGGGCGGCGGTGATGGCCATGATGATCAGCGTGAGGATCACGCCGATCGCCGAGGCCTGGCCGAACTCGAGGCGCTGGAAGGCGGACTCGAAGATCACCATCACCGCGGTGCGCGTGGAGTCGCCGGGGCCGCCGCGGGTCAGGACGTAGGGCTGGTCGAACACCTGCAGGGCGTTGATGATCGCCATCACGGATGCCACCAAGGTGGTGGGGCTCAGAAGCGGCAGCGTCACGTGGAGGTGTTTACGCCAGCCCGTGGCGCCGTCGATCGATGCAGCCTCGTAGGTTTCGGTGGGGATGGACGCCAGGCCGCCGATGAACAGCAGGAACGAGAATCCGAAGTTCTGCCACACATACACAAGGATCACGACGGCGGCAGACCCGCCCGGCGTCGTCAGCCAAGGGACCGCGGGGATGCCCACGAAGGACAGGAGCCAGTTGACCACGCCGAATTGTTCGTTGAACAGGTAGCGCATGAAGATGGACACCGATGCCGCGGACAGTATCAGCGGGAAGAAGAAGGCGCTGCGGAAGAAGACGCGGAGCCAGGCCGGGAGTTTCTCCTGCACCATGATGGCCAGCGCCAAGGCGAGGCCGAGCTGCAACGCCACGGCCACCACCACGAACACGATGGTGTTCAGGAACGAGACCCGGACCGTGGGGTCCTGAACCACTTCGGCGAAGTTGTCGAACCCGACGAAGCTTGGGGCCGAAATGATGTCCCAGCGGAAGAAAGCGAGCAGTACGGACGCCACGATCGGCACGAGGGTGAAGAGTCCCATGCCCAGGATGGTCGGGGCCAAGAACGCCCAAGGCAGCCAGCGCTGGCGCTGCTTTCCGGATGTCTTGCTCTTCGCCGCGGCGCCGTGCCGGCGTTTGGTGGACATGTCCGTTGTTGCCGTGCTCATGCCTGCCTCCTCAAGGCGATCTCAAGGTCGCGTTGCATGGAGTCGAGGGCCTGCTTGAGTTGGCGCTCGTCACCGCTGACGGCCAGGGATACGTTCTTCATCAATGCGGTCTCGACGGCGGCCTGCTGGGGCGGTGCCGGAATGGGACCTGTGGTGGGGAATTTGTCCAGGGTGTCGTAGAAGACTTTCCAGTGCTTGGGGCCGCGTCCCGCGTACAACTGCTCGTTGACCATGGAGCGGCGCGCCGGGGTGGTATTCGGCGTCGGGAAGACCAAGCGCATGGCTTCCAGGCTGGAAGAGAACTTGAGCCACTCCCACGCAGCGTCCTTGTCCTTGGCGGTCTTCATGATGGCGTAACCCGCGGTACCGAACTGGTGACGCTGGGTGCGCCAGCGTGGGAAGAACTGGACGTCGAAGCCGTCCTCCTTCATTCCGGCTTCGTGGAGGCCTTCCACCCAGTAGCCGCCCGCCGGCGTCATGCCGATCCTGTTGGAAGCGAACAGCCCGACGAGTGAGTTTCCGCCGCCCTCTTCGGGCCGGACACCCAAGCCGTCCTTGACGAGCCCGCGGAGGTAGTCGAACGACTCATACACACGTGGGTCATCGGCATTGGGTTCAAGCCACTGATAGCCGCCCGAGCGCAGGCCGCGCGACGGATCCTGGGCGTAGAAGCTGTCCCAGAGCCATCCGCCGCCGCCGGACTTGGTTTCCTTGAGGAAGCTGGTGTCGTTGGCGTAGAGCCACGGAACCACGCCGCCGAAGAGCCTGTTGGTCCAGTAGTACGGGGTGAAGTCCTGCGGCCTGGCTTTGCGCATCGCCGCAAGGGTATTGCGGAAGTCGGCCTGGGTCCAGTTATCCGACGGACGTTCGAGTCCGGCTTGCTGCAGAGCCGAGGTGTTGTAGTACATGTTGGCGGCGTTCCAGTCGATGGGAAGCTGGAACAGGCTCCCCTTGTACATGAACGCCTCCACGAGGCTGGGGTGGACGTCCGCGAAGTATTCCTTCATGTCCGCGGCATCGCGGCGAAGGTACTCGTCCAAGGGGTGGGCCAGTTTCTCGGCGAAAAGCTGGGCGCCTTCGGTGGCTACGTAGACCACGTCCGGTGGCGTTCCTGCTGCCACCATGGTGAGGATCTTGGTGAAGAAGTCCTTCCAGTCCGCGGCCTGGATGGCCTGGACCTTCACCCTGATTTCCGGGTGGACCCGCGCGAACGCATCGATGACCCGCTGTCGGGCGGCTGCGTCCGCTGCGGTTCCCATGATGGCGATGCTGAGGCTGTTGTCCCCGCGGCCCGGGATGTCCATGCCGGTCAACCGTGGCCACGACGCCACGGTTGCTCCGACAATTCCCGCGCCCAAGGCACCAAGGGCTGTCCTGCGTGAGATCTCACGCAACTTCCCGTTGCTTCCTGCCATGTCTTTTTCCTTCCTAACACGTGTTAGGTAGCGTAAATCCATCACCTAACACGTGTCAAGCGTCACATCCGTGTTACGCCGACCTCACGGTTCCCCAACGCTCCTGCAGATATCCCGCCCCAAACCCCAACCCTCCTGCAGATATCGCCCCCCAAACCCCAACCCTCCTGCACATATACGCCCCACACCCCCGACCCTCCCGCACATATACGCCCCACACCCCCGACCCTCCCGCACATATACGCCCCACACCCCCGACCCTCCTGCAGATATTGGCCCCAAAACCTAAACCCTCCACCACATATCGGGGCCCAATCTGCGGCAACAAGGGGTCAGAACTGAAGGAGCGTCGGTGGTAAACCCGCCATACCTGAAGGAGGGTCGGTGGAAAACCCGCCATATCTGCAGGAGCGTCAGTGGAAAACCCGCCAGGACTGAAGGAGGGTCCACCCAAAACCCGCCATACGTGCAGGAGGGTTCACTTCCGAAGACGCGCAGAATACGCTGATGCAAGTTGCCCAGTTTCCCCATCCCCATCTCCAGTTTCCGATCCCTATGCCCAGATTCCCGATCCCCATCTCCTGCTTCCGATCCCCAGATCCAGTCCCCGTCGCTTTCATTGGCCATATCTCGTTCCCTACCCCACCACCACCCCCTCCTCTTCCTCCTCTTCCTTCCATTCCCCTTCCCTACCTTGGAGCTCATCGATGACAGGTTGGAATGCCGAAAACCTTGCAGGTTCGGCGGGCGCCGGCGCCGTGACGCTGTTGGCGGGAACATCCTTTTGTGTGTCCGCAGCCAACGGCGATATGGACCAACTACGCCCCCACGGAATGTTTTTCCGGGACACTCGGTTCGTTTCCAACTGGGTCCTGGCGGTGAACGGGCACGCCATCGAGGCCTTGGGCTCCCCGGTCCCGGAGCCTTATCGTGCCGATTTCATCGGCCGGGCGGCACGCACCGACGGCCTGGCAGACAGCCACCTGTTGATCGAACGCCGACGGAGCCTGTTCGGCGGAGTGCGCGAGGAAATCACGGTCAGGAACTTTTCCCACAAAGCCACTCGATGCACTGTTTCGCTGACGGTGAATGCTGATTTTGCCGACATCTTCGAAGTCAAAGAAGGGCGGGCACGGCACGAGAGTGTGCATTTGGCGCAGGGCAGCAATGGGGCCTTGGTCCTTGAGTCCCAGCGGCAGGGGCGGCATGTGCTGGTCACTGTCGATGCCCCGAATGCCCTGGTTGACGGCGATGTCCTCAGCTATGACGTGGCCATCGGGCCCCAAGGCCATTGGTCCACCAGCGTGACTGCCACGCCAAGCATTGACGGGGTTGGACCGGATGCCGACGCCTCTGTTTGGGGCAGCCAGCGTCCTTACGATGTCCCGGAAGAGAGATTGCAGGAGTGGCACGGCAAGGTTCCCCAAACGGAAGTGGCCAACCACGCCTTCCAAGAAGCGTTGGATCAAAGCAGGGCAGACCTCGGCTCGTTGCGGATCTTCGACCCCGACCATCCTGGGTGCACGGTGGTGGCAGCAGGATCGCCTTGGTTCATGGCCCTCTTCGGCCGGGACTCGCTCCTGACTTCCTTCATGACCCTTCCCCTCGACCCCTCGCTGGCCCTGGCGACGCTGCGGACCCTCGCCGACCACCAGGGCCGCACCGTCAACCCGCTGAGCGAAGAGGAACCCGGCCGGATCCTGCATGAGGTCCGCCTGGGCGCCAGCACGGGTTTGGCCCTCGGGGGCGGGAGTGCCTACTACGGGTCGGTGGATGCCACTCCGTTGTTCGTCACGCTTGCCGGGGAGCTCACCCGCTGGGGATTCCGCTCCGAGGTCACGGAATCCCTCCTGCCAGCGGTGGACCGGGCCTTGGATTGGATCCGCGACTACGGAGACGCCGACGGGGATGGCTTCGTGGAGTACTCGCGGGCCACGGACCAAGGGCTGTTCAACCAAGGCTGGAAGGATTCCGGGGACGGCATCAACTTCGCCGACGGCACTTTGGCCATGCCTCCAACCGCGCTGTGCGAAGTCCAGGGCTACGTGTACACGGCCTATCTCAGCAGGGCACTCATAGCCCAAGAGGACGGAGATGCCAAGCTTGCTGCGGTGTGGGGTGCGCGGGCGGCCGAACTCAAGCGCAAGTTCAACGAGCAGTTCTGGCTCCCTGAACGCGGCTATTTCGCGATCGCCCTGGACCGCGACAAGCGGCCAGTAGATGCGTGCGCGTCAAATATGGGCCACTGCCTCTGGAGCGGAATCGTCGACGACGACAAGGCTCCCTTGGTCGCGGAACGGCTGATGTCGGACACCATGTTCACCGGGTGGGGTGTCCGGACGCTCGCCTCAGACATGGCAGCCTACAATCCTGCGAGCTACCACAACGGCTCGGTGTGGCCGCACGACAATGCCCTCATTGCCGGCGGCTTGATGCGGTACGGCTTTGTGGAGGAGTCCCAGCGGATCGTCATGGGCCTCTTGGATGCGGCGGAGGCTTTTGGCGGGCGGCTGCCGGAATTGTTCTGCGGCTTGGACAGGAAAACCTACGGAATGCCCGTTCCGTATCCCTCGTCATGTTCACCGCAGGCGTGGGCGGCCGCCACACCGGTTCACCTGCTCCGCGTTCTGCTCCGCTTCGATCCCTGCCTCACACACGGAGGCCTCTGGCTGGCTCCTGTGGTCCCGGAGGGCTTCGGGGACATCAAGATGCGGAACATTCCGCTGGCCGGATCCCGGATTTCCCTGGAGGTGGTCAACGGAAAAACACGGGTCACGGACCTGCCTGAGAATATTGCGCTGCACCTCGAGGCCCGCAAACCGCTTTCCGACCTGTTGGATGTCCACCATGCCACCGCTGGACCGCGGCGGGGGAAGTAGATGCGCATCGGATTGGTTGCCCCGCCCTGGATCCCCGTCCCACCGCCCGCTTACGGCGGCACCGAGTCGATCATCGATATCCTGGCGCGTGGCCTGTCCGCAGCCGGTCATGATGTGCTTCTGGCGGCGGCGTCCGGAAGCACATGTCCAGTGGCCAAGGTCCCCGGTCCTCCGCTCGCGGACGGATCCAGGATTGGGAACGGCACCGACGAACTTCGCCACAGCGTGTATGCCTTCGCGGCCATGGAGGGCGTGGACCTCATCCACGACAACACGCTGGCCGGGCCACTCTATCGGCATCGGCCAGGCGGTATTCCCCTCGTCGCAACGGCCCATCTCCCCTTTTCAGCCGAAAACCATGACATCTACCAAGCAATGGCAACCGACACCGCGATCATTGCGATCTCGCATCATCAGGCAGATACTGCCCCCGGAATCAAGACACGGAGGGTCATTCACCACGGCATCGACACGCAATCCGTCCCGCTCGGATCCGGCGACGGCGGCTACGCCAGCTTCCTTGGCCGGATGCATCCCGGCAAGGGCTTGCCGGAAGCAATAGAGGCCGCCAAGCTGGCCCAGATTCCGCTCCGAATTGCGGCCAAAATGTACAGCGCGGAGGAGCATGAGTATTACTCCGCGGTCATCGCACCATTGCTGGGGCCCGACGTCGAATACCTCGGCGAGCTGAACGCCGCGGACAAGTTCGTCCTCCTGGGCGGCTCCGTGGCTTTGCTGAATCCGATTCAGTGGGATGAACCCTTCGGGATGGCCATGATTGAGGCCCTCGCTACCGGCACGCCAGTAGTGGCAACTTTCCGAGGATCCGCCCCGGAGATCGTTTGTGAAGGCGTCACGGGTTACCTGGGTTCCAATCCTCCGGAACTCGCGTCCGCCCTCGTTGCCGCCGCCACGCTGGACCGAGGCGAATGCCGCCGGGCCGCGGAAACCTATTTCGGCGCCGAAAGGATGGTTGCCGAACACCTGGAGCTCTATGAGGAGCTTCTCGCCGAGCAGAAGTGATCCTCCCAGCTAGATATGGCACCCTGAAGGGGATGAGTTTTCCTAGCACAGGCCGGCTGACGGCCACACAGAGGACCGCAAACAAGCGCTGGGCAGGCGCCGGAACGGGTTTCCTTTTTGTGCTGGCAACCTTGGCATGCGTGGCTGGCTTCGCGGCCACCTACTATTTCTTCGTCCGCACCACAACGGGACAGTACATCGACGAATCCGCCCTGGTGGAAGCCGTGACCCTCAACGGCCCGGCCGAGCGGGCAACCACCAAGTTCCTCGATTGGTTGCCGGTCATTTCGGTGGCGATCGCCGCCGTCGTCGTCCTTTTCGTCACGATAGCGCGCCGGCGCTGGAAGGCTGCGGGCATTGCCCTGGCCGCTTGTGTGGCGGCGAACCTGGCCACGCAGATCTTGAAGGATTGGTTCCCGGACAGGCCGTTCCGAGGTGTCGAGACCATCGAGCTGAATTCGCTGCCGTCCGGCCACACGACCCTGGCGGCCTCGGCGGCAGCCGCGGTGTTCCTGGTGGTGTCGCCCCGCTGGCGCCCTGTGGCCGGGTTCCTGGGCGGCACGTTCGCGGTGGCGGCCGGTGTGTCCACGCTGATCAACCAGTGGCACCGGCCCGCCGACGTCGTAGCCGCGTTCCTCCTGGTGGGAGCGGTCATGCTCCCGGCCGGCTGGCTGGTGCTGCGCACCGGGAACCGCTGGAACGTCCAGGACGATCGCGGCGACCATTGGGCGTCCTCGCGTTTGTGGCTGTTGTTGTCGGCGCTGGCGGGCGTCGCGGCGGCGGCTGTTGCTGTGTACTCGCTGATCAAGATCGCCCCTGGTTTCGGACAGGAAAGCAGCACCACCAACTACTTTTGGGCCGGGGCCGCGCTGATCGTCATCACCGGTTATCTGGCAACGGTCGCTGCCACCTGGCTTTTCGGACTGAGCGCCCGACGGCGGCCCACACCTTGAGCGCCCGACGGCGGCATTCGCCTTAGGCGTCAGCCGCACCAGCTCGGGAGAAACCCTGGAACGCTTTTCAGGACCCTGCCGGTCTTCAGATCCACGAGGTCTGTCCGCATGGGGAAGGGTTCGGGGAGAACGGGGTATTGGTCTCCTGCGTATTCCGGGGGTGCCGTTTCGATCGCGAGGTAGTCACGGGCCGGAGAGACGCAGAGGTCCAGAATGCGCGACCATGCGGCGGAAGGCTGGTAGAACTGGCGCGGGCCGTTCTTGCCGGTGAGGATGACGGCGGAAGCCTCTTTTCCGGCGTCGTACTTTCTCACGACTTGCACGTACTGGCCGGAACCGTCCAGGACGAGGGGCTGGCCCGCGGAGGCGGTGACCCCGTTGGCAGGATCGGTCGCGGAGGTCCCAGTGAGTTTCAGCGGTGCCGGTGTGCCGGTGGCGAGGCTGATGGTTGAATATCGGAGCGGGTCTATGCCTTTTCTCAGCCCCGGGTCGGCCACGGCGAGTTCGTTGGTGCCGGGGACGAATCCGAGAATCCCGGCGTGCGTACCCAAAGGCGACACCTTGCCCGGTTCCAACGCGTCAATGAGAAACATGGATCCGTCATCGGTCCGCACCACCAACGTGGCCGCATCGGGCACAAAGCGCCAATCCGCAGCCGACACCGTGCCGTTTATCCCCTGGACGGGGCGCGGACCCGCGGACGGATTGTCGACGTCGTACACGAAGAGTGTCTTCCAGTACTGGCCTGTGGCCGACGACGCGGTGAACGTGAAACCGATGAGGTGTTTGGATCCTGCCGCATGAAGGTTCGCCACTGTTCCCAGGCTTGGCAAGGGAACCAGGGTTGGCGGGCCGCCGGCGAGGGAGACGATCTCCAGTGAGCTGGTGTTGTCATCGTTGATCGTGACTACGGCGAGGGCGGAGGGAAGGGCGGCATATTCCTGAATGCGGGGAGCACTGACAATGGCAGTGGGTTCGCCGGTGCCGGAAAGACTTGTGCCGCGGATGGTGTCCGGCTTCTTCACCCCTGTGTTGTCCTTGCCCGTGTCCCGTTGCAGGGTGTACAGCGCGAAGTCTGCGGAGGCGGAGGAACGGGTTAGCGCCGAGGTGGAGTTGGGGTGTGGCAGCTTCGCCAGGTTCGCGGCGGTGAGGCCACCGGCAAGCAGCGTGAGGATCGTGATGGTGCCGTAGAGCCGCCGGGCGAAGCGGCGCCCAGCGGCGAGCGCGGCGGCGGCTGCAGCGGCCGCGGCCCGCTTGGCAGAGGCAGGGCTGCGCTTAGTAGACATAGGGCTGCGCCGGCTGGGTGGTGGGGATGATGGAATCCGGGATCAGCACGATGGCCTCGCGGCTGGCCGGGTTGGGGTTGGCGCGAAAACCGCTGGAGATCGTGACCCAGCTGTCGGTTGTGTACTCATTCTGCCAACCCGGGTGGTACACCGGAATGCCGATCGGTTGCGCATCGACCGCGCAACAGGTGACCACAAAGCGGGCCACGAAGAAAACATTCGGATCAGTCTTGTCCGGGGTGATGAACCCGGTCACGGTGGCAGTCTTGTCGGCAAAGAAGTCCTGTCCGGCGCCGGAGCGAAGCAGCGATGCCCAGTCCCTCACGGTGAACGCGGAGTAGTCGCCTTTGCTGGGCAGGGCGGGCGCTTTCAGCGTGAGGGCAGAGGCCGAGCCGTTGAGGTCCCGTTGGGCGACTGTCGCCGTGGTGAGGGTCGACGGCGGCAGGATCAGCAAGGCGACGACGGCGGCGATCACCGTGAGCACGCTTCCGACCGACCACAGCCAGCCCCACCGGGATCTGCCCTCCTCGGCGTGGTCGTGGTCGTTGTCGTGCTCGTCCGGGGTGGCGGGATCCAGGGTGAAGGCCGCGAGGGCAAGCACGGCGGCTATCACGGCCATGATGATCGTGAACACGAAATACCGTGGATGGATGTACAAAGCAAGCTGGCCTGTGAGCCCCAGCCAGATCGTGGCGATGAGGCCGATCAGGCCGAGAACCACGCCCTGCCAGTGGGCCACGAGCCGCCTAATGACCATAGTTGACCGCCAACCCGAGTACAGCCGCGCACAGTGCTACCAGCAGGCTGAGCTGCAGAAGCGTTTTCGCGGTGAACGTGGTGCGCATCAGGGCGAGCATTTTTACGTCGATCATCGGCCCGAAAACGAGGAAAGAAACGATCCCTCCCGGCATGAAGGTTGCGCCGAAAGACAGGATGAAGAAAGCATCCACGTTCGAGCAGATCGCGACAACGAACGCCAGCAGCATCAGCGCCAGGACAGACCAGACGGGGTTCCCGCCCAGGGTGACCAGCACTTCACGGGAGACAGCAACCTGGATCAGCCCGGCCATGCCTGCGCCAATGAACAAGGCCGGCATCATGGCACGCGTCTCCTGCGAGAACATCCGCACGCTGCGCTTCACCCGGCTGGCAGGGCCGTGGTGGTCAGCCAGGCTACAGGTCTCCTGGAAACGGGTGGTCAGCAGGTCCTGGGGGCGCGGATGCCGGCTGTAGATCCAACCGACAAGGTTCGCGATGAAGAAGCCGCCAAAAACGCGGGAGACCAGGACGCCGTTGTCCCAGCCGAATGCCTGCGCGGTGGTGACGATGGTGACGGGATTCAGGATGGGGGCTGCGAACAGGAAGGTCATCGACTCGGCAACCGTGAGGCCCTTGACCACCAATCCCCGGGCCAATGGAACATTCCCGCACTCGCACACCGGCAGCAGCATTCCCAGGAGCGAGAGCACCAGGCGCCGCAGCACCGGGCTTCGTGGCAGCCGACGGAGCAGCATGCCCTCCGGCAGCCAGACCTGGACAGCGATCGAGAGGACAATCCCGAGGAAAACGAAGGGCAGGGATTCGACCACCACGCTGATCGAGAGCGTCGCAAAGTCGCGGGCGGCGTCGGGAAGTCCAAAGGTTGCCGACGCGGGCGGTGCCAGCACCCGGACCACGGCGAACAGGACAACTAGTGCGAGACCGACGGCGAGCCCGGCAGCAGACTTCGATCTGAAAGTGGGCGCCGAGCTTTTGTGCTCGTGTGCCGACTGTTCGCTTGTGTCGACGGCGGGCAGCGTCACGGGCACTCCTTCCTCCCTGACCCGGCCGGAAGGGCCTGACCGGAAAGGGCTGGGAAAGCTAACTACTTACAGCAGAAGTTCTACCCAACCGAGCGCGGGAAGGAACGAGTAATGACCACCCGTCTCTCGCCGTAGCCTCGCAGGTGCCCGGGGGCGAGCCACAGTGCCCGACGGCGGCCGTCGCTACAGTGCCTTCGGGGGCGAGCCGAGGCGTACCCTGAGGCTATGGGCTCCGAAGTCCTGAATCTCAGGCTCAGCACGGGCATCACGGTGCCGTGTCTCGTCCAGGGCGACGTCGATGCAAAGCCGCTGGTGCTATTGCATGCATGGGGTGAATCCCGTCGAAGCTTTGACCGTCTTGTACCCCGGCTGACCAGCTTCAGGGTTTACGCTCCCGACCTCCGCGGGCAGGGCGATGCGGACAAACCACCGGAAGGCTATTCGCTGGCAGAACAGGCCGAGGACGCCGCGGCCATCCTGGATGCCGTCGATGTGGACAGGGCATTCGTCCTTGGCTCCTCCAGTGGCGGCTACGTGGCCCAGCAGTTGGCCATCCAGTACCCCGATCGTGTCGCGGCGCTCGTGCTGGCGGGTTCCCCGTTGAGCCTTCGGGCCCGGCCATCTTTCGCCAAGGACATCGACCGCCTTGAGGACCCCATCGACGAGGACTGGGTACGGACTTCCCTGTCCTGGTTTCCCCTGCTGCATGCTGTTCCCACGTGGTTCATCGAGGACCGGGTACACGACGGGATCAGGATGCCGGCGCACGCGTGGAAGCGCATCCTCGATGGTTTGTGCACGGCCACGCCCCCAACCGAGGCCGGAACAATTCTCGCGCCCACCCTGATCCTGTGGGGCGCGCACGACTCCGTGCTGCCTCGGAGGCACCAGGAAGCCTTGGCGGCCCGAATACCGGACGCCGTGTTGAAGGTCTATCCAGGTGTGGGGCACTTGGTCTTGTGGGAGTGTCCGGACCAGGTGGCAGAGGATGCGACGGCGTTCCTTGGTTCGGTCGGCTGAGGCTCAGCGCGCCGCCGGCACCAGCGCGCGCAGCCGGAGGCGGGCAGGTTCCTCGACATACTTGAACATCAGATGGGTGGCGAGGGCAATTCCGGTCAGGCAGCCCGCCGCGAGCACGTTCGAGGCCACAGGACCCGCACCATTCGGCCAGTCCCTGTTCAGCCAGTAGTAGAGATAGATAAAGAACATGTGGACCAGGTACAGGCTGTAAGAGCTGCGTCCGCCATACTGCAGCCAGCGTGCCGACAGCGCCGAGCGAAGCCAGCCCTGGGTCAGGCTCAGGAGCGCGATCAGCAGCGGGAAGGCCAGCACCGCAAGCCGTCCCGGGCCCGGTTTTCCTGCCGCTGCCAGGAAGATGACGACGGCGGTTCCGGCCAGTACCGCGCCCGGCCCTGCGAGCGCGGAGTTGAAGTTCATTCGGTCCGCATTCCGCGCGGCGATGCAGGCGAAGGCGCCGGAGAGGAAGCAGCAGGTGATCCGGAGCAGCCACTCGTACGGCTGCTGCTCGCCGGTGGCGATCGGCAGGTCCTGGCCCCAAATGGCTGTCGGCAGGAGGACCATCACTGAAGCTGCAAGCGCTGCCAGCGGATGCAGCCGACGCAGCCGGAAGAGGACCATCGCCAGCAGCGGGAACGCCAGATAAGCCATCCATTCGGCGCTGACCGTCCAGCCCGGCCCGAACCAGCTGGCGCCGTCGGTGCCCGGTTGGAACCAGAGATGGACCATCAGCAGTTGCTTGGCCAGCCCCCACGGCGACAGATCCGGGGCCTGGGTCTGCAGGGACCAGGTCCCCACGGATTGTTCCTCGGTTCCGTACGCGAACCACAGGCCCAGCACGCCCACCACCAAGGCGAACGCCGGCCACATCCGGGCGAACCGGGCCCAGACAAAGTCCGCGGCCGCACGCCAGCGGAACCGCGGGCCCAGCCGGTCCAGGTAGGTGTAAGTGATGATGAAGCCGCTGAGCACAAAAAACACGTCCACGCCCAGGTCACCATTGGAAATGACAGGGCCGAACAGCTCGTAGACGGGGGCCAGGAAAGTCTGCCGCATGGCCTGAAGATGGAAAAGCACCACCCACAGCGCCGCAACGAAACGCAGCGCGGTCAGTGTCCCGAGATCAGGCCTGGACTGCTGTGAATCGATCTTCGGCCGGGGAGCTCCTGCGCCTTCCGGTCTGGCTTTCGCCGGGGCCGGATTCCCGGTGGGTTTCCAGGAAGTGGCGGGACGCGGAGGCGTGATGACTGAAACCATCCGATTCACCATACCGGAGGCTCCTGACCGGAGTCTGGGAGTGGGCGGCAGGCGGCCTGGGTGCAGGACCCGCCCCACATAGCCGCTACCGGCTGACTCCGCCGCCCACATCAGGCAGCGTCCGACGGCGGCGCGTCCCGCCGTCGTCGGGCGCCTTAGTAGTTGCGGCGGTGTTTGAGCTTGGGGAGCGCGACGGCGAACACGGCCGCAGCGGCCACGCCCAGAACGCCTGTGGCCCAGACGCCGGCTGCAAGGGATACCGCGGCTGTGAGGGCCGAGAGCAGGACGGGTCCACCGGTGGAACCGGCGTCGGAGATGAACCGCCACAAGCCGAGGAATTGGCCGCGGCCGTTGTCCGGGGAGAAGTCGGCGCCGAGCGTCATGATGAGTCCCGAGCTGATGCCGTTGCCGAAGCCGATCAGGAGCGAAGCCAGGAGCAATCCTACAAACTCGGCCGATAGGGGCATCAGGAACAACGCCGCGCCCATGATGAGCGTGGACGGCACGGCAACCCACATCCGCCCCTTGCGGTCCATGAGTTTGCCGGCGGGGTAGAACACGAGCATGTCAATCGCCCCGGACAGGCCGTAGATGAGTGAGGCGTGTGTTGCGTCCAGTCCCAGGTGGTCCGCCCACAGAGGGATGACCACCTGGCGGGAGGCCCGGAGCGCGCTGAGCAGGAGGATCCCGGTGCCGATCGTCAGGAACACGCCCGCGTGGGAAACCGCCACGCCCCGGAGGGTGGGTTCGGGTCCTTTGGGGCTGCCGTCGGCGTCGTCCGGCACAACGAGGTCGGGGATGGTGAGGGACAGCACCGCTGCAGCCGCCATGCCCACAACGCCGACCCAATACGCACCGCTGATGCCTGCGAACTGCATCACCGCCGCGCCGACGAACGGGCCGACGAACACGCCGATCCGGGTGACGCCGCCCAGCGTAGACAGGGCGCGGGCCCGGAAAATGACCGGGACGGCCTCGGTGAGGTACTTCTGGCGAGCCAGGTTGAAGACGCTCGTGGACATCCCGACCACGGTCATGGCGGCTGCGAGCAACCAGATGCCGTTGTGGGCAAGGAGTGGTGCGAATCCTGCGGCCAGCAAAGCCAAGGCTCCGGCGGCACCTGCGCCTACTATGGACCACCGCTCACCGAACTTGATGGTGATGAGCGACGCCGGCAGGTTGAAGAGCCAGGAGCCCAGCCCTATTAATGTGACCACCAGGGCGGAAACGGCAACGGAAGCGCCAAGATCGCGGGCGGACAATGCCACCACCGGAAGTACAGCGCCCTCGCCTATGCAGAACAGCAGTGCGGGCCCGAAGGCAGGCAAGGCAATGCTGCGGAGGTTGAAGGGTCGGATGGTGCTGGTGGTGGTCATCCCTACTATCCTAGCGACGCGCAAAATACCTATCGCACCCGGAATTCCAGCAGCGCCAGGCATTCTGCGCAGCGCGGGACACTTTGCGCGTCATAGGGCTCCTCGCGCACGACGCCGGGGCACCCCTGCCGTTGCCAGCTTCCGTTCGAACACGCCGGGAGCCATGAGTTCTGCCCACACCCAACGGACGACGCCGCACCCGGTGGCACGGATCCGGTCCTCCCGCAGCTTCTCCTCGACCACGGCTTGGGCGGCAGTCCGTCCCTTCAGGAATTCCGGCTTCAGGTATTTATCGATGCCGTCGAACTCCCCTGCCACCCGCGCACCCTTCCAATAGAAGTCCGAATAGCCCACGAGGCCTGCTTCGTCGCGGAATTCACGTTGAAGTACAGGAGCCTCGAATCCGGCAGCGTGCATTAAAGCGCGGCTGTAGGATTCCCCGGCAGATCCGGACAAGGGATCTGCGAAATCGACGGCGGCTTGGATCCTCCGGATGGCTGCTGCCGTATAGATTCCATCCGCTCCTGCCAGCAGCGTCTCTTTCGTGATGGCCGGCAGTCCCCGTTTCCGATCGTCTTTGAGCACGTGGTCCAAGGGAGCGATTGATTCGACGAACGGGGTAAAAGCGGCCAGGTCCAGCACTGTGCGCACCCTGTCCGTCACCAATAGCCCTTCGCGACGACGCACCATAAGGCTGGCGGGGTCCGCGTAGTGGCGGGATATCCCGGCACGCGAGCGGCCGCCGTCGTTCTTCAGGGTCACAGCTTGCACCGGATGATGCACGCCTATGGTCGGGATCCCCAGACCGACGCTGCCGAGTGCCTGGCGAATATGGTCCGTGCGCTGGAAGTTTCGGCTGCGGCGCTGACCCGGACACGGTATTGTTCCCACGGTTTCAGCGCGGCCCACACAGCGCCGTCCACGTACACCCCTTGGCGAATGCGATAGAGGGTACCCGCCTTGGCACTCCGGGCGAGTTCCTTGAGAGTAGTTCCGTGAAAAAGGTGATCCCGGCTGAGGATCAGGCGGGGCAAGTGGGTCATGGATACGAAACTGCCACGCGGACTGCGGCCTTGGCAGCACCGATTTACTCCATGTGGACAACTCCGCGGAAATAATCCCGACGCGCCCCGCGCCCTCCGATGCGCCCCGTGCCCTCCGACACCGCGTTTTCCTGACGCCCCCGGAATTCCCGCCGCGCCAGGAATTTAGCGCCGCGCAGGGCAAGAAGCGCCGCGCACGGCAAGAAGCGCCGCGCCTACTTGAGGAAGCTGGCGCTGAAGGAGTTCAGGTCTACGTTGATCCCGTTCAGGTTGTGCTCGAACTTCTGCTGGATCCCCACGCGCATGGTCCGGGCCGTGTTCCAGCCGCCGTACTGCACCGGGGCCGGAGCCAGGTAATTCGCGGTCCAGCTGGCGTAGTTGATGTTGCCCGCGTTGGTATCCCACAGGGGTACGTCCGAGAACGCGGCGCTGTTGTTCATCAACCCGGGCCACATGCCGCTTCCGCTGTAGATCACGGGGCGAACGCCCAGGCTGCGCACGCCATCCACCATGGCACCCGTCACGGGCGAACTCCCGGGCTCGACGTCCAGGGCGAAGAACTGCAGCTGGGACATGTACGGGCCTGCGGCTTTGATGCCGCCTTCCCAGCACGATGCGTCACGCGTGTAGACCGCGATCTTGAGCCCGGCGTCGAGCGCCATCTTCAATTGGGCCTGGGTCTGTTGCCACGGGGTGCACGTGCCCCAAACGGTTGAGTGCATCACGTAGAGACGGAAGCCCTCGGCGTATGCCTGACGGAACCAGGCGGGATCAGTGATGGCCGCGGTGGTGTCGAGCACCTTCACGGAGCCGTTCGGGGCAGCTTGGGGCACGACGACGGCGGGCGCCGCTGCGGCGGCAGGCTGCGGAACGGCGGGGGGTGCTGGAGCTGCTGCCGGAGCGGGAGCGGCCGCAGCCGGAGTGGCGGCAGGGGCGACCTGGGCGGCGGGCGCGGCGTTCGCGATGGGTGCGGGTCCGGCGTCGGGCGCTGGTTTGGTGGAAGGGCCAGCACTGGAACCGGTAGGGATGGCCGAGGCACTGGTCAGTCCGACGAGGAGCAATGCAGCGAACGCGAAAGCAAGGTTTTTTGGAATCAAAATGAGGCTCCTGGGTGCTGGCCTCGGGTCCAGAAACGGGCGCAGCGAATTGTCACAAAAGTGAAAGATGGGGGTGCACCATGCCCGGGCCCAGTTCCCGGTCATGGCGAGGACGCCCCGCAATACGGAAGACGTCCGCCACCAACTTTAGGAAAGTCTGGGCAGAAGCGACAATTTGCAATCCAGGTAGCAGTCGAGTATGAAACCGGCCGGGAGGGAGCAATCCAAGTAGTTAATAGAGTGTCGCGAGCGCAAAAACGACGAATTACTAAGTAGTTCCACCCAACTGACTCGCAGTTAATGTCGTTTTGAGCCCTGTAAACGACATCTACTGCGAGCTAGTTGGGGGGAACCCGCGAAAAAGGAGGCGCTACACGTACCCGTCCACGATCGCGGCCGCGATCTCTTTGTACGCGCGACGGGTCTCGGGGCGGAGTACGTCAAGGGTGACCAGGTCGCCGTCGGCCACTCCCCTGTCGTGCGGAACGGCAATCAACTGTCGGCAGATGCCGGAGAGGTGTTCCTCGATGGCGTCCTTGTCCACCCGGGATGAGACTTCGTCCTTGTCCGTGATGACCACGATCGCGTTGCGGGCCAGGTCCTCGTACCCGTGGCTCGCAAGCCACTGGAGGGTGCTGCGGGCACGCTTGGCACCGCTCACGGCATAGCCGGCGGCGATGATCAGGTTGTCGGCCGATTGCAGGATGCCGCTCATCGCGTTGTGCGTGACGCCGGTGCCGCAGTCGGTCAGGGCTACGGAGTAGTAGGCGGAGATCAGCTGTCGGATGCGCAGGTACTCCTCGGCGGTGAGTGAATCCGAGACTTCCGGGTCCTGTTCGCCGGCGATCAGGTGCAATCGACCCGCGTGGTGCATGTACCGGGCGAGTGCCGTGAGCGAATCGACGTTGTCGACGTTCTTGAGCAGGTCCGTGATGGTGCGCGGAGTGGCCTTTTGGTAGATGCCTTCACCCAGGGCGCGCTCCACGAGGTCGCCGGAATCGGGGTTGGCGTCGATGGCGCAGGGCGGGTCGCCGCGGAACTCCGCGAGGGTAAGGCCGACGCCTACCGTGGTGGAGGTCTTGCCGATTCCGCCCTTGAGGCTCAGGACGGCGGTGTTGTAGCTGCCTTGGAGCTGCCGGGAAATGCGCCGCGCCAGTTCGTCTTCCTCACGCTGTTTGGCGCTCGGGCCGAGGTTCCAAGCGCCACCGGTGAGCTTGTAGAGCATGCCGCGGAAGCCGCCGATGGGACGCGGCTTCTGTTCCTTCACGAAGGAACCTGGGGACGAGATGAAGTCGGAAATCGGAGCGTTCGCGGCAGCGGCCCGCCCGGTCCGCGCTGCGGTAGGAGCCGGAGCCCCCGACGCCGGTGCTGCCGCCGTCGGGCTCTCGAAGCCGGGTTCCCTACGGCGGGAGTCTTCACGGACCGGTTCCGCCTCGAGGGACGCGTCGGCGGCAGCGGCCGCTTCAGCCCAGGATCTGCTTTGAAGCGGGGCAGCGGTTGCTGCGGGTGCATCGGAATCGTTCGGCGTAATGATCGGCATAGTTCCTGTCCAGGCGTCGCCCTCTGCACGGCGGCGATCGCGGCGTCGCCAAAGTTCGGGCTGCCCTTCGTCAGATGCAGCAGCGGCGCTGGTTTCGTTATCCACGGAATCCGGCATGGTCTTGTCCCCTAAGACTCGCGGCGTTATGCGCCGCCGCTCTCGTTTAAATTGCTTCAACCAGCAATTCTAGGTGGAGACCGTCACAAATCTGTCATGGCAGGCGTGCCGCCCATGCTGGAAGGCCCTTTGGCCTGGACTCAAGCCGGCTGGTCGGAGGGCGGAACGTCGGCGCCGAAGGCAATGTCGGGAAGCTCGACGTCGACCGCGTCGCCGCTGTTGTCGAGGTCGACGTGGCGGGCACCTTTCCATTCGCAGGCATTGGCCTGGGATGCCGTCCAGAATTGCTCCCAGTTGTTGAGTTTCCACTCGTCGCGCTCGTAGCCGCGGGCAACAAGGCGCTCCCTGACGGCCTCGCCATCGGTTCGAACATGCACCACGATCAGCTCGGCCTCGGGCCAATGGTGCTCCCGCCGGGCGTTGATGAGGTAGTCCGGATCGGCGAAGAACTTGCCGAAGGGCGCGTCCAGGACCACGGAGCGGCCGATGCTCAGGTTGTCACTGGTGAGGTCCAGGATTGACGCGTACTCCAGGGGAAGGATGGCCTGCTGGTAGAACTCGTTGTTGTCCCGCTCGTTCGGATCGGAGCCGTTGATTGTCAGCAGCAGCTCCGTGAATCGCTTGGTGGCGGTGTCCTTGTCGATGTAAGCGGCACCGTAGTGTTCGGCGAGGAGCTTGCTGACGCTCGACTTGCCGGAGCCCGCCGGCCCGATCACAAAAAATACCTGCGGCATGGTTGTCTTCAACTGTCTGTTCTGCATTGAACTCTGGATCAAATTCTTTCAACAAAGGGCTGTGGCGGGTGGGCTTTGTTGCCGTCCCCGCCACAGCGCCGAGGCTAGGCCGTGACTGTGGCCCTGCGGTCCTTGACGAAGAAACCGTAGGAGAGTGCACCCACCACCAGCAGGACTCCGCCGATCAGGAAGACGAAGGTGTAGTTGCCGCCGGTCTCGGTAAGGATGAAGCCCGTGACGATCGGGGCGAGTGCCGCACCGAGGAAGCCGCCGAAGTTCTGGATGGCGCCCAAGGATGCAACCTGCGTGGGTTCTGCGATGTCCGCCGCCAGCGTCCAGAGGACACCGATCGGAACCTGGGCGGCGAAGTAACCGACAGAGAGCAGGACGATGGCCAGAGCGGAGTTGTCAACGTAGGCAACGGGCAGGACGGCTGCGGCTGCGAGGAGTGCGCCTCCGACGATCGGGAGCTTGCGGGCGGTGATGGTAGGAATGCCGCGGCGGATGGCCCTGCTGGAGATCACGCCGCCGGTCAGCACACCGATGATTCCGCAGAGGAACGGAAGGGCTGCGAGCCATCCACTCTGGCTGAGGCTGAAGCCACGGGCGGTCTGCAGGTAGCTCGGGAGCCAAGTGAGGTAGACCCACACCGTGTAGAAGATGCCGAACGCGCCGAGCACCATGAACCAGGTGTTCTTCTGCTTGAGCAGTTCGCCCCAGCCGGCTTGCTTTTCCTTGGGCTTGGACTGCTCTTCGAACTCGGCACCCTTGATGAGGAACTGTTCCTTGAGCGTGGGGTCACGGTAGACGCGGAGCCATACGAGGGCGACGATCACGCCGAGTGCGCCGATGACGATGAACATGCCACGCCAGGTCATGGTCAGCAAGAGGAAGGTCAGCAGCGGCGGGGCAATCGCGTTGGCAATCTGCGAGCCGGTGTTGACGATCGAGACCGGCAGGGCGCGCTCTGTCTTGTTGAACCAGCGGTCGGCGACCTTCAGCCCGGAGGTGAAGAACGGGGATTCGGAGATACCCAGCGCCACGCGGGCGGCATACAGGAAGCCGAAGGAGTTGGCGAGGGCGGAGAGCATCGAGATGATCGACCAGAGCCCGGCCGCCCAGGCGAACATGCGCTTGGGACCGTATTTGTCCACGAGGTAGCCGGCCGGCAGGTTGGCGATGGCGTACGGCCATGAGAATGCCGAGAGCAACAGCCCCATTTGGAGCGCATTGAGGCCGAATTCCTTGGCAATCGTGGTGTTCGCGATGCTGAGGTTGTTTCGGTCGAGGTAGTTCACGATCCCGCCGATGACCAGCAGAGCTACCAGGTACCACCTGATTCTCACGCGATGTAGGGGCTTGGTGTCCGTGGTATCAATATCTGCTGATGCTTGGCTCATGCAGCTCACTCCTTTGTGTTCTGACCGACAGTCTTTGTCGGGTTGTGCTTTCGCCGGCTCCTGCCGGGTTTTGTTTGCCGGCCGGTGCCGGACTCCGGCTGCGCCGGGTTGTGGATCGCGCGGTTTCGGCTAGCGCCGGGCTTCCTCGATCGCTGCGAGGAAGGTCTGTGCAGCGCGGGCAACGAGTCCGTAGTCGCCGTCGTTCCGGGCCGCCTTTGTCACAAAACTTCCCACGCCGACGGCGGTCACACCGGCGTCGAACCAGGCGCCGACGTTCGCGGGGGTCACTCCGCCGGAAGGCATGATGGGTGCCTGCGGCAGTGGCGCAAGGATGGTCTTGACGTATGAAGGCCCGCCCAGTTCAGCGGGGAACAGCTTGATGATGTCCGCCCCGGCTTCCAGGGTGTTGACGACCTCCGTGGGGGTGAACGCTCCGCTGGCAGTGACGGCTTGGTAGCGGTTTCCTGCAGCGATCATCTTGGGGTTGAATTGCGGGCTGACCAGCAACCGCGCACCCGCTGAGATGGCTGCGAAGGCGGCCTCTGCGTCGAGCACGGTCCCGGCACCGATCACGATGCCTTGGTCCCCGTATTTGTCGGCAAGCCGCTCGATGACTCCCAGGGCTCCGGGAACAGTCAACGGGACCTCCACTGCACGGATGCCGCCCTCGATGGCAGCTTCAGATACGCGGTAGGCCTCGTCGGCACTGTCCAGGCGGGCAATCAGCAAGGCGCCGGTGCGGACGATGGTCTCTAGTACTTCGAATTTGGTTAACATTGATTAAGAGATTACCCCAAATATTCACAAATCGGAACAGTCTGTGAAAACTTGTTAAGAGGGGTGCGGCGACCGGAGGCTCAGCTGCTTGGCGTGGAAGTCGAAATGCTGTGTGGCATAGGCGTAGGTGTCGGTCAGCGTCATGTCAGCTGTGAAGAAGGGATCCCACCGGGTGGGAAAGGGCGCGGACCGGGCCAGGGATTCCGGCGTTTCGCGTTCGAGTCGGCGGGCCAGCGCGGTGATCGTCTTTTCGAGTTTCCGGCCCATCCGGTGCCGGTTATAGACCGTGGCGGCGGCAACGGATCCCCAATAGTTCACGACGTCGAACGGACCTGTGGCGGCGTTCAAAGCGGCAGCGAAGCCCCTGCTCCAGGAGCGGGGCAAACGGCTGATGAACCGGACCAATGGCAGAAGCGCCCGGATGATCATGTATCCGAAGACCATGTGGAAGAGCAGTTCCTCATTGGTCCAGCGGGTTCCGTTACTCTTGCGTTGCAGATCGGCTGCCGTCGCGGTCTCCAGCCAACTGGCCAGCTCCCGGCGGGCACGCCTGTATCCGGCGACGGTTGCTTCCCGGCCCGGATCCATGGCTCCAGTGTCCCGCAATCGACCGCGGAAGAAACGCCGGCGGCTTAGTTTTCCACGAGTTCGGCGTACAGCTTGTGGACCCGGGACTTGATGTCGTCCCGAACCAGGCGCATGCGTTCCATTCCTTCAATGCCAAGTCCACGGATTTCAGCGAGCTGATGCCGAATCCGATATACAGTTCGATCCTTCCGGCCCCGACGTTCATCTGTTGATTGTGCGGTTCAAGGGAGGGTGCCTGCCGGGCTTTGTGGGTCCGGCAGGCCGTGGGCGGTTCCTGCTTTAGCAGCAGTCCAGATCGTCGTCGCAGCAACCCGTGTCGGTGCAGCATCCGGTATCCATCCAGTTCGCCCCCCCTTTCCGTCTTTCGGCTCAGGCGAGTCCGGTTCCTTGACCCGGGACGTCGGCTACTTGGCTGCGGGAGTGAGGGACTCGATGAGGTCCTCGATGCGCGCCTTGATCTCGTCGCGGATCGGACGGACGGCCTCGATGCCCTGGCCGGCCGGGTCTTCAAGGACCCAGTCCTCGTAGCGCTTGCCAGGGAAGTACGGGCACTCGTCTCCGCAGCCCATAGTGATCACGACGTCGGATTCCTTCACGGCCTCGGTGGTGAGGACTTTGGGGATCTCGGCGGACATATCGATGCCCAGCTCGGCCATGGCTTCGACGGCGGCGGGGTTGACCTTGTCTGCAGGCTCGGACCCGGCGGAACGGACCTCGATCCGCCCCTCGGCCAGCGTGGTGAGGAACGCCGCGGCCATCTGGGAACGGCCAGCGTTGTGGACACAGACGAAGAGAACGGACGGTTTCTTGATGGTTTCAGTGCTCATGAGAGGACCTTTCGATCGGCCGTCGCCACGGCGGGCGCGGGCGCTGCGGGCGCGGCCAAGGCGGCCGCGGCCAAGACGGGTATGGCTGGGTACAGAGCACGGATCAGGAAGAATCCTGCGGCGCCGCCCAGCAGCTGGGCGAGGATGAACGCCGGGGCGGAGGCCGGAGCGATGCCGGCGAAGGTGTCAGTGATGGTCCGGGCCACGGTCACTGCGGGGTTGGCGAAACTGGTGGAACTGGTGAACCAGTAGGCGGCCGTGATGTAGCCGCCGACGGCGAAAGCCACCCTTTCGGCGCGACCGGAACGAACGGTGCCAAAGATCACCAGGAACAGCCCGACGGTGGCGATGATCTCGCCAAGCCACAACCCTGTCCCCGCACGTTCATGCGTGGAGAGCGTCACGGCGTCGAGACCGAACATCAGATTGGCGATCACGGTCCCGGCCAGGCCGCCGGCGAACTGGGCGGCGATCAGTGCCAGTGTGGTGGGCGTGTCCAGGATCCCGAGCGCCCGTTCCACCAGCGTGACCACGGGATTGAAGGATGCCGAGACCGGTTGCAGGGCCAGGATCAACGCCACCAGCGCGGCGCCGGTGGCGATGCTGTTCTCCAGAAGCTGCAGTCCGACGTCGTTCGGGGACAGTCGCGAGGCCATGACGCCGGACCCGACCACGGCCATGACCAGGAAGGCGGTGCCTACGAACTCCGCCACTATCTTCCGTCTCAGCACGCTCACCGGCTCTTTCCCCCGATGAGGGCGGCAAGGTTTTCCAGGGCGTCGGTGCGTGCACGGTAGTAGACCCAGACGCCTCGCTTTTCCCGCTCCAACAGCCCGGCTTCGTGCAGGACCTTCAGGTGGTGGCTGATGGTCGGCTGGGACAACTCAAAGGCGTCGTTCAGATCGCACACGCAGGCTTCGCCGCCCTCGTGAGACGCCACCAAGGACATCAGCCGCAGCCGCACCGGATCGCCTAGCGCCTTCAGCAGCGGCACAATCCCCTCGGCTTCCGATTCCGAGAGCGGTTCCCTGGATAGCGGCGAACAACACGCCACCGCCTGGACGGGCGTTAACTCCAAAGACATAGACACACGTAAATATTTACATCTGTCGATGTTTAAGGCAAGGCCGCGCACCTATCAGGAAAGCCGGCTCCGGCAAGCACAAATCGGAACAGTGTGTGAAAACTTGTTAAGATGGGGTTGTCCACCGCGAAGGAGCAACTTTGAGTTCGTCAACATCACCTCCCCTGATCCCGGAGCAGCGCCATCAGGAAATCCTTCGCTTGCTTCGCCGCGAGGGGGTGCTGAGCATCCGCAGCCTCACGGAATCCATGAACGTCTCCCACATGACTATCCGGCGCGACATCACAGCCCTCGAGGATGCCGGGCATGTGTTGTCGGTCCAAGGAGGCGTGCGTTTGGCGGAGGGGACCAGCCAGGAACCTCCCCGGGAGAGGGAATCCCGGGCGCAGCTGGAGCTGCCGCGGAAAAAAGCAATCGCCGAGCTTGCGTCCCAGTTCGTCGAGGACGACATGGTTCTGTTCCTCGACGCCGGTACAACTTGCCAATCCGTGGTCCCCTATCTCGGCGCCCGGAAGAACATCACGGTGGTCACCAACGATTTTTACGTCGTCACGTCTTTGTTCGCGTACCCGAACGTTGAGACCATCCACACCGGCGGCGTGGTGGATGTTTCCAGCGCCTCAAGCTCGGGCCGCATGGCAGCCGACGCCATCAAGCACATCAACATCGATCTGTTCTTCATGAGTACGGGCGCGTGGAGCCTGTCCCGCGGCGTCACCACGCCGTCCATGGACAAGGTGGAAATGAAACTGGCCGCGCTCGAGTCAGCGTCGCGCTGCTTCCTGCTGGCGGACAGCACCAAGTTCGGAACCTTTGCGAAGTTCCGGGTGGCGCCGATCGAGCAACTAGATGCCGTTGTCACCGACGACGAACTGGCGCAAGACACCCAGGAGAACATCCAGGAATTGGGCGTCACGGTGCACGTCGCGGCAGCGAACGCCTCCGGACGCTAGCGCTCCCGAGAAAGAAGCAGACCCCATGACCAGTCCGGACGTCAACACAACCCCAACCGCAGACTCCGGGATATTGTTGCGCCGCGGCCTTCGTCTGGAATACGCGACCCTGGCCTGGAACGTGATCGGCCTCGGAGTACTGGCCGCCGCCGCCATTCAGGCCGGTTCCCCTGCGCTGGCCGGTTTCGGCTTGGATTCCCTGATCGAGATCTTCGCGTCGGTGGTAGTGGTGTGGCAGCTCAAGGGCGCCCACAAGGAGCGCGAAGCTCCCGCGATGAGACTGATAGGGACGGCTTTCGCCGTTTTGGGCGCCTACCTGCTCATCCAGTTGGCCATTGTGTTTGCCACAGGCGTCCGCCCTGGCACCTCAGCTCCGGGCATCGCATGGACGGCCCTGACCTTCGTGGTCATGCTCGCCCTTGCGTGGGGCAAGATCCGCACCGGGCGCAGCTTGGGCAATCCGGTGCTCCGCGCGGAAGGGAAAGTGACCCTTGTGGATGCCTATCTGGCCGGCGCGGTCCTGGCCGGGCTCGCCCTTAACGCCCTGTTCGGCTGGTGGTGGGCCGATCCCCTGGCCGGCGTCGTGATCATTTACTACGCTCTCCTTGAGGCCGGCCACGCCTTCAACCACGCCACCCCTTAGTGGTGCGCCTGCGTTTCCTGGAGCCGCTTGATGAACCAGCGTGATTGTTCGGGTCCGTAGGGAAGCACCGGGATCGCTTTAGTAGCGTCCGACGGCGTGTCCCGGATCGACTGCCTCGCTTGCCGTACCGCTGTGGACATTGTGTCGGCCATGGTCTTCACGAACTGGTCACTGCAGGGCTTTCCGTGGCCGGGGATCAGGAATTCGTAGCGGTGGCGCAGGGCCGAGATGTGCCGCAGGACGTCCGCCCAGTCCTCCGGGTAGGAGTCCTCGAACGATGGGTGGGCCCCTTGTTCCACGAGGTCGCCGGCAAAGAGGGTGCTGGGCGTGCCTACCAGGAGGTCGCCGTCGGTGTGGCCGCGGCCCAGGTAGAACAGGGTGGCGGTCAGGCCGCCCAGGTCAACCAGGACGGGCTGGTCCTTGACGATCGCATTGGGTATGACGATCTCGACGGCGTCGCCCTTGCCCGAGGCCATCTCCGGTTCCGTGGCGGCGACGAAGCGGCGCTGGTGGTCGCCGTCGTCGTCGATTGTGGCTGCACAGTTGACGTGCCCCCAGAACTCCGTGACGCCGTCGTCGGCAAAAATGGCGTTACCGAAGTAGTGGTCGTAGTGGGCGTGGGTGTTTACGACTACCAGCGGCAGCTGGGTCTTTTCGCGGACAGCGGCGAGGATCTGCCGGCCTTGACGGGGGCCGCAGCCGGTGTCGATCACCATGGCTCGTTCCGTGCCTATCACGAGGCCCGTGTTGAGCAGGCAACCCTCGGTCTCCAGCACGTAGTTGTCCGGGCCGACTTCGAGCCATGCTGACATTGTTTCTCCGTCTTCAGATGCGTTCCGGCAGTGTTCAGGCCTCGATTCTACCCACGGAGAGCCGGGAGGATCGTGAATCTGCCGCGCGTCCACAGCGGGGAACCACGTAACGGCGTGCCTATTTCATCCCAATGCAGGCTGACCGGTTTGTCCGGCTGTACGATTCCCTTAGTTTGCAGGTCCCGGGCTCAGCCGGAGCTAGAGGCAAAGGAAAATTTCATGTCGACGCAGAAGCCGTCTTTTCTTGCTTTGACCAACGCCATGCACGCCAGTCCGGGGTTCGTGGCGGCTCGCCGCGACGAGCTCGGTGGGCTACGCAGCCAGGTCCTGGAAATCATCGATGAAGTCTTGGCGGACTCTTCGCAGGCAACGGATGCTGTGCGTGAACAACTTCGCCGGCATGTTGCAGCCCATCCGGGGCATCCGGAAGAGGCGCTGCTGAAACACTTGTCTTCGCTCCGGACGCAACAGCCCGGCACGGATGTTCCGGACACAACTGCCCCGGCCTCGCAGGTGGACGAGGATTCGTCGCAGCATGCCACCACGCGGCTCGAGGCGGTACTCAGGGACCACATGCTGATGACCGCCTTCCAGCCCGTTTTCGACCTCACTACGGGTACCGTGGTGGGCGTCGAGGCCTTGACGCGCTTCGTCAGCGACGGTGGAGACCCTGCCAACTACTGGTTCGCAGAAGCCGAGGACACCGGGCTCCGCACAGATCTTGAATTCGCGGCGCTGGAGTCGGCACTTATGGCGGCGTTGGATCTGCCATCCCAGCTTTTCGTGGCGTTGAAGCTTTCCGATGCTGTCTGCCTGGATCCGCGCCTTCCTGCACTTTTCGATCAAACTCCGGTGGCGCCGGACCGTGTGATCCTGGAAATCTCCGGGCACTTCCCCCCGGAACAGGCCGCTTCGCTCGACGCGGCGGTGGGGCCGCTGCGCAGCGCCGGCGTGCGCCTGTCAATCGAAAATACGGGTTCCTACTTCGCTTCGGTCCGCCATATTCATCGGCTCAAGCCGGAGATGATCAAGCTGGACCCGAGACTGACCACGGGTCTCAGCCAGGATCCCCTCCGCCAGGAAATCGTCGAGGCGGAGGTCGGGTTCGCGCGGGAGATCGGGGCGGTCCTGACCGCTCAACACATCGAGACCAGCGCCGAACTCACCACGATTGCCGGGTTGGGAATAAGGGTCGGACAGGGCTATCACCTTGGGCGGCCCTCGGTCCAACCCAGCGAATGGGCCACCTGGGGCGGGCGCGCAGGCCATCTCATCTTCCCAAGTGGTACCGGCAGGGCCAGGCGGGCCTGACCTGTCTGTCAGTGCCCTTTTGGTGGTCCATCGCGTCGATTTGGCACGAGCAACCCACGACGACGGCGGCGGCAACCTCTTGCTTCTCCCGCGGCCTTCTGCTTCTCTGGCACTACCGGGCCGCCGCCGCGCTAACTCCGGTGTGGACCGTGCCCCGGTTGAAGGGAAGTGGGACTGTCATGACTTCTCTGTGGCTGGACGCGCGCGGGCCGGACAAGGACTCCCCCGGTGCAACAAGCCCCGATGAATTCACTCCTGGAAACAGTTACGACTGCGTGGTGGTCGGCGCCGGCATCACGGGCCTGGCCACGGCGCTCATGCTGGCACGGGCGGGAAGCAGTGTGCTGGTCCTTGAAGCCCGGCATGTCGGCGCGGTCAACACCGGAAACACCACCGCCAAGCTGAGCCTGTTGCAGGGCACCACCCTGTCTGCGCTGCGTAACCAGTATCCGGTGGACGTGGTCCGGGCCTACGTTGACGCGAACAGGGCGGGCCAGAAGTGGTTGCTCGACTACCTCGAGGGGCGGGGTGTGCCTTTCCAGTATCGGGATGCCTACACATTCGCCACAACCCCGGCAGGCGCGGATCGGCTCCGCGCGGAAGCCTTCGTGGCCCGGGCTGCCGGACTCAACGTCAAGTCCACCCGGGAGACGGGGCTGCCGTTCGACGTCGACGACGCCTTGCGGCTTGCGAACCAGGCGCAGTTCAACCCGATGGATGTGTTGGACGCGCTAGCCGCCGATGTCCGGGCGGCCGGTGGAAGCATCGTGGAGGGCGTGCGCGTCATGGACGTCCGGAACGGCGATCCCCTGGCAGTGGTCACCAGGAAGGGTGAGGTCACCGCCCGCAACGTGGTGCTCGCCACCGCGACACCCATGCTGAACCGCGGGCTCTACTTCGCCAAGCTGCGGCCCAATCGCTCCTATGCCGCCGCACTGCGGCTGCCAGAGGGCATGAGCCCGCCACCGGGGATGTACCTTTCAGCCGAACCTCCCACACGCTCGCTGCGGGACTATCCAGTGCCCGACGGCGGGAGGTTGCTTTTGGTGGGCGGGTTCGGGCACGCGGGTGGCCGGGCGCCGTCGACGCAGGTTCACGTGGACGAGCTGCTTGGCTGGGCCCAACGGTACTATCCGGACGCCGAGGTGACGCACACGTGGTCGGCCCAGGACTACCAGGCCACCAACCTCATGCCGTTCTTCGGCAGATTCCCCCGGGGCCGCGGCAAGATCCTCTTCGGCACCGGCTACAACAAGTGGGGCATGACCAATGGTGTTGCAGCGGCGCTGGACGTCGTTTCTGATATCACCGGCAGCGGTCAGCTCCCGTGGGCACGGACCATCCACCACCGGGTCACGGGTCCGCGCGGCGCCGCGTCCACGATTTCGTTCAACCTAGAGACACAGCAGCAGAACTTCCGGGACAAGGCAGCCCTGAAGAAGAAGCCGGCCATCACGGAGGAAACCCACCCCGCCGAAGGCACAGGCGTCACGGGACTTTTCCACGGGAAACCGGCGGCGATCTGCACCGTGGACGGTGTGGTGTGCCGGGTGTCCGCGGAATGCGCGCACCTGGGCGGTATCCTGCATTGGAACGACGCCGAGAAGTCCTGGGACTGCCCACTGCATGGTTCCCGTTATTCGGCTGCGGGGAAGCTGCTGGAAGGGCCGGCGACGCACAATTTGTTTAAGCTGCAGTAGGAGGGATGGGTGCGGCATCTCAATTTGCCAAAATGATCACTCATTTTGTGGTCATCCCACACTCGGTGCCATTTACGCGAATTTTAAGCTCCCCGTAAGGACCGGTGCCGATCCTGTTCTTTAGCTTTACTGATGTTGATCTGGCGTTTGATGGCCGTGAATATCAGTTCGTGGCCGCCCGGACACCCGATGGGGAACGCACAACTAAAGACTAGAGAAGGACTCCCGCGTTTGGGTCGGGCTGTCTTGATTCCAATAGATCGAGGAGGTAAGCGCCGTAGCCGCTTTTTACAAGTAGCTCGGCACGGACCCGCAACTCATCATCCGAAAGAAAGCCCGCGCGCCAAGCGACCTCTTCCGGGGACCCCACTTTCAGTCCTTGCCGGTGTTCTACGGTTCTAATGAAGTTTGACGCGTCATTGAGGTCGTCAAAGGTCCCAGTGTCCAACCAAGCCGTTCCCCGAGGCAAAACCTCTACCTGGAGTTTTCCGCGGTCAAGGTACGTCCTGTTGACGTCCGTGATTTCAAGTTCTCCGCGCGCCGACGGCTTGAGATTCCGCGCAATCTCCACCACTTCGTTGTCATAAAAGTAGAGGCCCGGCACCGCGTAATTGCTCTTGGGCTGCTCCGGCTTTTCCTCAAGGGAGATCGCGCTGCCATCCAGGTCGAATTCCACTACACCGTAGGCTTTGGGATCCTTTACCCAGTAGCCAAACACTGCCCCGCCGTCGATTTCGGAGTATCGATGCAGTTGCGTGCCCAAGCCTTGGCCGTAGAAGATGTTGTCTCCTAGAACCAGCGCGACGTTGTCATCTCCAATGTGGTCTGCCCCAAGCGTGAAAGCCTGAGCCAAGCCATCGGGAGAAGGCTGCTGGACGTAGCTTAGATTGATGCCGAACTGGGAGCCATCGCCCAACAGTCGCTGAAACTGCTCTGCGTCGTGGGGAGTTGTGATAATCAGGACGTCCCGAATGCCGGCCAAGATCAAAGTCGACAGTGGGTAGTAGATCATCGGTTTGTCGTAGACAGGGACAAGTTGCTTGCTAATGCCGTGGGTAATCGGATGCAGGCGCGAACCAGTTCCCCCAGCCAAGATGATTCCTCGCATACTGCGCATCATTCCGGTTCGTATGCGTTTATGCAAACCAGTATGGTTATGCATCATCGGGAACATTCTCGTCACCGGATCTCCGCTACGCCATCGACTCAAACAAGCTGCGTGACGAACTCGGTTGGAAGCCTAAGTTCTCAAACTTTGACGCCGGTATCGAAGACACGATCAAGTGGTACCGCGACAACGAATCCTGGTGGCGACCGAAGAAGGCGGCCACGGAAGCTCGCTACAAGGAACAGGCCAACAGACGATGACCACTGGTCTGCAGACACCCAGAGCCGATACGCCTTCCTGAATCTCGCGGACGAGACCGCTGCAATTGACTGGCCGGTGCCGTTGGAGCAGGCAGAGCTGTCGGACAAGGACAAAGCACACCCTCGGCTGGCGGAGGTGGTGCCTATGCCGGCTCGGAAGGTACTCGTGGTGGGCGCCGACGGCCAGCTCGGCAAGGCGTTGCGCGAACTATACGACGGCGATCCTTCCGTTGAGTTCGCCGGGCGGTCGGACTTTGACTTGTCCCAGGAAGCGTCGTTTGCGGGACGGAACTGGAAGAACTACTCGACGTTCATCAATGCGGCCGCTTACACCGCCGTTGACGCAGCCGAGAGTCCCGAGGGGCGGGCAGCTGCATGGCAGGTGAATGTCTCAGCTGTGGCGCGCTTGGCGAAGACTGCGATCGAGCAGGACCTGACGTTGGTTCATATCTCGTCGGATTATGTCTTCGACGGCACACGCGAATTGCATGACGAAAATGAACCTTTCACCCCTCTTGGCGTGTATGGCCAGACCAAAGCTGCCGGGGACGCCGTGGTCAGCGTTGTTCCGTGCCATTACATTGTGCGGACCAGTTGGGTGATCGGCGAGGGAAACAACTTCGTTCGTACCATGGCTTCGCTCGCGAGCCGTGGAATCAGGCCGAGCGTCGTCAACGACCAAATCGGGCGTCTTAGCTTCACCGAGGATATCGCCGCGGGAATCGAACATTTGCTGGACTCCAAGGCCAGCTACGGCACCTACAACCGCAGCAACGGCGGCAAACCGCAATCCTGGACGGACATCGCCGCCGACGCCTACGAGCTAAGCGGCGCGACGCGGGACTCCGCCACAGGCGTCACCACAGAAGAGTACTTCCGTGGTAAAGCCGCCGCCCCACGCCCGCTTGGAAGCGTCCTGAACCTGAGCAAGATCACGGATGCGGGATTCGAGCCTGTTTTGCAGGTATTCGCCTGCAGCACTATGTCTCGGCACTGCAAAACTAGCCAGACGGTGACTCGACTCCGTATCTAGGCCGTCGGCCTTCCCTCTTGATGGGCCAAACCTACAAGTCCACGAGCAGGAAGGGTGAGGTCACCGCCCGCAACGTGGTGCTCGCCACCGCGACACCCATGCTGAACCGCGGGCTCTACTTCGCCAAGCTGCGGCCCAATCGCTCCTATGCCGCCGCACTGCGCCTGCCAGAGGGCATGAGCCCGCCACCGGGGATGTACCTTTCAGCCGAACCTCCCACACGCTCTCTGCGGGACTATCCAGTGCCCGACGGCGGGAGGTTGCTTTTGGTGGGCGGGTTCGGGCACGCGGGTGGCCGGGCGCCGTCCACGCAGGTTCACGTGGACGAGCTGCTCGGCTGGGCCCAACGGTACTATCCGGGCGCCGAGGTGACGCACACGTGGTCGGCCCAGGACTACCAGGCCACCAACCTCATGCCGTTCTTTGGCAGGTTCCCCCGGGGCCGGGGCAAGATCCTGTTCGGCACCGGCTACAACAAGTGAGGCATGACCAATGGTGTTGCGGCGGCGCTGGACGTCGTTTCCGACATCACCGGCAGCGGTCAGCTCCCTTGGGCACGGACCATCCACCACCGGGTCACGGGTCCGCGCGGCGCCGCGTCCACGATTTCGTTCAACCTAGAGACACAGCAGCAGAACTTCCGGGACAAGGCAGCCCTGAAGAAGAAGCCGGCCATCACGGAGGAAACCCATCCCGCCGAAGGCACCGGCATCACGGGACTTTTCCATGGGAAACCGGCGGCGATCTGCACCGTGGATGGTGTGGTGTGCCGGGTGTCCGCGGAATGCGCGCACCTGGGCGGCATCCTGCATTGGAACGACGCCGAGAAGTCCTGGGACTGGCCCACTGCACGGCTCCCGCTATTCGGCCGAAGCTGCTGGAAGGGCCGGCAACACAATCTGTTCAAGCTGCAGTAGGTCTTTCTCCACGCTTCGAGCTGCCCCGTGCGTGCAGGTAGTAGTCTTGGAGACAGTGCAGCGTTGCCGCCCAAATCCCGCATTGGTTAGAGGACGGTATGACCCTTATCTGCGATCCCGAAACGGAGACCGCCCCGCCCAGGCGAAAGAAGCGGCCGATCGTTATGGCATTTGCGGTGATCGCAGCCTTGGCGATCGCATGGGGAGTAGCTGGGATCTTCCTGTATGTGGCCCCGCCTTCTGACGAACCCGAACACGCCGATGTGGTGTTCGTCCTCGGGCCGCCTGACAATCGCATCAGTTACGCGGAACAGCTGATGCAACAGGGGTATGCACCCGCGCTCGCGGTCTCAAGTCCAGTTGGAAAAGACGGCAAATTCGAGGCGGACATATGTGCTGCTCACCGCTCGTATCGGATTATTTGCTTCAACCCTGATCCGTTCACGACGCAAGGCGAAGCACGGGCACTCCGCGATCTGTCAAGCCAATACGGATGGAAAAACGCCAACGTCCTCACGGCCCAGTTCCATGTGACCCGTGCCCGGGTGATCATGGGCCGTTGTTACGGAGGAGACCTGCGCATGGTCGCCTACCGGACGGGTCTGCCGCTGCTCTCCTTGTCCAACCCCAAATCTTCATGGGCGTACGAGTACGTCTACCAAACAGCCGCCTTCGTCAAGGTTGCGATCCACCCGGACTGCTAACGGTGAACTATCCGGCCACGAGCTTGGCCTTGTAGCGCATGTCCGCATTCCGCGTTCCGCGTTCCGCGTTCCGCGTTCCGCGTTCCGCGTTCCGCATTCCGCATTCCGCATTCCGCATTCCGCATTCCGCAACGTACCACGACCGTTTTTGCGTCGCACACGGCGCGGCGGCCCATGAGCTGCCAAGGGATTAGCCCGGGGTTTTCGTGGCCAGCTGGCGCGAGTGGCGCGTTAAAGCAGTGAAAGGGTGCTCTGAGCTGGGAAAATAGTGGTATTCGACGCCATATTTTCCTGATCGTGAGGAGCACCCTTTCGATGCATCATTTTACCCGGCTTTTCCCTGCTGCAGCGGTTGGCTTCACCGGCCAGTCACTGGTGTCCCACGCCGGAACGAAGATTCTGACGGAATTGATCGACGCGCTGGGTTTCCGCGGACTCTGCGAGGACCGGCTTGGCCAGTTCGCTCCTTCCGGCGCCCGACACCGGCCCGGCCGGCTCATCGCTTCCCTGGCCCTGATGCTCGCTGGCGGCGGCGAGCACGTCAGCGACCTGGACATGCTGCGTTCCTCGCCCGGGATCTTCGGGCCGGTGCCCTCGAACGCGACCGTGTCCCGGTTTTTCGAACGCACCGTCGCCAACCCCGAACTGTTCAGCTACGGCTTCGAGACCCTGACCCGGGAACTGCGGTCCAGGGCCTGGGACGCTGCAGGGAACTTCGAACCCGGCGGCCAGGCAACCGCCGCCGATCCCTTGATCGTTGACTTGGATGCCACGTTGGTGACCTCGCACAGTGACAAGGAACTGGCCGCGGGCACGTACAAAGGCGGGTACGGTTTCTCCCCGTTCATCGCCAGCATCGATTACGGCACGGGCAACGGCACCGGGGAAATCCTCGCCTGCGTGTTGCGGCCCGGCAGCGCGGGGGCGAACAGCGCCGATGACCATATCCGTGTCTTCGAGACCGCCACGGCCCAGTTGCCCGAGAGCTTCTTCCCCGATGGGAAGCTGGACGGGCAGAGGATCCTGGTCCGCACCGACAGTGCCGGCGCCTCGCGGAAGTTCCTCTGGCACCTGCACTCCTTGGGCGTGCAGTTCTCCGTCTCGTATCCGGTCCCGGCAGCCAAAGCCCACATGATCGACTGGATCAACGACAAACAGTACTGGCAACCGGCCCTGGACCAGCACGGGACCGACCGCACGAACGCGTGGGTCATCAACGCCACCGAAGTGATCCCGCTGAAGGACTACCCGCCGGGCACGAACATCTACCTGCGGGCCGAGCCGCTGCACCCCGGCGCGGCCCCGACCCTGCTGGATCTGGACGGGCACCGCATCACCGCGTTCCTGACGAACGCACCGCGCTGGCACGGACCGTTCCTGGATGCCCGGCACCGGGCCCGGGGCCGGTGCGAGAACCGGATCAAGACCCTGAAGAACACCGGCCTGGGCAAGCTGCCGTTCTACGATTTCGCCGCGAACCAGGCCTGGGCCAACATCGCCGCCCTGGCATTGAACCTCACCTCCTGGCTGCAGCTCACCGCCCTCCCGGAAGGCCACCACGCCAGGTCCTGGGACATCAAACGCTGGCGCTACCGGCTCTTCGCGACCGCCGGGAAAATCATCACCCGCGCCCGCCGGAGGACCTTGCTCCTGCCAGACAGGGCACCGGAGAAACAGCTCATCACCGTCCTGCTGGACCGGATCAAAGACCTCCCAGCGCGACTGAAAAGCGCCCCGGCAAAGCCTACGTAGCCAGGTCCAAGGTTCCAACCGCCACGACACAGAACAAACACCCAACGGAGAAGTGGAAATCCGCGCCGATCCCGGCGGCACCAGGGCCACTCCAGCCCCGCCAAAATCCAGATCACAGCCGATCAGCGATCAACGCCGCCCCCGGCCGGCCCACCAGCGGCAGATGAAAAATCTGGGTTAGACGAAAGCGCTCGGATTGGGGTCGCGGACTGCCTTGATTCCAATAGACCGAGGAGGTAAGCACCGTAGCCGCTCTTTTATAAGAGGCCCACAACTAACCGGGGAGAGCAACTTTACGGGCCCTTCGCAGATGAGCGTGGTTAGGGCCGTCTGACGCCGAGGGCAGGAGCGTGTCCGGATGCCGCTGCGGCGTGGTGCGGGAGAAGAGGGGTCAGGGCCTCTTTGAATTGGTAGCGACCAAGCTTCCAAATAAAAAAGAGACCCTGATATGCCCAATGCTACTTCCTGCCCGGGTGGTCGCTGGTGCGAGCGGGCCGACGCGCTTCTTGGTGTCGACGGCATCCACGTCTGCTCTGTCACCGCGGCCGGGACCGGCCTGGTTCTGCACGTCGAGACAGCCGAAACCGTTAGCGGTTGTCCGGACTGCGGTGTCGTCGCGGTCGGGCACGGCCGCCGGCAGGTCCGGCTCCATGACACCCCGTGTTTCGGGCGGCCGGTGCGGCTGCTGTGGGCCAAACGTGTCTGGCGATGCCCGGGCCCTGACTCCCCAGGACCACCTTCACCGAAGAGCATGAGTTGGCCGGGCCCCGGGCAAAACTCACTGGCAGGGCCGTTGCGTGGGCGACCGACGGCCTGCAGCGTTTCGACACCTCCGTCTCCGCCCTGGCCCACCAGCTCGGCGTCTCCTGGCACACGCCTTGGGACGCCATCAACGCAGAGGCTGCCCGGCGGATCGCAGCGACCGGCAGGCTGGCCGGGGTGAACGCGCTCGGAGTCGATGAGCATGTCTGGTCCCATACCGGCCCGCCCGGATCCGGGATGGTCACGGGAATCGTGGACCACACCCGCGACGGGAACGGCGTGGTGCACGCCAGGTTGCTGGACCTCGTCCCGGGCCGGTCCGGGAAGGCCTACGCGGACTGGCTCAAAGCCCGCGGCGAGGAATTCACCGCCGGGATCAAGACGGCAGCGCTGGATCCGTTCCGCGGCTACGCGAACGCGATCCGAGACGTACTGCCCGAGGCCATCACGATGCTGGACGGGTTCCATGTCGTGAAACTGGGATCAGCCATGGTCGATGAGGTCCGCCGCCGCGTGCAGCGGGAGACCCTCGGGCACCGCGGCCGCAAGGGCGACCCGCTCTACGGGATCCGCCGGACCCTGCAGATCGGCGCCGAACACCTCACCGATAAGCAATCCGCCCGGCTCGACGCGAAACTCACCCTCGGGGACCCGGACCACGAAGTCACCCTGGCCTGGCAGTGCTACCAGAAGCTCCGAAACATCTACCACGCCAGGCCGGAGCGGGGCAGGGAACTCGTCAACGAGGTGATCTCCTCGTTCCCGTCCTGCCCGATCCCCGAGGTCTCACGACTGGGCCGGACACTCAAACAATGGAAGGCCGCGATCCTGGCCTACTTCGACACCCGCGGCGCTTCCAACGGACCCACCGAAGCGATCAACGGCGTCATCGAAACCACCCGCAGAATAGCCCGCGGCTTCCGCAACTTCACCAACTACAGACTCAGATGCCTACTCGCTGCCGACGGTCACTGCCCCTACCGAATCAAGCAACCCAACCATGCCTAAATGCGAAGAGCCGGTTAAACGCTCTTGTCCTATTTTGTCCTATGCCGCTCGAGCTGAAGACACTTTAGGATTATTCTCCCCGCTCATGCGACGGCTTGAAGCGAGCTATTGTTCGCCTCAATTAGCCGAAATCTCACGCGGCAGACCCCGTCGCTGGGCGCCAGCGATAAATGATCTGATCGTCAAGGCCCCACAGAAGGCTCTGAAACGCGGTTTAGCTCGGCGGATCGACCAGAGGGAAAGACGAGCTTCGCGGACGCCAGCGGTCCCGGAGCTGTACTCGAGAGATCCGTTTCCGGTATCGGCGATCTTGCCGCGAAGCAAAAGCAAATCAACGACCACATTATAGGTGAGGCAAAGTCGGCGAAAGACACAAACGCGGCTGACACAAAACCCACCAGCGACAGTGCGGCGGGCAACCTTTCCGGGAGGCCGAAGCTGCGCCGGAAACAGACCAAGACCACGGCCACAAACAACGACGTACCAACAATCCCGATGGTGCTCAGCAGCATGGTCCATAATGAAGAAGATCGATTACTACCTAGACCGATGCCCAAACTATCCGAGGTCCAGAGGATGCCGTAGGCGATTTCATCCGCCAGGCCACGGTTGACGAAAGACCCGCCGCCCTGCTTATCTATGATCACTGCCCACAAGGCGGACGCGAGCCCCGGAATCGCGAAAACACCTCCCGATAGGAGGAATAGCGACGCAATCACTACTGAGGGCCTCAGCTTCGTGCCTGGTTTTGCAATTCGAACCATCCCCATAACTGCCATTACAGCAGCTGCAATGATTCCCCCAACAATTCCAGTTCCCGAACTGGACGCCGTGAAAACAACGATGCTGACTCCTGTCATAAGCAGGTAGCCCAGCCAGGGGATTGACAGCCGGGCGCGGAACAGGCAAATGATAAAGTAAATGCATGCTGCAAGGGCGAATGCTCCCAGATGCGACGGTTCGGAAAACTGGCCACGAAGGCGCAAGGGTTCGATGGCATAAAACCCGCGCGGCGAGTTGTCAAAAAATAGTTGGGGCCAGACTATCCCTACTTTTTGAACCACAAACGCGGCGAAGGCGACCAACGTTCCGACCGTAAAAGCGGTGAGCAGAAACGCGGGTCCTAGGAATGATCGGCGTTCGTTGAAACCGACAAAAATTAGCGCCAGACCCAAATATGCGATCTGTGCGAAATTGGACAGGGACGGCGCGAGCGAAGACAAGTGGCCAACTTGCTCATCCAAACCCATCCCTGAAGCAATTACAGCCATCCCCTCGAACAGCCTTGGGCCGAAAATCGTTATGAAAAGCCCATAGACGAAGAGAGGTATCAGCAGTCGTGAAGGATTGCGACCCGGCCCGGTAAAAGCGGCCTTGCGCTGTCCGATAATTGTGATTATCAGATATAGGACAAGACCAACGTAGAACGGTGTCACGGTCACATCCCCAGCTACGATCATCGCCGAATCGTTGAACGGGACGGCGCATGCCACTCCAATGAGTAACGCGCGTTGGCCCTTGATCATGCCGAAAACGTAGATCAGCGCAAAAAATATCCCCAGTGCAGTCACTGTACGATCCTATGGCACCGGGGGTTCGGGCCTAAACCATCGACTTGATTTGCGTCCGGTCTCTGAGTTTTTTGTCGAAAAGCCGAGCTGTTCTGCTTGCCAGCTTGCGGCTGGGCTCCTCCACAAGGCGGAAAAACACCTCGGCGACGAGGAGAGCCGCCGGGAGGGCAATAACGAGAACCAGCGCCGGGTTCGTCAGATGACACCCGATGGCCACCGACACCACTATCGGTTCATGCACAAGATACAAGCTAAAGGACCTGGTCCCGGCCCACTTGACGGGCCCCCAGGACCCCAAGCGAATGGCTGACCCGTTATGAAGAAAGAGGAAAATCAGAATCGCCCCGCCGGCCGTAGCGAGAACGGCGGACCCTGCTACCGGCGCGAACGTCCAGTGTGAAGTCAACAGCAGAAGGGCAATTGTTAGCAGCCCACTCCACGACCATCCCCCGAGCGTACGGACAAACGTCTTCAACGATTCCTTGCGAATCGCCATCAGTACACCTATGGCGAACATCGGCAGGTACTCCAGAGCCCCGATCCCCATCGTTGAGCCCACACCGATAATGACTAGCAGGCCTGCAACACCCCCGAGCCAGAACCGCTGAATCCGAAAAAACAAGTATAGGTAGAGAGGCAAAAGCAGGGAGAAGAGTATCTCCCAGCCCAGCGACCAAAGAGGCGAGTTCAGCCACCCACCACCCGTTGGGAAAATTGCTTCGCGTAAAAATTTTTGTGGTTGATCGTGCTCGTTGATCCACCAGCTCTGATCGGCGTTGGCGATGCGCGGCACAAGAAGGGTTGTGCCGAAGGCGAAGATTAGGGATGCCCACACCGGCAAATAGAGACGCAAAATACGTTTTGGATAGTAAGATATCCAACTCGGCTGGCCGTGTCGAAGGAGAGGAAGTGTAAGGACGAAGCCGGAGAGGAGGAAGAAGACATAGACGGCCTCAGCTCCGCCCCAGACGACGTGGAGGGGCGTGTAAGTCAGCAACCACACCCATGGTGAACCGTCATACCCAGTTCCATCTCGTAGCGAACCTGCAAACGCAGGAGACACAACTAGTGCGTGGTTGACGAGCACTACTACGGCCGCCAAACCCCGTAATCCGTCCAATGCAATATATCGACCTTGGCTTGCGGAAATTGCTAAACGCGTCCCCATGTGCTTTGCTCCCCCTAAGTGCGTAGCTGCAGTTTCGCGACAATGGTCCCAGAAGACCGCGCCAGACACCTGCGATTCCTATTCTAGGGGCATCGAAAAACGATTAAGACGCTTTATCCCATCTTTCTCGGATTCCGCCGAAAGAATCCAGTTTCAGTCGAACGCGTCGATCGACAACTAGCCACACGGGGGCAGGCAACACAAATCCGTGGTTTAGACGATACGAAGCGAGGTCGGATCCTTCCCGCAGGGGCGACCATTATCGCCAGGGCGGGCCGTGGGTTGCCATTGGCGGCTCCCTTGGCCTGACGGCTCCTCGGGAGTGCAATGATGGTGCCACATGTGAGGTTTGGGAGGCCCCGATAAGGTCAGCCACGGCGCGCCCGTTGTCCCGTTGCCGGGCTGGGTTTCGACGTGGGCTGCCCTCCGAACCGGACGTGCCACTCTCACCGCATCTGGCTCTCCAAGCATCATCGCCCGGTGGCGAAACTGAGGTTGATGGGCTGTTGGTTTCAATGGGTTCGGGATGTTTGCGCCTCGGTAGCGGTATCGTTTGACCGTGACAGTGGAGGCCTCGGTGTAGAGGATCGTTGCCGTCGCGTATTGCCATCCGTGAATGCAGAACCTGTCTTTTTGAGACACCGTGCCGGAAATAGTTTGCCCACCCTGCCAAGATTTGGTTGAGCCTTTTGAGCAGATCCCCAAAGTCCCAGTGCAGGGTTGATCTGTCGCAGGCTTGGGCGATCTTTGACCGCACCGAAGCGGCCGATTTCTTCGACGAAACCGTATAGACAAAGGACTTGTTCGTCCCTCGGTTGCGGCGGCGTTGAATATGAATCCGAGGAAATCGAATCCTCATCGATCGTCACCACCCCTGTTTCTCTTCCGAGAACTCCACCTCCCAGCGGGGCCAGAACTTCCCCGACATCCGCTTTCAGAGGCACCGCAAGGGCCTTGTTCCCCCTGATGACGCAAACAAAGTCGTCTGCGTAGCCGGAGGGTTTTCATGGGGCGCCACCTTCACGAATCAGTTGCTGCCGCTGGCGGCTGGTACCCATGCATTCCTTCCATGCCCTGGCGGCATACTCATCCAGAACGTTAAGGGCAATGTTGGCCAGCAGCGGGGGAGAGAATCCCGCCTTGAGGTCTGCCGGTCTTGGACCCCATCAGTTGCCCGTCACGAGTCATGATCCCAGCTTTGAGGAATGCCTTGACCAGAGCCAGCACTTTCCTATCGCCGACCCCCCGGCGCACTTGGACCGCCAGCGCGGTGTGATCGATACGATCAAAACACGCCTTGATGTCGGCCTCCGGCACCGTCGTGTAACCCCGAGAGATCATGTGGTGAATCTCAGCGATAGCATCCTGAGCCCGCCGATTCGGCCGAAACCCATACGACGACCGATGAAAATCCGCTTCGAAGATCGGTTCCAAAGCCAGCTTCAGCGAAGCCTGCACCACGCGGTCAGCTAGCGTGGGAATGCCCAGTTGCCTGGTCTTCCGCTGGCTTTCGTGATTTCCACCCGCCGCACCGGTTGTGGCCGGAACAGCACCCGGATGTACACCACAAATTCCTCAGCCCCCACCCAGAAATTGATGGCTTCTTTCTTTACCTGATCTATTTGGGCGTCGGCGCACCACGATTACTAGCCACGTGTTCCCACGCCACCAGCAAAAAATCGGGGTCACAGACAAGGTTGAACAGATCATCGAGCCTCTTGCCAAGATCATCCTTGGCCCACCGATGTAGTTTCGTCTGCATCCGTTCTACTTCCACCCGCGCCGATTCCATCCGGGCGCCGGTGTCCTCACTGGTATTCACCAATGAACCTCCAACCATTGCAGCAACTCCGTCTACCTAACGCACTGCCGCCCTTCGCCATGTGGCCCGGCTTTCCCGTCCTCGGACTACTACCGCGGCTCTGTCCCCGACGCGCCTTTCGGCGGGCAATGCACCTATCTTGCCTTCAACAATGAAGAAGGGCGGGAGCGGACGTGTCCGGTTCCCACGTTCACTTGCGTTCGATCGGCGAGTTAGGCGCCCAGCTCTACCCCTGCGGAATCATCACGGCTACGCCGTAGACCTTCACCGTGATCTCCTGGCCCCAGCACAGCAAACCGGACCAAGGGGTTCCCCGACCAGCCCAAAAAAGGGCTGGCGGTTACGCACCGCCAACCTGCCCATATTTCCTTGATTTGAGCAGGCGCTCAATAAAGAGGCGTAACAACACCGGTTCCTTGCGTATACCTTCCCGCCTCGCTCACCAGAGACAGTCCGCCAAGGAATATCGAACCGTTCCGGCTATGTCACGGCTGCTCCCACCTCACCCACCGATTCATGGGCTCAGCTGCCGTCAGCTTCAACCAACACCCACGAGTGCCAGCAGATCGCGGTCTCACACCCCGATTCGAACGACAAACGCCTCGTGGTGCACGCTATGTTCGAGCATACTTTCATTGGTCTGGATATTCACGCGGTCAACGTCGTGGGCCATGCCCTGAACCCGGCCACCGGAGAGGTCAGCGCCCACACCATATGCGCTGATCCGGCCATGGTGCTGGAGTGGATCCGCCGGTTCGCCCCGGACGTCAAGGCCGCCTACGAATCTGGACCCACTGGCTTCGTCCTGGCCCGTTATCTGCGGGCCGCGGGCATCAATTGGGTGGTCGCGGCGTCCTCGAAGCTGCTGCGCGCCCTTCCAAGGCCTCTTGACAACCGGAACTATTTATCAGAGATCCGCCAGCACCGCCCCCGGGTTCTCGATCGCATCCGCAACATACCGAAGGAACCCTGCAGCAGTCTCCCCGTCACAAACCCTATGATCGAACGCCAACGTCAGCTCAGTCACTTTGCGGACAGCCAGCTGGCCGTCCACCACCCAGGGCTTGTCGATGATGCGGCCCACCCCAAGCATCGCTACTTCGGGATAGTTGATGATCGCCGCGGATCCGTCGACGCCGAATACCCCGTAGTTGTTCAGAGTGAAAGTGCCGCTGGCCAACTCCGTCGGTGTTGCCTTGCCGTCGCGCGCCACGGCGGTGAGTCTGCGGATCTCGGTGTCGAGCTCGCGGGCGCTCAGCAGGTGGGCGTTGCGCACTGAGGGAACCACCAGTCCGCGGTCCGTCTGGGCAGCGAAGCCAAGGTTGATGCCGTCGAAAGCGATGATCTCCTGCATCTCACCGCCGGCCGCGTCTTCAGCGGTGACGATCCGGGTGTTCAGCTGCGGGAATTTTTTTAGCCCGGCTGTGACAAAACGGGCGATGAACGCAAGCAGCCCGGGAGCGCCGTGCGGATCACGCTTCTTGAGTTCTCCCCGCATCTCCAGCAGCGCAGTAGCGTCGACATCCACCCAGACAGTCGCTTCAGGAATCTCGGAGCGGCTGCGAGTCATGTTCGCAGCAACAGCTTTCCTCACTCCGCGAACCGGCGTACGCGAGGCGATGGACAAACCCGTGCGGGCATCCTGGAGCCCGGCGGACGGCTCCGCCGCGGCCGGAACCTTCAGAGCCGGTACCTCCGCGGGCGCGGTCTCACGCGGGACCGAACCAATGAGTGCCTCGACGTCCCGGCGCAGGATGAGCCCGCTCTCTCCCGAGCCTGGAACGGCGTCCAGCGAGACCCCATGGTCCCGGGCCATCTTCCGCACCAATGGGGAAATCACGGCAGAGAGCTTCCCTGGAATCCGCGAACGGGACAACGAGAGTTCCCCGAACTCGGGGGCCGGGGTCCCAGCAACCGCAGAGGCCGGGGCCTTCCGTGGCCGCGTACGCCGTGCCTCGCCACCGCCGGACGTGCCATAGCCAATGAGCACGTTCCCGGATCCGGCCTTCTCCTCGGTCCGGTACGCCTCGGCAGCTGCGGACGCAGCGGGCGCCTCGGAAACAACCTCGGCGGGAGCGGCCTCTTCCGCGGGCTCAGCGGCAACCGAAGCACCAATGGGAGCCACCGAGATCAGCGGCTTCCCGACGTCGAGCGTTTGGCCGGCTTCACCGTGCAGCACGGCGACAATGCCCGCGTACGGCGAGGGCACCTCCACCATGGACTTGGCGGTCTCCACCTCGGCGATCGGCTGGTCCACGCGGATCTCGTCGCCCACGGCAACAAGCCAGTTCACGAGTTCGGCCTCGGTGAGGCCCTCCCCCAGGTCCGGAAGCAGGAACACCTGCATTTCTGAGCTCATGGTCAGTTCTCCCATTGAAGATCGTCAACGGCGTCGAGGATGCGGTCGACGCTCGGCAAGTAGTAGTGCTCCAGCTTCGGAGCCGGGTACGGGACGTCGAAGCCGGTCACCCGGCGGATGGGCGCGGCCAAGTAGTGGAAGCAGCGTTCCTGCACGCGGGCCACGATTTCGGAGGACACCGAGGCGAATCCGTGGGCTTCAGCGATCACGACGGCGCGGCCGGTCTTCCGCACAGAAGCGCACACGGTCTCGTCGTCGAAAGGCACGATCGAGCGGACATCGATCACTTCAAGCGAACGGCCCTCTTCAGCGGCCGCAGCCGCGGCGGCGAGCGCCGTCGGGACAGAGGGGCCGTAGGCGATGAGCGTCGCATCGGTGCCGGGGCGCGCGACGGCGGCCCGTCCCTCGCTGCTGGATCCCACCGAAGCGTTCGCGGCGTGTTCGGCGCGCAGCGCGCCCAGATCAACTTGGTCTTTGGACCAGTAGAGCTTCTTGGGTTCCATGAACATCACGGGATCGTCGGAATCGATGGCCTCGCGGAGCATGCGGTAGCCGTCAGCTACGGTGGCCGGGGTGTAAACCTTCAGGCCGGCAGTGTGCGCGTAGTAAGACTCGGACGAGTCGCAGTGGTGCTCCACGCCGCCGATCCCGCCGGCATAAGGGACGCGGATAACCATGGGCAGCTTCACGGCGCCCTTGGTGCGGTTGTGCATCTTGGCCACGTGGCTGACGATCTGCTCGAAGGCCGGGTAGGCGAAGGCATCAAACTGCATCTCGATCACGGGACGCATTCCATTCATGGCCATACCCACGGCCATGCCGACGATGCCGGACTCAGCAAGCGGGGTGTCAAAGCAACGCTGTTCTCCGAAGGTCGCCATGAGGCCATCGGTGATCCGGAAGACGCCGCCCAGGCGGCCCACGTCTTCACCGAACACCAGAACGGAAGAATCGGCCTCCATGGCGTCCGCCATCGCGGTGTTGAGCGCCTTGGCCATGGTGATGGTCTGGGGACCGGAAGCTTCGGCAACTGCCGCTGCGCTGGCTGCCGCGCTGGCCGTGGCGGAGCTAACGTCGCCCGTGGCTGCGCGCTCGGTGGCTTCAGAGGATGTGGTGACGGCGGGGCTCATTTGCCTGCCTCCTTCTGGCTGGATGCCTCACGGGCGAGTTCATCGGCGAGCAGGGCGGACTGCTCCCTCAACTGCGGAGTGGGGGTGGAGAAGACGTAACGGAACAGGTTCTGCGGATCTACCGGGACGTCCTCCCCCAGGCCATCGCGAAGCTGCGCGGCAACCGCCTCGGCCTTTGCTGCTATCCGGGTGGAACCGTCGTCATCGAGCAGTCCACGGCCGGTGAGATACGACGTCATGCGGCTGATGGGATCCTTGGCCGTCCATTCGGCCACTTCGCTGTCCTTCCGGTAGCGGGTGGCGTCGTCAGCGTTCGTGTGGGCCTGCATGCGGTAGGTGTGGGCCTCGATCAGGAGTGGGCCGGAGCCTTCGCGAGCAAGCTTCACTGCGCGGTCCAGGACGGCGAGCAGCGCGACGAGGTCGTTGCCGTCCACGCGTTCACCGGCCATTCCATAGCCGACGGCCTTGTGGGCCAGTGAGGGCGCCACTGACTGGTGGCTCAGGGGCACCGAGATGGCGTACTTGTTGTTCTGCACGAAGAAGATCACCGGCAGGTGGAAAACAGCTGCGAAGTTGAGTGCTTCGTGGAAGTCTCCTTCGCTGGTGGCACCATCGCCGCACATTGCCAATACCACGGTGTCCTCGCCGCGAAGTTTGGCGGCATGGGCAACCCCGACGCCATGCAGCAGCTGAGTAGTCAGCGGGGTGCACTGGATGCCTACCTTGTGCTTGGCGGGATCGTAGCCGCTGTGCCAGTCACCACGGAAGATGGTCATGGTCTCCACGGGGTCTACACCCCGGGACATGACGGCGACGGCGTCACGGTAGGTGGGGAACAGCCAGTCGCCTTCGCGAAGGCACAGCGCGGCAGCCACCTGGCATGCTTCCTGGCCGTGGCTAGACGGGTACACGGCCATGCGGCCTTGCCGGACGAGGGCGGAGTTCTGGTCATTGACACGGCGCCCGACGACGAGTTGTTCGTACGCCGCCATGAGTTCGGCGTCGCCGGGGATGGGATATTCGTGGCCGGGCTCGGTGCCCTGCTCAGCTTCGGGCTTGAGCTTGCCGGACGGGTCCACCATCTGGATCTGATGGCGGGCAGGCAGCATGTAGTCTTCCACACTGATTCCGAACTTGCGCCGCACTTCGGAAGCTTGATCGTTTACTTCGGAGTCGTCCGGCCGAGCGTCAGCCAGACCCTGGGCCTCATGGTCCGCGGAGATCGTCATTGGTCCGTCCTTCTGTATCCACTATTTGTCACCAGTATGTTCCCTAGAGAAGTTTCGTATCCAGCTCTAGCCAGAATCATGGAAAAGCTTGCTGGAAACGTCTAGTCTGGAAGACAAATTGCAAATGTGAGCTGGGTAACGGGCTCACCTTGTGGACGAATTGGAGATGCGATGGCCGAGGTCGAAGCAGATCAGGCAGAAGTCCCCCTGGACCAGGTGGACAGGGACATCATTGCCGAGCTGACCCGGGACGGAAGGATGTCAGTCACCCAAGTGGCGGAGAACGTCCACATCAGCAGGGCGCACGCGTACTCGAGAATTTCCCGGCTGACGGGCGAGGGTGTGCTCACCAAGTTCACTGCGCTGGTGGACCCCATCAAGGCCGGTTTGAAGTCATCCGCCTACGTCACGCTCAAGGTGCAGCAGCACTCGTGGCGCGAGCTTCGGGAAGAGCTTCGGCTCATTCCGGAGGTGCAGCACATTGCGCTGGTGGGCGGCGACTTCGACGTGATCCTCCTGGTCCGCGCCACCGACAATATCCATCTGCGCCGGGTCATCTTCGACCAGTTGCAGTCAATGCCGGGCGTGCAGGACACGCAGACGTTCCTGGTGTTCGAGGATTTGGATACACGGTAGGGAAGTTCATGCGGCGCGATTTGACTACTAAAAACCATTGTCTTCACCCGTATGCGGGCGTCATCGGCAGCAACTTCTCAGCTCCTATCAGCCTCGATACACTTTCGGAGACAAACTCTGACCGCTCACGGGCCAAAACAGACCTTATAGAAGCCGCGCGCTCAGGTACTGGGATTCATGAACAGGTCTTCGATAGCGCGGAATCGATGTCAAATCGCAATTGTCTTGTGGGGAGCCAACGAGAAACTCTCAACTGTTAAGGTCATTTAGTGCTCCATGTCGCGTGGGAGCTGCCGCGGGAGGGGCCGCATTGCCTCTATTGACAAACCGTCGCGCGATGACATCTGGGCTCCTGTTGCGTATCCGACACCGTATTCTCACAGATTTGGGATCAAAATGGCGACATCCGGCTGCACAAACCTAGGTTTACACAGGGAACGTCGAATGCGCATCACCTCAACAGCCCCCCGAGCCCTCAGATCCTAGGTGACCAAGTGATTTCTCCCCGATCCACCGTACCGTGCCTACATTCAGATCCCGCTAGAGTGGGTGACAAATGGGCGTTCTTTTGGCCCTCAGACAGACACGCCTCGCCTCGCGGATCGCTCGTTTGGGTGGCAACAGCACGAGTCCAACAAGGGGCTTTGGTGCCCAACGACCAGTGATATTGGGGGAACAAATGAAAATTCTGATTACCGGCGGGGCTGGCTTTATTGGTCAGCATCTGGCTAGGCTGCTCGTCACAAAGGGGCACGAAGTGACGGCGATGGATTCGCTGGACACTCAGGTGCATCAAAATCCGGAACACTCGGCTGAACGTTTTCCGGGCGTCGTATTAAACAGGGACGTCTCTGAGTCGGACGCTTGGGAGTCCGTACCCCCGCACGAGGCTATCGTTCACCTGGCGGCTGAAACCGGTACTTCGCAGTCTATGTACGAGCAGGATCACTACCGTCGGGTCAACGTAGGCGGCACTCAGCTTGCGGCAACCACTGCGGCAAACTGGATGGTTCCCATTGTCACAATGAGCTCACGGGCTGTGTATGGTGAAGGGCGTCTCTTGGAAGCTGGTGAGGTGCTACCAAGGGGTCTAGATGGCGGACCATCCGGACGTCTGCTACCGTCCAACGAGGAGGACCCTCACGGACCGGTGTCCGTTTACGGAGAGACCAAATCGGCAGGCGAAACGGCTCTGGAAAGAATCGTTTACGGCCGAGTAAGCGCCACAATTATTCGACCGCAGAACGTAATTGGCCAAGGCCAAGCGCTCCACAATCCGTACACCGGTGTACTTGCGGCATTTCTTGCCCGGCTGAAAGAAGGCCGCGAACTGTCCATTTACGGAGATGGGTCCCAAACGCGTGATTTCGTTCACGTCGAGGATCTGGCGGCGCTGGTGGCGTGGTGCCTGGAGAACCCTTCGGCCGTCGGGGAGCCCGCCCGAGTGTTAAACTGCGGAACAGGAGTCCGGACAAGTTTGGACCAACTGGCACAGTATGCCATCGACGCAGCGCCCGGAACTGACGTGGGGATTGTGCACACACCCATCAAGCGTGCCGGCGACATCGATCACGCTTGCGCTGACTTGCGACGGTTGAAGGAAATCGGGGCGCCGCTGCCAGCTTGGTCAACTAAAGAGGCCATTACGCAATTCATCAAAACTTCCTGGAGTTCTAACGGGGCCGATTCCTCAGCATGGGATCAAGCACTGAAGGAACTCGCCAATAAGGGTCTGGTTGAATAGTCTCTCTCGCTGAAGAAAGCGGTAAAAATGGCTCATCGCATTTGAGGGTGTAGCCTTTCGTCTGAATCCGCCGGTCTCAAGGGGTGATCCGGCAATGTGGCCCTTCGCAGATGAGCGTGGTTAGGGCCGTCTGACGCCGAGGGCAGGAGCGTGTCCGGATGCCGCTGCGGCGTGGTGCGGGAGAAGAGGGGTCAGGGCCTCTTTGAATTGGTAGCGACCAAGCTTCCAAATAAAAAAGAGACCCTGATATGCCCAATGCTACTTCCTGCCCGGGTGGTCGCTGGTGCGAGCGGGCCGACGCGCTTCTTGGTGTCGACGGCATCCACGTCTGCTCTGTCACCGCGGCCGGGACCGGCCTGGTTCTGCACGTCGAGACAGCCGAAACCGTTAGCGGTTGTCCGGACTGCGGTGTCGTCGCGGTCGGGCACGGCCGCCGGCAGGTCCGGCTCCATGACACCCCGTGTTTCGGGCGGCCGGTGCGGCTGCTGTGGGCCAAACGTGTCTGGCGATGCCCGGGCCCTGACTCCCCAGGACCACCTTCACCGAAGAGCATGAGTTGGCCGGGCCCCGGGCAAAACTCACTGGCAGGGCCGTTGCGTGGGCGACCGACGGCCTGCAGCGTTTCGACACCTCCGTCTCCGCCCTGGCCCACCAGCTCGGCGTCTCCTGGCACACGCCTTGGGACGCCATCAACGCAGAGGCTGCCCGGCGGATCGCAGCGACCGGCAGGCTGGCCGGGGTGAACGCGCTCGGAGTCGATGAGCATGTCTGGTCCCATACCGGCCCGCCCGGATCCGGGATGGTCACGGGAATCGTGGACCACACCCGCGACGGGAACGGCGTGGTGCACGCCAGGTTGCTGGACCTCGTCCCGGGCCGGTCCGGGAAGGCCTACGCGGACTGGCTCAAAGCCCGCGGCGAGGAATTCACCGCCGGGATCAAGACGGCAGCGCTGGATCCGTTCCGCGGCTACGCGAACGCGATCCGAGACGTACTGCCCGAGGCCATCACGATGCTGGACGGGTTCCATGTCGTGAAACTGGGATCAGCCATGGTCGATGAGGTCCGCCGCCGCGTGCAGCGGGAGACCCTCGGGCACCGCGGCCGCAAGGGCGACCCGCTCTACGGGATCCGCCGGACCCTGCAGATCGGGGCCGAACACCTCACCGATAAGCAATCCGCCCGGCTCGACGCGAGATTCACCCTCGGGGACCCGGACCACGAAGTCACCTTGGCCTGGCAGTGCTACCAGAAGCTCCGAAACATCTACCACGCCAGGCCGGAGCGGGGCAGGGAACTCGTCAACGAGGTGATCTCCTCGTTCCCGTCCTGCCCGATCCCCGAGGTCTCACGACTGGGCCGGACACTCAAACAATGGAAGGCCGCGATCCTGGCCTACTTCGACACCCGCGGCGCTTCCAACGGACCCACCGAAGCGATCAACGGCGTCATCGAAACCACCCGCAGAATAGCCCGCGGCTTCCGCAACTTCACCAACTACAGACTCAGATGCCTACTCGCTGCCGACGGTCACTGCCCCTACCGAATCAAGCAACCCAACCATGCCTAAATGCGAAGAGCCGGCAATGTAGTTGGCAAGGTTCCGAAAGCCGAGGGCTGAGCCGCGGAGGTGTTCGAGCCGGCCATTGAGTGCTTCTGTGGGTCCGTTGCTGGTGCCGGGCCGGTCGAAGTACGTGAATGCACGCGGGTGCTGATGACGCCGCAGGACGGACAGCCGGCCTCGGCGGTGGCTTCGACGCGGACCCGCCGCTGCCCGAAGGCAAGGACTTCGGTCCCGATGACACGGTAGTCGGGCAGATTGAAAATGACGGTGAAAGCGTCCGGGCGCTGGGCAGTAGGCTCGATCAAGGCTCGTAGCTCCTGGCTTCGATGAATGCGTAGAGAACATCCATCACAGCAGGGCTACGAGCCCTTCAGCTTTCAAGACACGGAACCCGATTCACCGTCAACCACGAAGCCACTAAACCGAATGACCGAAGTCAGGTCTAACCGGCCACCGACGCGCCTACCCCGATTACACCCTCAAATGCGATGAGCCGAATTAACGACGCGTGAGCCAAGTCAGGTCTAAGCAAATGAGCCAAGTCAGGTCCGAGGTGGGTATTTGCGTCGCTCTACTCCGCCCAAAATGAAACTACCTGATTCGGGTCGGCCCACGTTGTCTAAACAAATGCCAAAGCAACGACGAAAACAGCCGTTTCTCGGGTTCTCCGAATGCCACGAACCAGACCAAGAAGAGGCTCATCGGTACAGAACCCAAGGTCACGAGTGCTGACAACCAAACCGGGTGCACAAGGTCATAGCCTACAAGTGTGGATGCGACAATCGTCGGGCTGAAGCAAAGAAGAGGCTTAACAATGGCACTCAGTACTAGATCCCGCCTATCAATGTTCTCCAAACGAGCCAGGCTCACGGACCAAGTAAGGCTCAGGCCAACACCAACGATGGAACCAAGAACGGCTCCGCCCACGACGCCAGGTAAGCCAAACAATAGCCCAAGAAGAATTCCAAACACAACCGTAGAAGCAGCTTCTACAATCGGAGGAAGGATTATCCGTCTATGCTTCTGGGTAGCGATAAAGTACATGGCCAAAGGAGTCATGCTCAGCCTAAGCTGATTTCCTAAAATCATTGCAGCAAGCACACCGAATCCAAGACTTTCACGAACATGCTCCGGAAAAATCAACTTGATCGCGGGAAATGCAATCAAAACCAGCGTGCCAACAGCTACAAGAAATACGCCGTTGATTGTTGAAGACACATGCAGGTCACGAGGGTCCGCAATTCCAGCGGCGCTACGCCTTCCAAACTCGGAAAGAAGCGGCCCAACAAATGCATTCTCGAGTCCAATGACGACCGCAACAAACATGCTCGCCACGCCATACGCGGAAACAGAACCGTAGTCGAGTCTCGCCACAAGCACAACGCCAGCACCGTTAACAAAAAGCATGCAGATATTCCACAGGACAAGGGGCCCGGAGTAAGCAAGTAGGACTCGGATGCCTATCCGAGATATCGAACGATCATCGGTTCCCGAAGACTCCCGCGATATTCTGCCAAGTTCCCCCGGAGGCGCCAAATCAAAATTCCCAAGCCTATGAGCAGCGGGAGGGTCAAAGCGATCGAGGTGACCGTTAGATTATTCGTAAAAGCAGCTGCGGCGGCGGCTCCCAAAAGCGCCCCCAGTCGTGACGCTCCAACTAGAAAAGACGGTTTAACCAGCTGCTGCTTTCCGGCGTGATAGGCCATAACAACGTTGGAAATAAGGATCGCGAGCTGACCGCAAACCGTAACAACGAAAGCAATCTGAAAATCAACGAGAACACCGTCCGGCAATCCTGGAAAGAAAGACTTTATGGCTGCCGACACAATACAGGCCACCGGCAGGCAGCAGATCACGACGAGTCCCATCAGTCGAAGTGCTGCTCCGACCACATCGCGCGTGGACTCCCGGTCATTCGTACCGACAAAGCGAGCAACCATGGATTGCACGACCGGCTGAAGTCCCAAGTCAAAGTAAATGACGTATGCGGCCATACCAAATAGCAGTACCCAAGCCGAGTATGCCTGCGCCGAGAGCAAACGCGCCAACAAAAACGGCAAAGCAACCGTAAGGAGGCTACTAGCAACTGAACGTAGGACATTCGCGCCGGAATTGGACGCTAGTGTGGCAACGCGATGCTCCTGGCCTGAAATCACGGGACCGGCTTCGGAACCCAACTAAATCGAATTCCTCAACGAAAGACCGTCACCATCAAATACTCGAATAACCTTCGCTGGCGATCCCGCGGCAACGCAGTTAGGTGGAATGTCATGAGAAACCACCGACCCAGCACCAATTATGCTGTTCTCACCAATTGTCACATTGGGCAAGATCACAACATTAGCCCCCAGAAATACTCTCCTGGAGATTTTTACGAACGTCGGTTCGTCCGACAAAATACGGCCGCGATTTCCACTATTCGAGGTTCCAACCGGGTGAGTGGCGTCTACAATTGTGCATCTGGGCGTGATGCAAACCTCGTCTTCGATGACGACTGAGTCGCAGGCTATAATGTGGACGTTCTGCTCTATCGTTACATTGTTCCCTATTCGAAGAGACCCCGGCTTCTGATTCGGGCGGTTTACTACTTCGAACCGCGCTCCATCACGTATGAAACAGTTATTCCCTATCTCTACTTGCCTGGGATTAATCAAGGCCATCGGCTTCCTAATCCAGCTCCGTCTCCCCAAGGAGCCAAAGACATTACGATAATAGGCTACCGAAATGACCTTCCAGGCCCAGTCGCTAAGTGACATTTCTGGCCGCTTCCTTCCGCACTATTCTTCCAATCGGACTACTTTCAGAGATCAGCTCTGAGTTGGATAGCCACGAACCATCATCTGAGACGGGGGCTACCATGCCCTCAAAGAAAGCCTTCTGTCGCTTGACATAATGGCTTGCCTTGTCACGGCCGACTAAGAGACGAGCCAACATCCACGCTTGCATATAAGTGAAGGCCTTGAGCTTTCCGAAAAGAGATAAGTGCTTTCGACTTGTGAGAACCCAGTTCCGCGTCAACCACCTGAGCGTAAAGGATCCGAGAAAGCCACCTGTAAGGCTACTTGCTTTATGGATGATGGTTAGATCTCCGGTCAACCAATACTGGAAACCAGCCGCGCGTGCGCGAATAGAAAAGTCCACATCGTCAAAGTAAACAAAAAAGTCAGTATCCATGCCGCCAATGCGGTCGAATACAAGTGGATTCACTAACAAACAGCAAGTCGATGCGTAATCGGTCGTCCGTAGGCCAGGCGCGATTGTCGAGCAACTATCGCCCATACGATCATGCACTACCTTCATTCCACGATTCGGGTATATAGAACCCCCATCAAACCAGATCGTTCTCGGAGGCTCAGTCGCTTCTATCGATGGAGTCAGGATAGAGAGAGAGTCAGTTTCCGCAAGAAGAACCAATCGCCTTATAGTGTCCTCAGGAATTATTGTGTCATTATTGAGAAACAAGATCCAATCCACACCATCAGCCAAAGCTGCCGAGGTTCCTTGGTTGTTACCGGCCGTGGTTGGGCCCCCGTTGGCAGTCCAGCGTCTATGCGATAGCTAGTTGATTTTTCTGCGTCCAGTTCTCCCAGTAGCGTTTCGGCGTCATGCCGTCCAGGGATCCGTGGGGCCGTTCATGATTGTAGATAGCTTTCCATTCCTCGGCCAAATACCTTGCCTCGGCCATGGTGTCCATGATTTCTCCTGTGAGTTGTTCCCTTCTGAATTGGGCGTTGAAGGATTCGATGAAGCCGTTCTGCCAGGGTGATCCGGGGTCGATGAACGCGGTATCGACCCCGGCGGTGTTGCACCAGTCAATCAGTGCCGCGGCGGTGAATTCAGGTCCGTTGTCGCAGCGGACGTAGGTCGGTGCGGTGCCGGTCTCGGCGATGATGTCCTCCAGCACGGCGACCACGTCGGAGGCCTTGAAGGACCGGCGCGGAATGACTGCCAGGGCGGTGCGGGTGTATTCGTCGATGACATTGAAGAACCGTATGTGCCGGCCGCAGGAGGTCACGTCGGACTGGAAGTCGAAGCTGACCACGTGCATCGGATACTGGGCGGTGAGGCGCTTCTGTTCCCCGGCGCCGGGCCCGGTCCTGCGCCTCTTCCGTGCCCTGGGTTTACAGGCCAGGCCTTCGTCACGCCAGAGTCGGCGGACCCGCTTCCTGTTCAGCGCCACCCCGTCCCATGCAGGCTGGGCCAGGAGGTGCCAGCGGGCCTTCCGCCAGCCCCACGCGGGATGCTTCACGGCCACGGCCCTCAGGTCCGCCCGCAACTGGGCCTCCTGGAATCCCATGTCGGGTTTCTTCTTGCGGAACACGGACCGGTTCTGGCCCAGAATTCTGCAGGCAAGGCGCTCGGACGCCCCGAACTTCTCCACTGCCATGCGCACGGCACGGCGGCGCGGTTCGGGGCTCAGAATTTTCCCTTCGCGACCTCGTTCAGGATGTCGATGGCCAGTTCCTTCTCAGCCAGCAGCCGCTTGAGCCGGGCGTTCTCCTTCTCCAGTTCCCTGGTCCGCCTGGATGCCTCGGCGTTCTTCTCGGAACCGTACTGGTTCAGCCACCGGTACCAGGTCGCCTCGGTGATCTGGAGTTCCTTGATGACTTCGACCATCGGGCGTCCGTCGTTGAGCATTTTCTGCCCCTGCCGGACCTTCGCGATGACCTGCTCGGGGGTGTGTCTGCGTGCCATGATGCGTGAAATTCCTCCTGCGTCCATTCTCGGACACGAAACTCACACAAACACTGGACTCCTACCCGGGGACCCAACCAGCCGCCACACCCCTATTTTCGGCATTTTCTTGAATCCGGATCTCGATTCGATCCGAGTAGTCACTAATAATGCGCATTGTTTCGTCTTTGGAGTTATTGTCGACGACATAAAGGATCAATTCGATACCACTCAAATTGGCGCATAGGCTCTCAAGGAAATCTCGAATAACATCTTCACTGTTGAAAGTAACGGTGACAACACCAATTCGTTTTGTTAGATAAATGCCCATTCATTCCTCAACTATTTCGATTGACTGAATACATATCAACGATCCCGGTCCAATCCGTAAATTCATGGTTTTCTCGGAACCCTCTAAGCGCGATATATCTCAATGGAGTCTGCGCTAAGTGAATCATGTGCAAAAACGATCTTCGCCCGTTCTGCTGCAGCACGTCCCATGAACTTCCGAAGAACTTCGTCTTCTACCAGGCGTTTGATGGCCATCACAATCGTTTGGTGGTCGGAGCACACGTATCCCGTTATTCCGTGCTCAACTACGTCAACGTTCCCAACAATATTTGAAACTACACACGGTATTCCGAGCGCCTGTGCCTCCATGACGGCCAGGGGCATACCTTCCCACAGCGCCGTCGAAACATATATGTCGAGTTCCGCCGCCAGCTTGATCGCATTTTCCGGCGTTTGCCAGCCCGACACCTCGACACCCGAATCCCTAAGCCAGTTTGCTTTGTCAGTTTGGGGGCCGTCCCCAATCCAAACGAACGATGCATCGTAAGCGAGTTCGCGTGCAACCTCGGCAAACTTCCAAGGACCCTTTGAGTGACTGATTCGCCCAACAGTCCCGACTCTTAACCTGCCATCCACTCTGTGTCGATGTTTCGGCAGCTTGCTAATGTCCACTCGATTCTGCAATACGTAAGTTCGCCGCGCATCAAATGTCGAGCGAGCGGCAGTCATTTCCGAGTTTGAAACAAGGGCCAGCTTGCCACCAAGACGATTGAGCAATTTTTCCACCAATAATGCAAACCCACTTATCCGCCTCGAGCGCGAATTAAGGAAAGCAAATCCGTGAGGACTGTAAACTGTACGCGAGATCATTCCCAGAACCCCAGCCACGAGTCGGCCGGAGACACCAGCGTAAGATGAATGAAGGTGTATTGCATCGGGACGCAGTTGAGTTAAGGCCTTGAATATACCAATTGTCAAGGCGAAAAAGCCACTTGCTCGACGACCATCCCTGGAGATCTCGCTGCGTCGAATAGGTTCGGGGAACAACTCGGCAAGCGTCTCCTCAGCCGGTGTATCTGGACGCCTTGTATGTAAGACAAAGACCTCGTGGCCAGCTTTTGCTTGCGCACGAGCAAGGCCTGCGAGGGAGATCATCACTCCGCTTCCCATCGACTCAGTAACGTGAAGTATACGCAGCAACGAATTTCCTATCCCTTGGTATCTGTGTCGAATTCGCGACAGTCGGCTGGGAGGTTCTAGAAATCAAGACGATTGCCATCACAGCTCGGGCCAGACCCGCCACTAGCCACAATAATGAGGTTATCGGATCGGCAATAATGACGATGCATGACACAAGCATGGCTCCCAAAGCCCGCACCGCTGGTCTTCTCGGGCCACCCGACCGAGCGGCCCTAACGTCGTGCCGGACCATTCCATCAATGAAGCGCGGGCTGCCCATATTGGGGAGCAATAGCGTCAGTAGGCTCCATGCTCGATTGCTGCCCAGTCGAACGCTAACGAACCAGCTTTCAACCAGCACCAGAATTGTCGGGCTCACGGGAAAGTCACAAACAGGGCAAGGTCATTGCGAGCATCTCGGTAGCGGTGTACCACCTCACAGCGACGGCCGGCTCGCTTCATAGATACGACGATATTTCTCGGCCACTACTGGCCAACCCATTTCTGGATGTACGGCTGCTCGTACTCGACTTCTCAGACTTGCCAACTCAGGAGACCGCCACAGAGATACTATGCCCGATGCTAATTGCTCAGGCTCCGTGCCGGAAGTGACCAGGTTAGGTGACAATTTCGAAACGAGCTCCGGGTTGGCACCAACCGGCGTCACCAACGGGACGACGCCAGTGGCCATCGCTTCTGCAGTCGCAAGTCCGAATCCTTCGAGATTCCTTGTCGGTGTAACCGCGATGTCCGCCGAACGATAGCATTCCAACAACTCTTCCTCACTGATACGACCCAGGAACTTGACAGCATTCGTCAAGTCCAGTTCAGCGACCGTTTCTTCGAGCTGTTTCTTCAAGGAGCCATCTCCCGCGATTTCCAGGGTAGCGCCCGGTTCAAGCTCCAGTACACCCGGCATGGAACGAATGAGCGACTCGACGCCCGTGCGTTTAACTAAGCGACGCGCGGTGAAAATACGGGGACCGCCCCTCTCCTGCTCTGGCCCATCGAGAGCGGTTCTCGGCCCTGGAGTGAACCATTCCGTATCTAGTCCTCCAGAAATTCTTCGCACTTCGTCATACTTTTTCGCTCCGATCTCAACAACCTCACCGGCAACAAAGTCACTCAAAGTGATCACCGTAACTGCTCGCTTCATCACGAATCGCTCGACGCGTTTGAAACTCTTCACGACAATTTGATGAAGAACCTTTGGCAATGCATAGCTGGCCTGTCGTTCATCCAAGATTTCTTTGTAAACAGGCGCGTGACATGTATACAAGTACCGTGTCCCCAGAAGGGCCATAGTTAGCATCGGAAGTGGAAAGTGCCCGTGCAAAACGACGGAGTCTTGTGATTGCACTTTTATTTTCTTGAGGGATCTACTTACACCAAATGCCGTGGCTAAGGGATACTTCAACGCAAAGAAAGGATCCGTCTTCTTTGGCATGTCATACCGCACTACCGAGACGCCGTCTGAAAAATTCTCAGTTGCCAATTGGCTATCATTCGTACGTTTGGATATGACTGTCACGCGATGTTTTTGACGAACGAGTTCCGCGGAGAGTTCCCGCACATATCGTTCGAGGCCACCGAGTTTGTCTGGGGCCACCACGTTCGTGATCATAACTATGTGCATCGTCCCTCATCTTCTGCTTCGCGCGGCATGGCACATGTCTCGACCACAATAAGCTTCTTCATTCCGGAGCCTTCCGAACTTGTATCGGAGACCAACGACTCGGATCGACTATGCAATGATAGCCACATAGTTGATACGCTCCGGGCAACCACCACGATATCGTCGTGCGCGCGTTAGCCTCCAACTTGTGGGGCTTCGCGACATGCCGCACTCTCCATTCGGCAACTGGCTCCAGGGCTGCGGAGTCAATTCGCGGCCACCACCGTAGGCACACGTTCCCTTTGGGCGCCTATCTTCGGCCCGAAGCCTCGCAATTTTGTCGTTTTCGCGGTCCGATGAGGCGACCGTCTCCCGTCGTGGTGGCCTTTCCGGGAAGGTTTCGATTGCTCATCCGAGTTCCGACGCCGATCTGGCAATGGTTTTGGCCGCGGTTCCATACAAGGAAGTTTGTTCGCGACGTGCAATTTGGAGTCGAGGGCCTAGCGTCAGCTAAGTCCCTCAGGATGCTTCTTTGGTCTTCACATCGTGCCGAGCTTGAGCACGGACTACCCGGTCAACGCTCAGGGCTTTTCGCGGGCGGTCGGTCGCGAGGGCTCGCCGCCGTACTTCCTCAGTACGGCCACCTTATGAGTCCGAACTAGCGGGTGTCACAGATTCGCCTCGGCAAGTTCGCGAAAAGTTCACCTGCGCAGGCTGCGAGTTGCCTGGACGTCCTGCAGAACCCCAAGGGACTCCCCGCATATGACACGATCACATTTCTTTCAAAGTCTCGAAGGGTCGTGTCAGCCGTGCTGTCTGTTCGGGTTAGACTGAACGAAAATTGCCGCGAATCGGCGACTTATAGCGGTTAGAAAGGTCTCAATTTTGGAGTTAAGCGACTACTTGCGTGTGTTGCGACGTAACTGGGTCACGATGGTCGCATGCTTGCTACTCGGCTTGATGGTTGCAGCAGTCGCATCCTTGGTTGTAAAGCCGACCTACACCTCGCAGACCAAGCTTTTCGTGGCCATCCAAAGCTCCGGCTCTGTATCGGAGCTCCAGCAAGGAAATACTTTCAGTCAAGCGCGTGTCCAATCTTATGTTGAAACGGTGAGTACGCCAGCGGTGCTTCAGCCCGCGATTGATTCACTTGGATTGCAGATTACTCCCGTCGAGCTAAGCAAGCGGATAAAGGCCAGTTCTGATCTAAATACGGTGATTATTACAATCACTGCGGCCGACACATCACCCGCACAGGCTGCAGCTATCGCTCAAGCTGTAAGCGATAGTCTCATCTCCGCCATTGACAAGATCGAGAGCCCAGCCACAAAAGGTGCAACTTCTCCCGTCAGGCTTTCAGTTGTAACGCCAGCAGCCGCTCCAACTGAGCCTTCCGCGCCAGACACTCGCTTGTATCTTGTGCTGGGAGCCGTCTGTGGACTCGCGCTGGGGGCAGGCGTTGCGGTTCTTAGGGCGACCCTCGACACAAAAGTTCGCGGCGAAAATGATCTGCGCCGAATTACCCAAGCCGCCATTCTCGGGGGCATTTCATACGATGGCGACGCCACGAAAAAGCCGCTTCTCACCCAGGCTGCTGCTCAAAGCCCCAGAGCGGAGTCATTCCGCCAGATACGGACGAATCTACAGTTCGCCCATGTGAGCCACGCTTCCAAGGCAGTTCTCTTCACCTCGTCCCTCCCCGGAGAGGGAAAAACGACCACCGCTACGAACCTCGCGATCGCAATCGCACAGAGTGGTCAGTCCGTCGTTCTGATTGATGCCGATCTCAGACGACCTCGTGTGGACGAGTACCTGGGCTTAGAGAGGAACGCAGGTTTGACCACGGCTCTTATCGGACAAGCTGATGTCGACGATCTGCTGCAACCCTGGGGGGAGGACAATCTCTACGTATTGACTTCCGGTCAAATTCCGCCGAACCCGAGCGAATTGCTGGGCTCGGATGCTATGAAAACCCTCATAACCCGACTCGAACATGCATTCGACGCAGTAATTATTGATGCACCGCCACTACTTCCCGTAACCGATGCCGCAGTCTTGGCACAGCAAGTTGGGGGAGTCGTCCTGGTCATAGGATCTACCAAGGTGAAGTCTCCCGATTTGCAAAAGTCGATCGCAGCCCTAGAGATGGTGCAAGCTGATCTGCTGGGAGTTGTCCTGAATTTGTTACCCCCGAAGGGTCCAGACGCGTACTCCTACAGCTACTACAGCCACGACACTGTGTCGAAGAAGTCCAGAAAGACTTCCGGCAACCCCCCTCGGATTCGTAGGTCCAGTACTTCAACCGATGGTGACTTTGACTCAATATTCAACGAACGGCCTGCCTCCAGATGAAGGGCTCTGTCGGTTCGAGCGCTTCATCGCTGAAGTTATGGACGAGGTGGCGCCTGACAGGTCTGTTAGAAGAGCACAACTCATGTCCGACTGCACTTGTGGATAGGGACCGTAGGACCGAAGGCTACTTTGCGTAGGCCATGTTGCCTATTCGGTCCATTTTTCACCGATATTCCTCGCGAAATACATCCCGATCCGACGAGGCAGTGCGAGCGTGGCCAGTACAGTTGCAATGGGGAACAGCAAGGCATCTGCCGTGACTCGCTCATTATTTAAATAAATCAGTCCGTTATCGTCGATGGGAACAGGGTTAGAAGTGGGGGAGCTAGGTCAAATGGACTCGTGGGAGCGCAAATACTTGCGCAAACTTCAAATAACTGATGCAGGAGTGGTCGTCTGGTCAGTCGCTGGCGCTTTCGGGGTTCGATTCGGTTTCGCCGACATCGTAATAAACGACAACCTGTACGTCGCGCTTGCAGTCGCATTGGCTGTCGCTTGGTGGCTGATGTTGGGCTTCTGGGGTACACGCGAGCCTAGAATCCTTGGAGCAGGGCCCGAAGAGTACAAACGCGTGTTTGCAGCGTCGGGATGGTTATTCGGATTCGTCGCCGTTATCTCTTATGCAGTACGCATCGACGTTGCTCGCGGATTCGTGGGGCTCGCGTTTCCTGCCGGCGTCATCGGCCTACTCGTAGCGCGTTGGCTGCTGCGCCAGCACCTAAGTCTGGACCGAAAGAATGGTCGCAGCACATCCAGAGTCCTGATCATTGGCAGCCCCCACTCTGCTGTCCATCTGGTTCGATCACTTCGTAGCCAGCCCGCCGCAGGATATTTACCGGCCGCAGTCCATCTTCCGGGCAGCGTTGCAACCACAGGCCAGGCAAACGAACTTGATATCCCAGTTAGCGCGGGGGACGCCAGCGTCGAGGCCATCTTGCAAGTCATTGAAGCAACGGGGGTTGATGCAGTGGCTATCTCCTCTGGGGCTCCTCTGAGTCCGGCGGACCTCCGCCGGTTGGGTTGGGAGCTTGCGGCCCGGGACATCGGCATGATCTTGGCGCCAGCACTTACTGATATTGCCGGGCCGCGCATTCACACGCAGCCCGTCGCTGGCCTTCCGCTGATCCATGTGTCCACCCCGAAGCTCACGGGTGGTAGGAAAGTTGCTAAGCGCACGTTCGACATATTAATCGCCAGTGTCGTCCTGCTCATGCTTTCTCCGTTATTCGTGCTGCTGGCGGCCTTGGTTAAGTCGACCAGCTACGGTCCAACATTCTATTCTCAGGAACGCGTCGGCCTGCGAGGAACAACTTTCAGGATGCTGAAATTCAGGTCCATGAAAATAAACGCCGATGCGGAGCTGCAAGTACTCCTCGAGCAACAGGGATCTGGCGACAGGCCGCTCTTTAAGGTACAGAACGACCCACGGATAACGCGTGTTGGACAGTTTCTCCGTAAATACTCACTCGACGAACTCCCCCAATTATTGAACGTATTGGGCGGCAGTATGAGTCTAGTAGGGCCTCGCCCCCAACGCGAGGGGGAGGTCGCACTCTACGACGACGACGCGCACCGCAGGCTTTACGTTAGCCCAGGAATGAGCGGTCTCTGGCAGGTGAGTGGACGGTCAAACCTCACCTGGGAACAGAGCATCAGGCTCGACCTCTACTATGTCGAAAATTGGTCGCTCATGAATGACGTGGTAATACTCTTCAAGACATTCAAAGCAGTATTTGCAAGTACCGGCGCGGTCTGAGCGGAATCCGGTTCAGCTTTCGGCGGCCGAAGGCTCTCTATCTCTGTGCCGAGGAAGGCAACACTATGCAAAATTCAGTCATCTATAGCGACTATCTTGGCACCGGTAGCAATGGCTAATATCCAAGATTCCAAGGAAAACGGGAGCAGGCAAGGCGGAAACCGAAACGCACCGGGTGACGCCGGGAAGAGGGTCCGCCGTCGGCTGCTCACCACTAGTATTTGCGTTGCCGCCTTCCTGGTGCTCGCAGGGGCTTGCGCTGCATGGCTAAGTGCGAAGGCATCCACTATTAAAACCGAACTTGAGGCGTCAACACACCTGGTGCCCAAACTCAAGGAGAGCATTCTCAATAATCGGCAAGCCGAGGCGTCCTCCGCCGTTGACGAGCTCAAGCGGCATACTGCCGCTGCGCGCGACGCGGCGGCCGATCCAATTTGGTCACTGGCCACCACAATTCCCTGGCTGGGCGCGAATTTCTCCGCTACCGTTGAAATTACCCGCTCGGCCGACGACGTAGCCACGCTCGGCGCTGCACCCTTGGTAAAGGTCTACGACTCCCTCGACTGGAACAAACTCGTGCCGAGCAACCACGGCACGGACCTCGAACCTATCCGGAAAGCAGCCCCTGTAATGGCGTCGGCAGCAAACGCGGTGCGCGCCTCTGTGGACCGCCTCAACGGGATCGACGCAGGCAGCCTCCTCCCCCAGGTCGCAAAACCGCTGACGCAGGCTAGGGATCAACTCAGCACTATAGTGAGCACCCTGGACACAGCCTCCAACGCTGCCGGGTTGGCCCCCGGGATGCTGGGATCTGAGAAACCGCGGCACTACCTGCTCCTTATCCAAAACAACGCAGAGAGCCGGGCCACTGGCGGCATTCCCGGCGCACTGGCCGTTCTCACGGCGGATAAAGGAAGAATCAGTTTGTCTTCCCAGACCAGCGGCCACGATCTCGGCGAATTCAATCCTCCAGTGCCGGTTGACCCTCAGCAGGAGAGCATCTACAGCACTCGTATGGGAACGTTCATGCAGGATGTCAATTTCACCCCCGACTTCCCGACAGCAGCGACCACAGCATTGAAGATGTGGGAGCAGAAGAAGAACGAGCGACTGGACGGGGCCATCTCGATCGATCCAGTCGCGCTCGGCTACATCTTGGACGCCACAGGCCCGGTCAGTCTTCAGGACCCGCAATTACTGGCACTGACTGGCGGCAAGCTTCCAAACCAACTGTCCGGAAATAACATTGTTAAGACGCTGCTTTCCGACGTCTACGCCCAGTTCAACAATGCTCAACTGCAGGACGTCTACTTCGCGGGTGTAGCCAAGGAGGTCTTTGGCGCCCTCTCATCAGGCAAGGGCGACGCCAAGGGTCTACTTACGGGCGTCGGGAAGGGGGTCGAAGAACACAGGATCCTCCTCTGGTCTGCCGAAGGTAGCGAACAATCTGTGCTCAACAAGTACCCGCTCAGCGGTTCCATATCCGGGCCCAGCGTGCCTGCCGCGCAGTTTGGCGCCTACTTCAATGACGGCACCGGCGCGAAGATGGATTATTACGTCAAACGGACCGTTCAGCTCATAAGGCAATGCCCCGCTAACGGTTACGGGACGATAAAAGTACGGATCACCAGCACAAACACTGCCCCGGCCGACGCAGCCAGCTCGTTGCCGAGCTACGTGACAGGCGGCGGCATCTATGGGATTCCTCCTGGCGAGGCCCAAAGCAACGTCATTGTTTATGGGCCGGCTCAGGCCCAAGTAGAAACAGCCACCCAAGACGGGAACAAAGTCCCCTTCGGCGCACAGCAGCATGACAACAGACCTGTCGGCACCCTCACAATGAAGCTGGCCCCGGGACAGAGCACCACGGTCGAATTCACCTTCGGAAAGATCGTGCAGCAAAGCCAACCGGCGGTGGTGGTGACTCCAACAATTCAATCCTTGGACAAGGTAGTCCTTCCCATAGAGTCGGTAAACTGCGGGGGCGCGGGATAGACGGCAGGTAAAACCTTTGTAACAGCTTTGGATTTACTTTGCAGTAAGCAGCCTTATGATGGTAGCTTCTCTCTGGGGTAGGTCTCAGATTTCAGTTCACGTGATCGTGGTGGATGAAATCAGGTCATCACAATGAATTACGTATCAGAACTCAAACAGGTATCAAGGTCTCAGGGGGACAAAAATTGAAGAAATCACTTGCAGTGCTCGCGCTTGCGGGCACAATCGCTCTTGCCGCTTCGGCTCCAGCAATGGCTGTCGATTACCCGGCTCCGGCTCAGCAGGGCACCGTTTCCAACGCAACTGTCGGGGTCGGCGGAACCGTTGTATTCTCCGGTAACGGCTTCGCAGCCGGCGAAACGGTCAACATTACGGTCAACCAGACCACCACGGCTCAGGGCGCAGCCGCTCCCGGCACCGGATCTGTCACCATGGCAGTTGCTGGTGCACTTCCGCTAGCACCGCTTACCTTGACCGCCGTCGCTAACAGCGCCGGCGCCTATTCCGTCACCGTCCAACTGAACTCGGCTGGTACCTACGTGCTGACTGCCGTTGGCGCAACTTCCGGCCACACGGTCACGGCAACCGTAGTTGCTTCCTCAGCAAGCACTGCGGGTCTGGCAAACACTGGCGGGGCCGGCCTGGCCAACACCGGTGCAGGCCTGGCCAACACCGGTGTGGACTCCAGCCTCATTCTGTGGGGCTTGGTTGGCGCTGGTGCACTTGTAGCCGGCACGGCCTCCGTAGTGGTGGTTCGCCGTCGCGCAAAGGGCGAAGCAGTAGCCGCAGCCTAGATGCAAAACGAAGAGGGGTTGTTTCCGGTAATTCGGAAACGACCCCTCTTTGTTTGCGCGTACGGTAACTTATGAACATGGGGAGACATTGGCGGAGGCGCGGGAGACTGAGTTTCCGAATCGATTTGCCGGCTATTCCGAGATTTCCGGCCATTTCAAGGCCAATCTGGCCGATAATATTGCTATTCCTCTTGGCCGTGGTTTCCTTCAGCGTGGCCGCTTTTGCCATGCTGAGACACTCGTAGATCAAAGGCGTCCAAGTCCAAGCTAAGTTCAGCCAGCTAGTGAAAGAGCTCTACCTTTGGAATCGCTCCAACCCGTTCGGATCCTGACCGTTTGCACCGGCAACATTTGCCGCTCCCCCGTCGCCGAACGGTTGCTTCAAGCGGGCCTGGACCAAGTTCTCCCCGGGGCCTTCGAGGTACGTAGCGCCGGCACGAGGGCCATGGTGGGCAGCCCCATCCAACCTTTGTCTGCGGACATCATCCGCACCTACGGCGGCTCACCCGATAACTTTGCCGCACGCCAGCTCACGTCGAAAATTCTGAAGGAATCAGATCTGGTGCTCACCATGGCATCACACCACCGCGGGGAAGTTCTGCAGCTGGATGCCTCCCTACTCAAACGCACTTTCACCATCCGGGAATTCGCGCGAATGGTGACGGCCCTCGAGGAACGCGGCGACGCATCGCCGTCGGGCTCGGACTACACCCAACAGTGGCGAGAACTGCCCGCACGGGCATCGTCTGTCCGCCACCTCGTTTTGGCGGCAGAGGCCTCAAACAACGACGTCGCGGACCCCTACAAACAAGGGGCCGACGCCTACCTGCGGATGGAAGACCAGCTGGCCCCGGCCATCCGCAGGATTCTCCGCTACGCCCGGCTAAGCATGCAGGCCTCCTAGCCGAGGAATTCCTTCATCCAGGATTTCAGATCTTCACCGAACTCGGCCCGCTCGGACGCCAAGGTGATGACGGCCTTCAAGTAGCTGAGCTTGTCCCCGGTATCGTAGCGGCGTCCGCGGAAGACCACCCCGAAAACACCAGCGCCCTCACCGTCTCCTTTGGCGAGGGTCTGAAGTGCGTCGGTCAGCTGGATCTCGCCGCCGCGCCCGGGCCCGGTTTCTTCCAGGACATCGAAGACAGCCGGGTGAAGAACGTAGCGTCCAATGACGGCCAAGTTTGACGGCGCTTCTTCAACCGAAGGCTTCTCCACAAGGCTGTTGACCCGGACATAGGCCTCCCCTGCAATGGGCGTGATGTCAGCACAGCCATAGGCACTGATCTGTGAAGGTTCCACTTCGATGAGAGCAATGACCGAGCCGCCGGTCTTCGCTTGGACGTCGATCATGGTGGACAGGAGCTGATCGCGCTCGTCAATCAGGTCGTCCCCCAAAAGCACGGCAAAGGGTTCGTCACCCACATGCTGCCGGGCGCACAACACTGCGTGGCCCAAGCCCCTCGGTTCGCCCTGGCGTACGTAATGGATGGGACCAAGTCCGGAAGCGTGCTGCACGGCGTCCAGGCGGACCCGGTCTCCCTTGAGTTCCAAAGTGCGTTCGAGATCAGGTGCACGATCGAAATGGTCCTCAAGGGCGCGCTTGTTGCGGCCTGTGATCATCAGCAAGTCGCTCAGGCCAGCCTTCACAGCCTCCTCAACCACGTACTGGATGGCTGGCTCATCTACTACCGGCAACATTTCCTTCGGCATCGCTTTGGTGGCAGGCAAGAAGCGCGTGCCCAATCCAGCGGCCGGAATAACTGCTTTACGAACTGATTTCCCCATAGTCATAGGCAAATCGTACGAATTGATTTTCTAAAGGGCGAATCCCGGATACAAGTTTTCGGCGTGTCTGGTCAGGAAGTCCTAGTTCCGCGCCTTCCGCACCGGGTGCTCGCTCAGGATGGATAGGCGATTGAAGGCGTTGATGCCGATGCACGCCATGCACAGCACACCGATCTGCTCCTCGGTATAGACCTGACGTGCACGGGAAAACAACTCGGCCGTGGGACGGGCTGTGCTCATGCGCGTGATCTGTTCGGCCAGTTCTAGCGCCACCTTCTCGGCCTCGCTAAAGAGGTCCACCTCGCCATACACAGACAGCAGGGCAAGCCGCTGCTCCGTCTCGCCATAGCCAATAGCACGGCGATGGTGCAGGTCCAGGCAGAACGCGCATCCGTTGATCTGCGAAGCCCGGTAGTTCACCAACTCCAACGTGCGGCGAGGGATCCCAGTCCGGTCAGCTTCCGAAGTGACCTGCTCCGCGTAGCCGGACAGCGCTTGATAAAGTCCGGGCAGCGTCTTGTCCAGATAGCCCGCAAGCCGCTGAGTATTTTCACTCATCAACAGAGCCTATCGGAGAGAACTTCCAGGCCACCGGAGACCCGTGCCCCTATTTGACGCAGGGGGTGGCACCGCCTTGGAGGGCCCCGGTGGAATCCGCGTAGATGTTGCTTGCAGGTGCCGACGGGGTGGCTTGTGGTTGGCTTGCGCCTCCCGGAGCGGGTGGAGCTGCGGGTGTAGCCGTCCCGGGTGAGACGGGTGCGGGAGCGGCTGTCGCCGTCGTCGTCGGTGTAGTTGCAGGGGCCGGCGGGGCCGGACTGAGAAGCTCTTTGACGGTGGCCTGCACTTCGTTGAGGTCCACCGTGTTGATGGAGGCGCCTTCAGGGGACCAGCCGAAACCGGTGATCGGCAGCGTGCTGAAGGAAATGTTGCCGCCCGTCAGGGAGGTTGCCTGCTGGGCCAGCTGGATCAGGTTCAGCTCGGAGTCCACCACGACGTTTTTGCTCACGGCATCCAGGACACCCTGCATTTTCCCGAGGTCGGTGAAAGTTCCGGCGTCTTTGAGCTGATGGGAGACAGCAGCTATGAATGCTTGTTGGCGGCGCGCCCGGTCCAGGTCCGAGAACTGGTAGTTCGGGTCGGTGGTGTCCCGGCGCTGCCGGACGAAGGCCATGGCCTGTTTGGCGTCGATCTGCTGCATGCCGGCTTTGAAGTCGGCACCGGAGAAGGTGTCCTGAGTGGCCCGGTTGACGCACACGGTGATCGGGGCGATTGCCTGGGCCGTCTGGTAGAACGCGGCCATGGTGACTTCGATGAAGTGGTCCACGTGCACGCCGCCCAGGAACTGGGTGACGGTCGCGATCTCGGCCTTGCGCCCGGCGTCGCGCGCTGCCTGATAAGTGGCGTCGTCGTCGGGCTTGCCTGCATTAATCAAGGAGGTCTTCTCCGCCGCGAACCCGTAACCGTACGCCTCTTTGATTTTGGCTTTGAACGGGCCGCTTCCCGGTATGCCGCTGACCTGGACGTAGTCATCCCGGGGAATCGAGATACCCGCCGCCTTGGAACCGTCTGCAGGGATATGGATGAGCATCAGAACGTTGGAGTTGTAACCGCCGATGTTCTCATCCCCCGCATGCAAGGCGTCATACGTCTCCGGGGGAAGGGGCTTGCCCTTCTCGTCAACTCTTGTATCCAGACCCATAACCAAGATGTTCGTGTCCTGGCTCAACTTCGGCACCGCTTGGGGCAACGCCTTCATATCCCTGAGGACATCGGACCTGTGGAGGTTGTTGTTGACTGAAAACGCCGTCCCGCCCACGTAGGTGAGGGCAGTCGTGGCGGCCAGTGCCACCACGGCGGCAGCGGAGACCAGGATGATGGATTTGCGCCGAGATTTGCGGCGCATGTGCCGGGGGGCGCTGGGAGTTGCCTCCTTGGCGGCAAATGCCTCCCCCTTGCGTCGTCTGCCGCGGCGGTGGTGCCCATCATTCATGAAGATCTCCTCAGCTAACGAACGGCACCTTGCATACCTCGTTGTATTCGTATGAAACAATATAAGCATGGATGCAGATAACGCTTTATGCGGGCGTGAGCCAGACAGCCAGTACGTGGAACTTGCGGTCGAAGTCTTTACGATACTCGCCGATGCCACCCGGGTCCGTATTATTCTTGCGTTGCGCGACGGCGAATTACCGGTCACCCAACTGGCGGAACTTGTCCACAAATCCCAGGCAGCGGTTTCCCAGCATCTGGCCAAATTGCGCCTCGGGCGCGTTGTTACCACGAGACAAGCCGGAACCCGTGTGTACTACCGCCTCGCGAACCAGCACGTCCGCCAACTCGTCACCGATGCCATCTTCCAAGCCGAACACTCCCTTGACGGAACACCCCGCCACCACCACGCCGACATCATGGACGAGGTGTGAGCCGGCAGCCCGCAATGGTGGGCCTCACCAGCGTCATGGTTCAGATCCCGGACCACGGCAGCTTCACCGTGACCACGGAAGCGGCGATGATGATCAAGATCTTCGGCGGGACCCTGCACTGTTATCAGGGCTCTGGCGGCTGCCGCAAACAAGGGCTCTACTTTTCCCGGACGGAGCCCAAAAAATACCTCAAGTGCCTTGTCACCGAACTGCCCGGCCACGAATCCACCACCGGCCGAAACGACACACAGGAACTAGCCGTCAGTGTCAGCCGTGACCTCGCACCGAAGCTGGACGGGGCGGTGCTGCACTTCGGCAATTACAACAAAATGGAACGGTTCGTCTGGTTGTCGATGCCGGCGGTCCCGGGACACCCTTGCGTCTGCCGCAGATCCATCGGCGCCCCGGCCGGAAAACGTTCGCCCTGCCTCGATGACTCAGGCGTCGGGCTCAGCGATATCTGAATTCATCGGACGCTTTACCGAAGTTCTTTCCGCCGGCGCATCCACTGCGCCTTTGAATGTATCTTGAGGTACCGAAGGGAAGTGTGTCATGAGAACGAATCAACCCGGAACAACACTGCTCGACAGAACATTTCGCGTCAGCCTCATCCTGAAGGGCCTGGACGGTGTTCTTGAGCTGGTGGGCGGCATACTCCTCCTAGTGATTACACCCGAGCAGATCGGAGATCTGGTCCGGTTCCTCACCCAGCACGAGCTAGCCCAGGACCCGCACGACTTCGTGGCGAATAGCCTGGTCCACTTCAGCTCCAACCTCTCAGTATCGGCGTCGCTGTTCGGCGCGATCTACCTGCTGCTCCACGGAGTGGTCAAAATCGTCCTGGTCTGGGCCGTCCTCAAGGACAAGCTCTGGGCCTACCCGTGGATGATCGCATTCCTTCTGGTCTTCATCGTCTACCAGGGCTATCGGATTGTAGTGGCCTTCTCCTGGGGCCTTGTCCTCCTGACGGCCTTCGACATCTTCATCGTCTGGATCACCGCTCGCGAGTACCGCCTCCACCGGGCGCGAAACCAACAGTCCTCCCCCACATCCCACTCAGCCGGCTGAGGCACGCGTGTGGTGATCGGGCGTGCTTTTGCCGCGTGAACAATTGTGAAAAGCCGGTTTGTCAGGTGTAAGTCCGTGCCCTATCATCGGAACGTAAGGTGCCATTCGTTAGCTGAGGCTCCTTCGCGGATACATGCCAGCGACCCCCAACGTCGAGAGACGCCCCGGGTCAGGACAGGCTCCCCCGGATTAAGGGGTTGCCCCGATTGGCTCCCGGAATTCCGGGTTCACGCCGTGAAGTGCCAAAGGTCTTACGAGGAGGGGCAACCGCCGGGTGGGATGCCCGGCCTCCTCCCTGGCTGTGCAGAGCGCCGATTGGAGGTGGTCACCAAATGAGTGGTGATCATAGTCGATCCAGTGGTGCCGCCTCGACGCGGCCCTGAATCCAGCTTCTCACGCAGGTTTAGCCTGCGCCTGTTCCCCCAACTAGTCGCCCGCGACTCTACCCGGCTGCCATGACGGCGGCGCCTTTCGGCATGTCACGGGTGAATGTCTTCATGTCCCGGGAAGGACACCCCATGCCCACGAACATCCCCACGCAGCCCACAATCCCTGCGGCACACAAAGCAACCGCATCGCTCGACAGCGCACACGTCGGCGACATCAAGGGTGCCTTCGGCACCATCAAGATGGATCAGGAGGCTCCCAGCAGCGGCTGGAAAGCCAAGCTGAAGACTCTCCTGGCCGTCGTCGGGCCCGGCCTGATTGTGATGGTCGGTGACAACGACGCCGGAGCGTTCGGCACGTACACGCAGGCCGGCCAGAACTACGGCACGTCGCTGCTCTGGACCCTCCTGTTGCTGGTTCCCGTGCTCTACGTCAACCAGGAAATGGTGCTCAGGCTCGGCGTCGTCACCGGTGTGGGCCACGCACGGCTCATCCTGGAAAGGTTCGGCAAGTTCTGGGGTGCGTTCAGCGTGATCGACCTGTTCATCCTGAACGCCCTCACGATCGTGACCGAGTTCATCGGCATCAGCCTCGGCCTTGACTACCTCGGCATCCCGAAGGTCATCGGAGTCCTTGTGGCAGCCGCGATCATCATCGGGGCGGCCTCCACGGGATCCCTCAAGCGTTTCGAACGTGTCTGCATGACCCTCGTGGCAGGATCCCTGTTGCTGGTTCCGATCATCGTGATGGTGCACCCGGACATGGGCCAGATAGCCCACGACTTCGTGGTCCCCAGTGTTCCTGCTGGTTCGGATCTGTCAACAGTGACAATGCTCATCATCGGAATCGTCGGCACCACCATTGCGCCCTGGCAGCTGTTCTTCCAGCAGTCCTACCTGATCGACAAGCGCATCACCCCGCGCTTCATCAACTACGAAAAGGCCGACCTCTGGATCGGCATCGCCATCGTCATTGTGGGCGCGGCGGCGATCATGGGATTCACGGCCGCGACGTTCGGCGGCCAGCCCGAATTCGGAAACTTCACCGACGCCGGAGGCGTTGCCGACGGACTGGAGAAGTACGTCGGAAAGACCGCAGGCGTGCTGTTCGCCGTCGCCCTGATTGACGCTTCGATCATCGGCGCCGCAGCAGTTGGCCTGTCCACGTCCTACGCACTCGGTGACGTTCTTGGCCTGAAGCACTCCCTGCACCGCAAGTTCACCGACGCCAAGGGCTTCTACGCCGTCTTTGCCGGCATCCTGCTGATCTCGGCCATCGTCGTTCTGATCCCCGGAGCGCCCCTTGGCCTGATGACCGTCGGGGTTCAGGTCCTTGCCGGCGTCCTGCTGCCGTCCGCCACCGTGTTCCTGCTGCTGCTGTGCAACGACAAGCAAGTGCTCGGACCTTGGGTCAACGGCAAGTTCCTGAACATCTTCACCGTGTTCATCATCGGCATCCTCGTGATCCTGTCCCTGGTCCTGACCTCAAGCGTCCTGTTCCCGGACATGACCGGGGAAACCATCGTCGCGATCATCTTCATCGGTGCCGGCGCCTGCCTGCTCGGCTGCATCGGCTATGTGATCTACCGCGCCTTCCGGCCCGGCCCCGCCCGGGAAGCCGTCAGCCACGCCGAGCGCCGCGAATGGAGAATGCCCCCGCTGACACTCCTGGAAGCACCGAAACTCTCCACCGCGCGCAGGGCAGGGCTCACAGTTCTGCGCGTCTACCTCCTGATCGCGATGATCCTGGTCATCGTACGCGTGGTCCAGCTCGCTATTGGCGGCTGAACCCCGGTGGCGTAGATTCCACAACAGGCCCATCAAGCCCCCTTCACCCGAAAGGCTCCAAGCGATGAGCAACACCCAAGACCTCACCGGCGCACCACACTTCCTTCTTTCAACACTTGTGCGCCAGCCCGTCCTCGACCCCAAGGGCAACCAGATCGGCGTCCTGGCCGACGTCATCGTCCGGCTCCGCGACGGCTCCTACCCCACGCTCAGCGGCCTGGTCATCGATGTGGGCAACACCCAGATCTTCACCAGCGTCGAAGACCTGGCCGGCATCGAGGCCCACCGTGTCCGGCTGCGCACCACCAAGCTGGACCTGCGCCCCTTCAGCCGGCGCGAAGGCGAAGTCCTGCTCAAGGAAGACGTCCTAGGGCACCGACTCATCGACACCGAACGCACCATCATGGTCAAGGCCTACGACATAGAACTCCGCCAGACCGGAGAATCCTGGGAGGCCACCGGACTCGACGTCCACAAGCCACGCTGGTTCAAGACCGAGCGCAGCCACAAGCCCCACGCGACCCGCGACTGGAACCAGTTCATGCCCCTCATAGGGCACGAGGACTCCAGCAAGGTGCGCTCGGATCCGGCACGCTTCCGGAAGATGAAGCCGGCCCAGATCGCCGACCTCATCGAGGACTCCTCCGGCAAGGAACAGCACGAACTCCTCGCGCAGGTGCACAACGACCCGGAACTTGAAGCGGATGTCTTTGAAGAGCTCGACGACGACCGCCAGTCCCGCATCCTGAAGGACCGCAGTGACCGGGACGTCGCGGACGTCCTGGCCCACATGCGCGCCGACGATGCCGCCGATGCCGTCATGGACCTGCCCCAGGAACGCCGCAAAGCGATCCTGGCTCTCCTACCCGCAACCCAGAACGCCAAAGTCATGGCGCTCCTTGGCTACCACGACGCGACGGCCGGCGGGCTGATGGGAACCGACTACACGGCACTTCCCTCGACCACCACCGTGGCGGAGGCCATCGACAGCGTCCGGACTGCCACGGCCCAACAGCCGGAAGCACTGACCACCATCTATTCCCTCCACCCGGACGGAACGCTCGCAGGCGTCATTGGTCTGGTCCAGGCCCTGCAATCGGACCCGAGCAAAACCCTCGGCGACGTGGCCGACCCCGAGCCCGTCAGCGCACAGCCCGGCGATGACATCATCGAAGTAACAACCACCATGGCTGACTTCAACCTCCTCACCCTCCCTGTGCTGGACCCCGAGCGCCGGATTCTCGGCGTCATCACGGTTGATGACGCCCTTGAAGCGGCGATCCCGAGCGACTGGGCCCGCCGCGAACACAACCGCGCGGCTCCGGGCAGCAACCACGCCCAGTCCGAGACGCGCACCAGCCACTAAGACACGCCCTCCCCCACGTGGGTGCCCGGCTTTCTGCCGGGCACCCACGGGTGCTGTCCGTTGGCCCGGCCCCTCCAGAAAGTGAAAGAACCCGATGATTGAACCCAACAACGCGCAACGGCTGTCGCTGTATGAGCAACTCCTGAAACGTGACCGGGACCGCAAGTTCCGACGTCGCAGGATTGTCTTCGTCGCCGCGCTGACCGCTGCCGCACTGGTGGTGGGCGTCATCGTCTATGTGGGCGGGACCGTGCTCGGTTTCAACGCGAACCTCCACCGTTCAGACGCCCTGAACGGTCAGGATGTCCCGAAGTTAAGCAAGGACACCAACATCCTGGTCATGGGATTGGATACCCGGGTTGACGAGAAGGGCCAGCCTCTTCCGCCGGAAATGTACGACGCACTCCATGCCGGGGACCAGAGCATCGGCGGTTACAACTCCAACGTTCTGATGCTTATCCACATCCCTGCGGACGGTTCCAAGGCGACGGGTATCTCGATTCCCCGGGATGACTACGTCCAGGTCAGCGGCATCCCCGGAAGCGGGCCCTTCAACGCCAAGATCAAGGAAGCCTACGGTTACGGATTCGACGCCGCAAAAAGCTCGCTGATCAACGCCGGTAAAGCCGATGACGACGCCACTTACCAGGCAGCGCGCGACGCCGGACGCAAGGCCGAGATCGCGACCGTCACCCAGTTCCTGGGCGGCGTGCACGTGGACCACTTCATCGAAGTCACCATGGCCGCGTTCTACCAGACGGCCCAGGCAATCGCACCCATCACCGTGTGCGTCAACCGGGCCACCCAGGACACCTTCTCCGGGGCAGACTTCAAAGCCGGCATGCAGCAGATCGATGCCAAACAGGCCATGGCCTTCGTCCGGCAGCGCCGGGACACAACTGACCCGAACTACCAGTTCTCGGACCTGGACCGCGAACGCCGCCAGCAGGCCTTCATCACCTCCGTGTCCCGCCAGCTCAAGCAGGCCGGAACTTTCACCGACATCGGCAAAATGCAGGGCGTCCTGAACGCCGTGAGCAAGAACATCGTGGTCGATTCCGAGCTGAACCTGATCGAACTGGCCCAGCAGGCAACCTCCCTGACCGGAGGCAACATAGCCTTCACCACCCTGCCGATCACCGGTTTCGGCTGGTCCCCGGACGGCGCCTCCATCAACACCGTGGACATCAACGAAGTGCAAGCCACCGTGAAGGAACTCCTCACCCCAGCCCCGCCGGCAACACAGCCAGCCCCGGGTACGAGCTCCACCGCCCCGGAACCGGCCTCAGCTCCGGCGAATGCCGCACCCGAATCCCCAGCGCCCGCCAACCCGGCGCCCGCCAACCCGGCACCGGCCAACCCGGCACCGGCCGCGACGACGAGCACGTATGCCGACTCAACGGGAGCCCTTCAAGGCGGTACCATCCCCTGCGTCAAATGAAAGCAATCCTGGGGCGGGATTCAAAAGCGGATCTGACGAGCTGTCCACGCGAACGCCTGCCAGGATCGGACGCTGCCTAGCCCGACCAGTGGCCTTCCGTTTGCGCGGGATCAGGATAGCGGCCGAGCCATCCTCCGGCGACCATGACGGCAAGCGGCAGGAATGGTGCATGCAACAAAACGCTCGCAATCACAAGCACACCCTTTGCAACTCACCGGGCAGGCCCGTACTGACCTGTGGTCATGTTGACGTCCGTACAGCAGCATTGGACACTGAGCCTATGACGAGGGACGACGAAGCACGGGCCCTTGTGGCTGTTATCAACCATCTGGCCGAGCGGTTCCCCGACATACCACGCTCGGTTATCCAAAATGCGGTTGCCGAAGAACACTCGAGCTTGAGCAGTGGCCGGATCCGGGATTATGTTCCAGTCCTGGTTGAACACGCCGTCAAGAATCGCCTCACGAAGGTGGCCGCCGACATCCGGCTCTCCGGCGGTTTCACCTCCGAACTGGTCGGAAGGCAGCCACCCGCCGGCAACCAATAGGAGACGCGTGTGCGCGGGGTGCACGAGCGTTCGTGCTTGCCGCTCAGAGCCCGCGGCTCCTGAGGGCTTCCTTGATTTGATCAATGGTCGGTCCGTTCCTGGCACAGGAACCAGCTCCTGTGGAGTTGTTTCCGGGGGTTTCGCGTTGCCAGAATGCAACGCGTTATTCATGCCTCAGCAGCGAATCGGCGTCGGTTCGCGGTCTTGGCGTGATATTAACAGTCGGTGAGGGTCACTGAAAGCAATGCGGCGCCGTACAGCCAGCAGAATGCCCTGGTGCTGGGCAAGCTCGGGTTCGAGGCGATTGTTCTGCCAGGTTCCACCCGCGCCCCCGAGGTTGACGAACTCTTCAGGGGTGACAGGACGCTGCGCGGGGTGGTAGTCGATTCCCCGGCAGGCCCTGCGTTGTTGAGCCGGGATCAGCTGGAATTCAAGATGTCGGGCCGTCTGGGGTTCGGCCGTGCGCTGCATGCCCGTGCGACGGCTGCGGACATGCTGGGCGCATCACCCTTCACCGTTTCGGACGCGCTCCGGATGCCCGAAGCGGTCGCTGTCATCCTGGACAGGCCCGAAGCGATCCGTTACCAGGATCTGCTTGTCATCGGCGCGGGCGCACCGCGGATCGTGCCGGTCTCGGAAGTCTTCGAAGGCCTTTCGGCCGTTTTCCGTCATGCCTCCCTGCATGATCCGCTCACAGGCCTACCGAACAGGCGCATGCTCGAGCTGGAAGCGCCGGCCCTGACCCGGGACACCCACCGGTCCCGGATAGGAATCCTCTTCATCGATCTGGACGATTTCAAAGGCGTCAACGACACTTACGGCCACCAGGCCGGGGACATCGTACTCGCCGAATTTGCCTCACGCCTCTGCGGATGCGTTCGGGAAGGGGACACCGTGGTCCGTCTCGGCGGGGATGAATTCGCCGTGCTCCTGGTCGGTGTGGACGAAGCCGAAGCCGGAGCTGTGGCCGACCGGGTGCTGGAATGCATGGATGAGCACTTCGTCGTTGACGGCCACCACCTGGATGTCACCGCCACACTCGGCCTGGCCATGGCGAGTGATGTCACCGACGAGGGTGCCTTGAGCGGGCTCGAGGCACTCCTCCGGCACGCCGACGATGCGATGCTCAACGCCAAACACGCCGGCAAACGCCGCGTCGGGCGGATCTGCCCTGCGGGGAACGCGGCCGGGATCGCCCGCGAAACGCTCATCCGCCGCCGGCTTCCCGACGCGCTTCGGGACGGCACGTTGAGCCTGCAATACCAGCCCCTTCGGGATCTGGCCACCGGTGAGGACCACGGTGTCGAGGCACTCCTGCGCTGGACGGATCCCGAACTGGGCCAGGTCCCTCCGGCGGAGTTCATTTCTATTGCGGAACACACCGGGGAGATTCTCAGGATCGGCGCCTGGGTCATCGACCGCGCCTGCGCGCAGGCAAAGCTGTGGTCCGATGCCGGAACCCCGCTGAGGATCGCCGTGAACGTTTCACCCCTGCAACTGGCGTCGGGCACGCTGGTCGACGATGTCCGGGGCGCACTGGACAAGCACGGCATTCCGGCCGGGCTGCTGGAAATCGAAATCACGGAAGGGACGGCAATAGCCGACTTGCCCGGCGCGGCGGTGCAACTGCAGCGACTGATAGACGCCGGTGTCGGGGTCGCCCTGGACGATTACGGGACCGCCTACTCCACCCTCGCGCTACTTCGGGTCCTTCCCCTGACAACCGTCAAAATCGCCAAGTCCTTCATCGACGATATCGACACGGACGCACGTGCAGCCGCCATCGTCAACGGACTCATCCACGTCCTGCAAGCCGCGGGTGTCAAGACCACAGCAGAGGGAGTCGAGCGGACCACGCAACTCACTGCACTGCGCGGCATGGCCTGCGACACCGCCCAGGGCTACCTGATCTCGCGCCCCGTAGCTCCGGCCGACGTCCCCGCGGCCCGCTGCCGCCGATGAACTTGAGTAGCAACGGTCGACGCAGGCACTCCGACGCCGCGGAACTTGCCCGGCGGGGGTGGACCAACCGCAGGCCTGGGCGCCGCCGGCGCCTGGATGCGAGGAGCCTGGCACGGGAAGGCGTTGCCGGTTGGGCCGCCCACCTTGGACCGCCCGAAGCAGAACAGCCACATCGGCGCCGAATGGCTCACGTCGGCGGTGTAACTTCAGCCGGCGCCCTTCTGGTGTACATTTTGTGGCGGATCGTCTACACGATGCCCTCGACAGGCCCCGATTTGTTCGCAGCATGGGCACTGGTTGTATTCGAGGCCCTTCCGCTGGGTGCAGCTGTGGTCAATGTGGTGACTCTGTGGAATATCGACAGCCGGGCCCCGGAACCATTGCCCAAGGCCCTGCCCAGCATGGTCGTGGCTGTCCTGATTCCTACCTACAACGAACCCGCCGAGGTGCTGACGCCCACTATAGCCGCGGCCTGCGCGCTTGAACCGGCGCACCAGACATGGGTCCTTGATGACGGGGACCGGGACTGGGTCAGGGAACTGTGCATGGCATACGGAGCGCGGTATGTCCGGCGCGAAGTCCATGATCACGCCAAGGCGGGAAACCTGAACCATGCGCTGGAACTGATGACCGACGAAGAAGCTGAAGGCTCGCCCAGCATCGATATCATTGCCGTCCTGGATTGTGACCACGTTCCCCTCCCGGCGTTCCTGACCGCGACTTTGGGATGGTTCGCTGACGAGAACATCGCTTTGGTACAGGGTCTGCAGGCCTTCTACAATGCAGGAGCATTCGACGACGACGGGATCACGGGCGAGCAGGGCCTCTTCTTCAACGTTCAGCTCCGATCCCGCAACACCCCCGACGCCGGGCCGTTCTGGTGCGGATCCACGTCGCTGCTCCGTCGGCGGGCGCTTCGCGAAATCGGAGGCATCGCCACGGAAACCATCACTGAGGACATGCATACCACCCTTAAACTCATCCGACGCGGATGGAAGACCGTCTACCACCACCAGACACTGGCCCTGGGTCTGGCACCGGCCACCCCGGAACAGTACCTGCTCCAACGCCGCCGATGGGGCCTGGGCTGCATGCAAATCCTCACCCTCGAACGGCTCTGGGCGGCCAAGCGGTGGATGTCCTGGCGCAACTACCACGAGTACCTCAACGGCACGGTGTGGTGGCTCGAAGGCGTCGGCACCGTCATCGCGTTCTTGGTACCGATGATTCTGCTGTTCTCCGGCGCAACCACCACGACAGCCGACCCCGTGACTTTCTCCACCGTCTTCACACTGACCTTCCTGACACGTCTGTGGGGAGCGAAGCACCTGATGCGCAAACAGGTCCACTGGCCAACAGCCTTCGCCCTGCGCATCTTCCGCATTCCCGTCGGTCTGGCGTGCCTGTGGTGGCTCATGACGCGCAGGAGTCTGAAGTTCGAAGTCACACCCAAAGGCGGCGCCGGCTCCCGAGCCAAAGGATCTGCTCCCCGGATCTTGACAGTGTTGACCGCGGTCAACGCAGCAGCGATCAGCTACGCGGCGGCCGGGGCCATGGGCTTCACGCCCTCCCATGCCGGAACGGCTTCCACCCTTGCCGCAGGAGGTTGGCTGCTCCTTGCAGCCGTCTTCCTCATCTTGGGAATGAGAAGGATCCGGGCCGATGCGTTCGCGACATCACGACGCAACGCCCATCGCTTCCCCGCCAGCGCCACGATCGAAATCAACGGCGCACACGGAACACTCCTGGATATCTCAGTCGGCGGCGCGTCCGTCCGTACCGCCCACGGGCACCTTGACGGCACAAAGACTGCAATACTGCACCTGCCTGGCTCTCCACCGGTAAAACTCGAGATCGTTCGGCTCCAGAGCACCGGCGCCGATCACCAAGCTGCCTCACTGCGGGTCCCCGAAGGTGATTGGCACGCTTACCGAATACTGTCGCTCTGGCTGTTTCACACGCCCCTCGGCGTCCTGCCAGGCCTCCCGGCCGGGGCGCCCGCAGCCGCCGCGACCAAGGCAAACCCGCTGCAAAGCAACACGCGCAGCAATCGCCAACCCGAAATCGAGCAGCCGTTCGGTGCATCTTCGCGGCATCAAAGCCGCCGGATCCATCGAGAAACCCCACGCCGGGACCGGATACGGGGTGCTCCGCAGCTCGCTCGCCGCCGGGGAACCAGGCTAGTGCCAGCCGTCAAATCGTCTACAACTTCCCGAAACCCGCGCCGCCGAACCCTGAAAACGGCCCCGCGGAGCTGGTTTCGTTGAGGGATATGGGCAAGCCTTGGACCTTTGGGAATAGCGGCAGTGGCACCACTCTCACGGCCGCGAGGCACTGCGCCGATGCGCGCGCAGTGCCTGGAAGATTTCGAGCAGCAACCGGACCGCGTGATATCCCACCACCACGGCAATGATCGCCGCGACAACAGGATCAAGCCGGTAAAGGCCGTTCGTCACGTAGATGACGGCACCGGCCACGGCAACCCCGGCCGCTGCCGCGGCGTCGCCGGCGGTATCAAGAAGGACCGCGCGCATGTTCAGATCACCGCCGGCCTTGTTGTCGCCGTCACCGCCGAGGATGAGGGCACCGACGAACATCACTGCTGCGGCGATCCCGCTGACAATGAGCACCGGTAGGCCGTGGACCTCACTGGTACCGGTGAGGAGGCGTCCGGCTGCGCCCACTAGAATCGCCACGCTCAGGACAAGCAACCAGCCGGCGTTCACCCCTGCCGCCCAAGTGGTGGCCATCGGATATCCCTGGGGACGCTTAGGGGTCGGCGGCAGCTTGGATACCCGGACAGCCAGCAACGACACCCCAATGGCGGCAGCATCGGCCAGGTAGTCCGCGCCCTCGGCGAGCACGCCCAGCGAGTTCGCCGAGATTCCGACAACAACCAACCCAGCCACGAGCACCAGGTTCAAAATCAGGACGACGCTCAGCCGACGAACACGAGTCACCCCTTCAGGGTAACCAGCCCGGAGGCACTATCCCTTGAAGGCCGGCGCCCGCTTCTCCTGGAACGCCCGGAAACCCTCGGCGTAGTCCTCGGTCTTGCACAGGCGCGCCTGCTCGTCGTTCTCTTCGGACATGGCTGCCCACAGCCCAAGGCGCTGATCGCGGATGTGCGCCACGAGCTCCTTGCTGGCCGTGAACGCTCCGGTGGCACCCGCCGCCACCCGCTCCACGATGATTCGCGTGGCCTCCAGCAAGGCGTCATCAGGCATGACCCGGCTGAACATGCCCTGCGCCACGGCCTCGGCGCCGCTGATGAGATCCGCGGTGTAAATCAGGTCCAGGGTCCGGTGCATGCCCAAGCGTTCCGTGAAGTACCAATGCCCGCCCGAGTCCAACGTGGCGCCCAACTTGGCGAACGGCGAACCGAACTTGGCATGCTCCGCCACATAAACCACATCCGTGGCCAGCAACAGGCCAAGCCCAACGCCGAGGCACGCGCCGTGGGCAGCCGCGAAGGTCGGGGCAGGGAAGGCTGCCATCTTCTTGAGCAACGGCTCGACGAGCCCACTGAGGTACGCCTGGGCGTCGTCGCTCTCCGGCGTCACGCCCGCAATGTCGCGTCCGGCGCAAAAGGCGCGGCCCTCTCCGCGGAGGAGCAGCGCCCGCACCACGCCGCGCGAGGCGGCGGCAGCGGCGTCGTCGTACGCTCTATCCAGCTCCGCGAGCGCTGCCTCGTCAAGGGAATTCAGCTTTTCCGGGGCGTTGAGGACAATTTCGGCGATGCCGTTGGCGATGGAGAGCTCGATCATTCGTTTATTCCTTAGACGTCGAAATCGACCGTGACGGATTCACTGGTGGGGTGGGCCTGGCACGTGAGCACGTAGCCCTTGTCCAACTCATCCTGCTCCAAGGCGTAGTTCTCGTCCATGCTGACCGTCCCAGTGACCAGTTTTGCGCGGCACGTGCCGCACACGCCACCGGCGCACGCGAACGGAACGTCCGGGCGGACGCGCAAAGCCGCGTTGAGGATGGATTCCCGGGCGTGGGTGGGGCTGGCGACGTCGCCGGTCAACCCGTCCAGCTTGAAGGTGATCTTGAACGTGTCCTTCGACTCGTCCTCCACAACGGGCCGGCCGGCGTTGCCCTCGGGGCGGTCCGGGCGACCAGTGGTGAACAGCTCAAAGCGCACGTGCTCCGGCTCAACGCCACGGGCAGCGAGGGTATCCCGGCACAGCTGGACCAGCTCGAACGGCCCGCACAGGAACCATTCGTCCACATCCTCCGCGTGGATGGCGGTGCCCAGCAGTTGCTGCAGCTTCGCGGCGTCGATACGTCCCGTCATGAGCGGCGCGATGCGCTGCTCGCGCGACAACACGTGGTGCAGCGCCAGGCGCGACGGGTACTTGTCCTTCAGGTCCGCCAATTCCTCGAGGAACATGACGTCCATGGCGGCCTTGTTGGCGTAGATCAGGTCGAAGCGTGTGTCCGGGTTTGCGGCCAGCAGCGTGCGGGCGATCGCGATCACCGGGGTGATACCGGAACCGGCGGCAATGGCCACGAAGGAACCCGCGTCCGGGAGCTCGCCCGCCATCTCCTGCGGATTGTTCATGGAGTTCATGACATTCTGCTGGACGGTCTTGCCGTCCTTGCCATGCTTGGAAATGAAAGCGCCCATGGGGCTCATGACGTCCAGGGTGTCGCCGGCCTTGAGTTCCGCATTCGCCCACGTAGAGAAGATGCCGCCCAGGTCCTTCTTGATGGCCACGCGGATCTCGCTGCTGCCGTCCGCGAAGCTGCGCGGCTCGGCGCAGATGGAGTAGCTGCGGCGGACCTCGTGCGGCTCCCCGCTCTCATCCGGAAACGTGGTGCGAAGCGCCACATACTGGCCGGGAAGGTAGTCATACTGGCCGGCGAGCTCGGCCGGAACACCGAACGTGACCTCAATGGCGTCTTCAGTCAGGCGGCGGACTTCCGAAACGCTGAGGGAATGAAAGGACGCACGACGGCGGCCGGTGGCCTGTGCCTGTTCGGCTGCGGTCTGGCGGACAACGGGCATGTCAGATTCCTTACAGGACTTTGAAGTAGTCGAACGGTTCCTTGCAGTCCTGGCAGACGAAAAGCGCCTTGCAGGATGTGGAACCAAAGCGGGTGAGTTCCTTGGTATTCAGCGAAGAACACTGGGGGCATTTCACGGCGAGGTTGAGCCGCACGGGGCCGGAGTGACCGCCGGCTGCTGCTTTGCCACTTGGAGGTGCGATTCCGTACTCCTGCAGCTTGGCCTTGCCGTGCTCTGTCATCCAGTCCGTGGTCCAGGCCGGGGCCAGGACCAGCTCGACGTAGACGCTCGGATAGCCCTCTTTGTGGAAGGCGGTCTTGAGGTCGTCGCGGATGGCGTCCATCGCGGGGCAGCCCGAGTACGTCGGCGTGATGGTGATCTGGACAGCGGGGACCAGCCCGCCGTCGTCGAACAATTGAACGTTACGGAGGATCCCCAGGTCCTCAATGGTCAGGACGGGAATCTCCGGATCGCAGACCGTGGCTGCGATGCCCCACGCCTTCTGCTCGGCGGTTCTTGCCTTGGTCTGGGTTGGCGTCTCTTGAACGAACATGTCCATCACGGTCACCAGCTTGCACCGGGATGTTCGCGGGCAAGCACCTGCATCTCGGCAAGCAGGTAGCCCATGTGTTCGGAATGCTTGCCCTGGCGGCCACCGCCCAGGGCCTGCGGGATGGCTCCGAGCTTGAGGTCCTCTTCCAGTCCGGCCTCGCTCAAAATTTCGCCTGTGAGCTGATCGAAGTCTGCCCGGAGGCTGGACGGCTGCACGCCTGCTTTGGTTGCCGCGACGCGGGCCGTGAGCTCGTCGTCTTCGAAGAGTTCATCGACGTACGGCCAGACGAGCTTGAAGGCCTGGACAATACGACGGCGGGACTCTTCCGTTCCGCCGGCGAGCCGCAGCACCCACTGCGCGGTGTGGTCACGGTGGTAGTCCACCTCTTTGAGGGCCTTCGCAGCGATGGCCGCGATGGTGGAATCCGTGGAGCCGGTGAGCCGCTTGTAGAGCTCGAACTGGTAGTAGCTCACAATGAACTGCCGGGCGATGGTGACTGCGAAGTCCCCGTTCGGCTGCTCGAACAAGTGCGCGGAGCGGAACTCGTGCTCCCGGCGGAAGTAGGCGAGATCGTCCTCGGACTTGTCCCACGCCGCACCGGCGTAGGTCAGAAAGGAACGGGCGTGGCCCAACTGGTCGAGCGCGATGTTGCCCAGGGCTACGTCTTCTTCGAGCTCTGGCGCGCGGGAGATCCAGTGACCCAGGCGCTGGGCCAGGATCAAACCGTCGTCGCCAATGCGCAAAGCGTATTCCGCGACGTCTTCTGTGGGCTTGACTTGTCCCTTGCGGATTTCGAGGGCGATATCTTCCGGGCGCAGGGCGTTCCCGGGGGTGATGCGCGTGGCGCTTGCCGAACCGTCTCCGGAAGCACCCGCTCCCCTGACGCCGACGGAGATGTCGCCGTGGCCTTCGATGGCGAAGTCTGTGTTCTTCTGTTCAGGCGTGGTCACAGGTGCTTCACGCCTTCGCTCTTCGTGTAATACGTCGCGTGGCGGTAGTCCTTGCCCTGGGGAGATTCGAAGAATGAACCCTTGGAATCCGGGTCGCTCGAGGAAATGGCCTCGGCAGGAACCACCCAGATGGACACGCCTTCGTTGCGACGGGTGTACAGGTCGCGGGCGTTGCGCAGTGCCATCGCCGCGTCAGGAGCGTGCAAGGAGCCTGCGTGGACGTGGGACAGGCCGCGGCTGGAGCGGACGAAAACTTCCCAGAGGGCCCAGGGGGTTTCGTGGGGCTGGCTGGCGGGGGTTGCGTTGGCGGGGGTGGTCATGCTGCGTGTTCCTTTTCTGCTTGCTTGCGCGCGTATTCGGCGGCGGCTTCGCGGACCCAAGCGCCGTCGTCGTGCGCCTCACGGCGGCGCTCAAGCCGCTGCGCGTTGCAGGGACCCTTGCCGGCGAGAACGTTTTTGAACTCGTTCCAGTCCAGCGGTCCGTGCTCCCACTTCTTGGTTTCCTCGTTGAAACGGATGTCCTTGTCCGGGAGCGTGAGCCCCAGAACCTTGACTTGCTCAACCATCATGCCGACGAAGCGGCTGCGGAGCTCATCGTTGCTGAACCGCTTGATGTTCCACGCCATGGACTGCTTCGAGTTGGGGGAATCGTCGTCCGGCGGACCGAACATCATCAACGCGGGCGCATACCAGCGGTTGACGGCGTCCTGGGCCATCTGCTTCTGGGCAGGCGTGCCGTTGGACAATTCAAGGAGGATCTCGAAACCCTGCCGTTGGTGGAACGACTCCTCCTTGCAGATGCGCACCATCGCGCGTCCGTAAGGGCCGTAAGAAGCGCGGCACAGGGGCACCTGGTTGCAAATTGCGGCACCGTCAACCAGCCAGCCGATCGCACCCATGTCTGCCCAGGAAATCGCGGGGTAGTTGAAGATGGACGAATACCGGGCCTTGCCGGCGATCAAGTCGCTGGTCATCTTGTCCCTGCTTTGGCCAAGGGTTTCCGCGGCCGAGTAGAGGTACAAGCCATGGCCTGCCTCGTCCTGCACCTTCGCCATCAGGATGGCCTTGCGCTTGAGGCTCGGAGCCCTGGTGATCCAGTTGGCTTCCGGCTGCATGCCGATGATCTCCGAGTGCGCGTGCTGCGAGATCTGGCGGAGCAGGGTCTTGCGGTAGGCCTCCGGCATCCAGTCGCGGGGTTCGATGCGCGAGTCCTCGGAGATGATGCGGTCAAAGTACGCCTGACCGGCCGCCTCCCGCTCTTGCTCTTCCGGGGACAGCTCAGCGGGCACAGACTGCAGATTCTGCGATGCCATGGTTGCTCCTAAATATTTACCGACCGTTCGTTCAGAATATGCGGAAGGCGCGAGATGCGTCAAGCGTTCGGGCCCGGTGGGCCGACGCGGGGCGCGGGGTGAGCCGCCGTCGGGGCGCGGGTGGGCCACCGCCGGCGCGGGGGGCCGGCGTCGGGCGCTAACGAACCGGGCGCCGCAAATCGACGGGACGCTCGCTCACATATATGGCCAAAAGCGGGAACGCTCGCTCACCTCAGGTGAGCGAGCGTCCGCGGGAAACACCCCAAAGGTGAGCGAGCGTCCGCAGGAAACACCCCAAAGGTGAGCGAGCGTCTGGGGGAACCCCAAAGGAGGGAAGACGGCGCAACGGGATTGCCGCCGTCGGGCGCTAACAGAACCGGGCGCTAACGAACCGGGCGGTGCAAATCGACGGGACGCTTGCTCACCTATATGGGCAAAAGCGGGAACGCTCGCTCACCTCAAGTGAGCGAGCGTCCGCAGGAAACACCCCAAAGGTGAGCGAGCGTCTGGTGGGTCAACCCATGGCCGGGGCCAAAGCAGGTCGCGGTGCCAGTTGCCTCCGCGCCCAGCGGGCCAGCTTCTTGCCTTTGCCCTTCCACCAATTGTCCTCATCCTTGTCGTGGTGCCAGCGGAAGATAATCATCACCATCACAAGGACGCCCATGGCCACGTCAATCCAGGACCAGAGGACCGCCTTGGCCAACACGCTGACGCCCATGACGAGAATCGACGGCACTGCCAGGGTCCTGAAGATGGTGCTGGCCACGTAGCGACGATGCGATCGGGGCACGGACAGGGCACGAACCATGTCGAAGCATAGGCATACCACCACCATTGCCTGGCCCAGGTCCATCAGGATCAGCCCGGGCAACGATCCCGCGAAGTTGGCAGCGGATTCCATTCCCGCGCTCAACGGACTGCCTCCTTCACTGTGGGACGCGGAAGGAAGACAACAGGATTGCAGGAAACACACATACGGATAACCCCCAGAGACCAGGAACTGCGATTGAGACCAACTGGGTTCCATTCAATCCGTTGCCTCTAGGGCCGGTCACGAGTAGTGGGTACTCTAATTTACTCGGCTGGATACTTGCAGAGCGAGCAGCTACCCGGTTCGGCACTTGGGTTAATGACCCGGGTTAATACAGTGCTGGCGCGTCTTCCTGTAAAGGCTCCGAGGGCGTCCCTGCGGGGATCGCCACGGTGAACGTGCTTCCGCCGCCGGGCTTGCTGATGCAGGAGATGCTGCCTCCATGGCGTTCCACAATGGACTTGGTAATGGACAGGCCCAGGCCAATGCCTGGAATCGCGGCCTGACGGGCAGCACTTGTGCGGAAAAACCGCGTGAAGATCCGGGCCGCCTCTTCCGTGGTCATCCCCATGCCGGTGTCCTGCACGTGAAGCTGGACCCAGCCGTCTTTAAGAGTCGCCCGAATGCTCACTTGCCCGCCGCCGGGCGAATACTTGATGGCGTTGGAAACCAGGTTGTCCAGTGCCTGCCCCAGCCTCAAGGGATCAGCGTCCGCCCATAGGGGCGCCGGTACGTCGGCGACAAGGCCAACATTGGCGGCGCTGGCCTGCGCCTGGGCAGAAACCAAGCTGTTTTCCACCAGCCCTGCTAAATCCGTGCGCCGCAGATGAACGCTCTCCACCGCCGCGGCTGACAAGAGCAGATCCTCCACCAAGGCCCTGAGCCGCTCGGCGTTCCGCTCCGCGACCTCCAAGCCGAGCCTTGTTACTGGCCGGAGCTCCTGGGATCCGCGGAGCACGAGGTCGAGGTTGCCCAAGATCGAGGTCAAAGGAGATCCGAACTCGTGCGAAACGTTGGCAACCAGTTCGTCCTTGGCTGCAAGGGCATCTACAACATCAGTCACGTCCCTGAAAACGATGACCGCTCCGTCGAACCCGTCATCAATGTCATTTTTCATGCCACGTGCGGTGGTAGAGATGGCCCGCTGTTCGGCGCCGGCGCCGAACCATACGAGGTAATCGGAGTAGGTTTCCCCACGAGCTGCCCTTTGAACGGGGCTCTGTTCCGGGCGAAGCGGAGTTTGCCGGTCCTGGCCGAAAACGAGCTGGTCATGTTTGGCGAGTTCCGGGGCGCCTTCCGCCGGCGCCGCCAACTGCAGGAATGCTTTCTGCTGACCGTTGACCAGAAGGGTTTCGCCGTTTGAATCTACGGCGACAATTCCGACGTCGATCGTGTCCAGAATTGTCTTGAGCAACGTCTCGCGCTTCCTGCTAGCGGCAAGCAATTGCCGCAAAGCGTGATCCCGACGGTTCACCCGCCGCTCCTGCACTCGGGCATTGGAGCCTGCTAAACGGATGGAAGCCGCCACCGCGAACATCATGAGCGGCAAAAGGACCACCGAGGAAATGTCAGATGCCGTGGGATTGGGCAAGTGCGCAATAACTGGCGGGAGGGCAATGAAGAAAGGGCCCACAAAGCTGAGGATCATGCTCGTCCTAGAAAGCATGCCCGAAGCCGACAGCCAAATCACGGGAAAGAGGGCTAATGCGCTGAGGCTAGGTATTGCGTTGAAGGCGCCGTTTCGTGTGAAGCACAGGGCGACTAGATCCAAAATGGGGATCGTCAGGCTCAGGCTCGGCGGCAGGCGCTCCCAAGGGACCAACAAGCAGCCCAGGAACAGGATGCCATGAAGGAGAACCCCGGTAACGAACCACAAATTCTGGATTAGCCCTGGCCAAAAAGTAGGGGCCGCGATGGCCAGGCCTACGACGATGAGCGTCACCGGCAACTCACAGATTGCCAGCCGGGCCCTGGGCTGAAGTTTTCTGAAGAAACGGGCGGCCTTGCGAAAAAAAGGCTGCTCAATCAAGACAGGACCCTTCCTTGGAGATTCGCGAACCAATTACTGCTCCACGCGATTCCCGAAGGAAGTGCCCGGAGTCCACTATTCCCCCAAGGAACTACAAACGACGGTCCCGAACGATCAACACAGAGGTTCGGAACAGCGCCTAATCCACATATTAGATGCCAGATGCCCACAATGCTTGTATCGTGGATATTTGGGTGACATTTACCGCGTTGCGCTGGGCTTTGCGGCGATGCGCACCCTTGAGGATGTCCAATGAGCGAGCCTGGGGTAGCTGTAGTCATTGAGGATGACGAAGACGTGCGAAATTTGGTTGACGCCATCCTCAAAGAAGCGGGATTTGTGGTGCACTCTGCCGCCACCGGACGCGAAGGCGTGGAAGTGGTACGGGATCACCATGCCTCCGTGGTAACCCTCGACGTCGGGCTTCCGGATATGGATGGCCATGAGGTCCTGCGGCGAATTCGGCAATTCAGCGACGCATATGTGGTGATGCTGACGGCGAGGCGCGACGAGCCGGACACGTTGACAGCTTTCCTGACCGGCGCAGACGACTACGTCAAGAAGCCCTTCTTGCCGCGTGAATTGAGGGCCCGGGTCACCGCCATGATGCGCAGGCCACGCGCGGAAGCCGGGCTTGCCTTGCGGGAGGAAGATCGCGGCGGCCATTACGCCAGTTCAGATGGCGCCAACCAAGCGGTGATAAAGCACAATGGCTTGGCCCTGAATTACAAATCACGCACGGCTACCCTTCAAGGTTCAGCCTTGACGTTGACGAGAAGCGAATTCGATCTGCTCCTCGACTTGCTTCGGGCCAAAGGGGAGGTGCGGACGCGCGCCGACCTCGTCAAGGCATCGCGCGGTGATTACTACGACGACGATGCGTATATCAGCGAATCCGACGAACGCGCTGTTGAGACCCACATCGGGAACCTCCGCCGAAAGCTTCGTGAAGATCCACAATCGCCGCGCTTTTTCCAGACCGTCCGAGGAGTCGGATATCGGCTCACGCCGAAAAGACCGGACTAAGCGGCTCACCGGACTAAGCGGTGGAACGTCAGTCGTTCCGGAGTACGTAGCTGTCCTTTAGTTCCAGGACCGTTTGGTGCCCGCATTCTGCAACGTCCTTGAGGAGGGGCCGGGCCTCGCGCAATTCACTTTTTCGAATCCGTTCCTCCAGTTGCGCTGCAAGTACCGCAAGGCGAACACCGCCAACCATGACGGAAGAGGTCCTGAGGCTTAGGACCGCGTTCAGGGCCGCGGCCGCGTCGCCGCGCTCGACGGCGGTTGCGAGGATTTCGTATCGCTTTCCCCAGAGTTTTGCGAAGTCGCCGGCAAACGTGCGCGCGATCAGCGGATTGTCAACTTGATCTTCCAGGAGTTGGAATTCTGCCAGATCCAGTATGGGATGTTCGATAAGCGGGACTGCGGGCAGCCCGTTGGAGTCCTCGTCCGAGCTCGTATGGCTCGGATCTGTATCCTCGTTAACCTCGCTGGAACCTGAACTGAACATAGCCCAATGCTACTTTCTGAATTCCGGAAAAACCGAACTTATGCTTATCTTAAGGAAATCTTAGGCTTTTCTTGATTAGCCTCCTTTTCATCCAGCGCATCTAATTCTGAGAATGCGTTATTGCTCAGCCGCCACTGAAGGTGGCTATCGTGTTGATGACTGCCGGACCCAGGATAGCGATGAACAGCACTGGAAAGATGAAGAACAAAAGAGGGAAGAGGATCATCACCGGAAGCTTCATCGCCTTCTCCTCGGCACGTTGGCGGCGCTTCACGCGCATGACCTTCGCTTGCACCCTCAAGACCCGGCTGATGGCAATGCCGTATGTGTCCGCCTGGATCACGGCCTGCACGAAGCTTCGGAGTTCAGGAACGTTAGTACGTTCGGCCAAAGCCAGATAGGACTCGCGGCGGCTCCGTCCAACCTGCATGTCCTGCAGCGTCCGCACCAACTCCTCCGCCAAAGGTCCCTTCCCATTTTCTCCGGCGCGGGCCATTGCTCCTTCAAAACCGAGGCCCGCTTCGACGGAAATCAGCATTTGGTCCATGGTATTTGCGAGTTCCAATTGCATGGCTTTTTGACGCTCTTGCCCTTTGCTATACAGCATCAGATCCGGAATAAAGTAACCAAGCAACACAACAAATATCCCCACGAGCTTAATGATCCCGCTCGAACTATTGGCACTAATGAACAAACCAAAAAGTGCCCCGCACAATCCGAGCAGAGGTTTGGCCGCCAGGACGCGTCCCAAAGGGAGCGAAGGCGGACGGCCGGCCAACGAAAGCAGCCTGTCCAGCTTCTGCACGTAGCTTCCGGGGGTCAGTCGGTAGCCAATGAGTTCGAGTGCACCGCCCCGTCTCTCTGGACCGACCTCGGCAATGTCTTCGCCCCTCGCCAAAAGCACCCGGACGGCACGTTGGGCTTTGCGGTCAACCGACAGGAATGACCAAGCGAGGTAGGCGATAGGCAGGGGAACTAGCAGCAAGGACAGAAGCAGAGAGGGGTTCACGTGTCACCTCAAAACTTCAAGTCGATGATCTTGCGCATCCAGAGACCGCCAATGGTCATGAGGATGGCTGACCCCGCTATCATTCCCCAACCGAGCGGATGGCTGAACATCACGTCCATGTAGCCGGGATTGACAACCATCAGCATGGTCACGATGCCGAAGGGAAGCGCCATCAGGATGTATCCCGAGAACTTTCCCTCCGCTGCCAAGGATTTGATGTGCCCCTTGATCTCGCTGCGTTCGCGTATGGTCTCATTGACCTGGTCCAGGACCTCTGCGAGGTTTCCGCCCACCTCGCGGTTGATTTGAATGGCTTGCGCTATCCACACAAAGTCCTCGCACCGCATTCGCTCCGCTGCATCGTTAAGCGAGGCTTGGAGATCGCGGCCCAGGCTTGTCTCCGTGATGATCCGGCGCATTTCCTCGGCCGTCGGGCTGGCCGATTCAGTGGCCGCGGCATCGATCGCACGAAGTATGCTGTGCCCGGCCCGCAAGCCACCAGACAGTAGTTGGAGGGTGTCGCCGAGCTGAGCATCGAAATTCGCCCGCCTTTTGCCGGCCAGGGAGCTGAGGACGAGTCGTGCCACAAGAGGTGCCGGGATAAAGAACAAAAAGGCCACCAACGGGCCGCCAATGACGAGCCCGATCAACGCACCGACTAAGGTTCCCGAAATCACGAGGATGAAGAAATCCGCTTGGCTCATTCTCAGCCCCGCGTTCTCCAGTTCTTCACGGTTGAAGAGCCTGATATTGCGCCTAGTCAGGAATCCATGAAGTACTTCGGCGGCAGAACCTGCAAAGCGCGTCAGCTGGGAGCCCGAGCCGGCTTGGTAGGGCCGCCTCCGATCAAACGGAACCTCGGGGGCTTTTGGCAAGATCACAGCCACCCCGAAAAGCAGGATGGCTACAAGCATCAAGGCCATTCCAGTCAAGAGTGTCATGTTTCGTTCACGTCCTTGCTCCTGTTACCAAGGGAGCGGCGAATACTCCGGGAGAAACGCGAATACCCAGGTCGTCGAAGCGGTCGATGAACCGCGGACGGATGCCCGTTGGCACGGGCCTTCCAAGAAACATCCCGTGGGCGTCGACCCCTGCCGAGTAGTCGAAAACAAAGGCGTCCTGGAGGGTGACAATATCGCCCTCCATGCCTTGCACCTCGGTCACATGCGTGATGCGACGCGTTCCATCCCGCAAACGGGAAATTTGGATGATGAGATTCACGGCAGACGCTATTTGCTCCCGGATTGCTCGGAGCGGCAGGTCCATGCCTGCCATGAGCACCAGGGTTTCGAGGCGCGCAACGGCGTCACGAGGGGAATTTGAGTGCACCGTTGAGAGGGAACCGTCGTGACCGGTGTTCATGGCCTGCAGCATGTCGAGGGACTCTCCGCCGCGGACCTCGCCGACGACGATCCTGTCCGGGCGCATACGGAGGGAGTTCCGGAGCAGCTCCCTGATGGTCACTTCACCCTTGCCCTCGGTATTCGGTGGCCTGCTCTCAAGCCTGACGACATGTTGCTGCTGGATCTGCAGTTCCACGGCGTCTTCAATGGTGACAATGCGGTTGTCCTCCGGGATGAAAGATGACAGGACATTCAACAACGTGGTTTTGCCGGTCCCGGTACCTCCGGAAACAATGATGTTCAGTTTCGCCTTGACGCAAGCATTGAGGAGCTCGGCCATCTCTGGCGTCAGCGTGCCGAAATCGATCAAGTTCCTGATGGTCAACGGTATTTTGCTGAATTTTCGGATCGTCAGCGACGAGCCGCCAACCGCTAGCGGAGGGATCACGGCATTGACTCGCGAGCCGTCTTCAAGTCGCGCGTCAACCAGCGGGGATGACTCATCGATCCTTCGCCCTACCTTCGAAACGATGCGTTCGATGACCCTCCTGAGATGGTCTTCGGAGCTGAATCCGGAATCTGTGAGGGTCAGCTTGCCTTTTCGTTCGACGTAGATCTGGTCCATCCTGTTGACCATGATTTCCGTGACTTCCGGATCGTCAAGCAAGCGTTGGAGCGGCCCGTAGCCAAGGACGTCGTCCGCCACGTCCGCCACGAGCCGGCTGCGCTCGTCCGCGGACAGCGGGACCTGCTCGGCGTCGATGATCCGGATGAGCTCTTCCCTGGCAGTGGTCCGCAACTCATGTTCGCTCACGCTCGAGTCGTTGAACCGCGCCCCGAGTCGCTCGAACAATGCCGTGGCGGCGCGCCGCTTGAGCGCAGCGAAGGCGTCAACCGGTTGCTGGGCCTTGGGCTTTGGCGAGTCCGGGAGGTCGGACAGCTTGACTGAAGTGTGGGGTTTTGCAACACCGCCGGGCTTCCCCGTGGGATTTGGCCTGATTTGCTGAGTGGCCTCGGCGAATGTTGGTTTGGGCGCAGAGAGCGTGCTCGGGCCAAGTTCTGCCTCTGCACCGAGGGACGATTCGACCTTGTCCTCGGCTGCATGCATGCGTTCAGACAGCTTCATCTAGACCACAACCCTTCTGTGCAATTTGCGTTGTGCTGTGGCACGCCACGTGGGATTGAAGCGCTCCACAAGTTGCTTGAGTCCTTTGACGGCCGGATCCTTCACCGCTTCCTGGAGCACGGGAATTCCGCGGTTGGTGGAGAACGCGACGGCCTTCGACCGAGGGATGCTGATGTCAACCGGGGCACCGACGGTCGATTCGACGTCCTGGACCGACAAACCGGACTTGGAATCAGCCATGTTGAGCACCACGTGCCGGGTTTCCGGTAACAGGTTCAACTTGCGGAGAACGTCCAGGCCAGAGCGAAGGCCCCGGACGCTTGGAACGTCCATGCCAGTCACCCACACAGCGTCCGAGCATTGCTCGAGGGCAGCGAGCCCGATTTCGGGTAGTCCGGGTGCGGTGTCCACAACCACATACTGGAATTCTTGGGCCAGCTGTTCGAGGAGCCGGCCAACCTGTTCCGGCGAGATCTCGTCTGCTTCGACAGGATCCTTCGGCGCGCACAAGGCATAGATGCTTGCCGGGTGGACGGTGAGAAAGGCCTTGAGTACCAGGGAATCCTGGCTTGCTGACGGAGTGACAGCGTCTGTAACAGTGTGCTCGGGATTGAGGTAGAGCCCGGACGCGACGTCACCGAATTGCAGGTCCAGATCCACGATCACTACGCTCATCGGCGCTATCTTGCCCAGCCCCACCGCGATGTTCGTGGCGATTGTCGTTTTGCCCACGCCACCCTTGGGGGAAAAGACGCCGATCACCAAGCCCTTCGGGGAGCCCGATTGCTTGGGTTCCATGGTGCGCTGACGGCTCGCGAAAGACTGACACGCGCGCTCAAGCATCACCCGGATCTGGGCAACGTCTGCAGCTGGGCTCATGATGTCGCGAATGCCGGACCGCATGGCTTGGAGGACGAACCCGGGATCCAGTTCACTGACAAGAATCACACTCAGCTCCGGCAACTGCACATCGAGAACCGTGGCCAGGCGAAGGGCGTCCTCCACCGGCACGTCGGGTCCCAGAATCAACACTTCGAGTTGTTCCTGGTTGAGCGCGCCGAACAATTCGGCTGGATCGGCCGGCAAAACACTGGTGAAAAAGGTCTGCACGCTTCCGAGTAGGCCGCCCGCGACAGCTTGGCGCAACCGTTGGTCAAAGTCAGTATTTGGAGTTATCAGGACGAAGCGGCTCACTTATACACCTCGCTCCTCTGGATAATCCTAGGTCCGTTGTCCTTGGCGTCGAGCGGCTCTTTGCTCAGCCAGATCTTGGCGTACTCCGACGCGAAAACAATCTTGGATGCGTCCACATCACTCACGGCCACGGTCAGCAGGAGGGAACCGGTGGGAAGTGTGCTGTCCTTGGAGGCGGCCGCACCTGAACTGGGATTCGGCGTCGGCTGTGCACTCGCTGCTGCTTGGGGGGCGCGCTGGACCATGGTCACAAGAACCTTGTGAATGGCCAGGTCGGTGCTTTCCTTGTCTGGCTTCGCCTCAATTCCGCCGTTGGACATGGAAATGAATATTCCGATGTGGTCACCAGGAACCAGCAGTCCCCCGACTACCCGCTGGGGTTCCAGTTGAAAGGAGACTTCTTGGAGCCCTGCCGGCACCTTGACGGTGCCAGGGTTCTTGAGTGCGTCCGGCGCCACCAAGCGTTCGGCCACCAACGTCTCGCCGGGGACGAGGTCAACGGCAGCAACCTTGCCCGCTGAGTCCCCCAGGGTATGTAGCGCTGAGGTAGGGACCGCCGATCCCGGCAGTTGCTGGGTAACCAGGGAATCCTTAATGGCGTCCACAGGCGTCCCGGCAGGAATGGCCGCCTTGACCACCAACACGTCAACGGGGGCCAGATTCTGGACTGCCCGTTGATCCGCTCCTTGCGCGTAGGAGAATACGAGAATCACCCCGACGACGGCCAGCAGGGCTGCTGCCGATCCGGCCAACAAGCGTGACTTCACTTACTGCTCCTGTGTTCAAAGAATGGGATGAAAACTAGTTGGTGAGCCGGACGATGGTGGCCCCGTAGGCGTCTACAGGCCCTAGCGAGTAGCCGTCGGCCAGCGATACATATTTGACGAAGCTCCCGATGATGCCCCGGCAGTTTCCGGTGCAGGAAAGCGCTGAAGGGACGTCGGGACTTGTGTTGCGGAACGTGTCCGGGAGACTGCTGTTGCCGCTGAACTTCCACCCCGCCACTTTGAATGCGGCGAAGGACACGAGATGGTAGATAGCCCCGGCTCCCGTACCTATTACGGCGTCGAAGACCGGAAGCAGGACGATAACGTCCCGGCCGGCGGTCAGGGTATCGGCCCACTTTTGAAGGGTGGTTGCACAGTTACCCGGCGCACTGTTCCCCGGGGCGCTGCCGCCTTCACTGACCGCGAGGTTGATCGTGCCGCCGCACGCACCGGGATCTTGCGTGATCCAGCCGAACCCTCCGGCCACGGTGGCGCCCGCGGGGCCGTAATTGCAACTGGGGTTGGCACCCGAGCCGTGGTCCTGGAGAAGCTGGAGTGCTCCGCCGATGTACCCCTGCACCTGGCAGATGGAATACGTGAGGGGAAACGGGGTTCTGCCTGCGACGGCACTTCCCCATTGAACGCTGGACTTTGTCACAACGTCGGTGGTGTTGACGCCCAGGACGCGGGCGAAGAAGAGCGAGACCGCGTTCGGCGCGCCGCCCGCCTGCTGGGCTCCGGCAGTCACCGTTACTTTCCGATTGAGAAGGTCCAGGCTGACTGATTTGATGTTGCTCAAACCGTCCACTGCGTTCTTGTTTGCCATGTCAATAGCTACCGGGGACGTGGTGGAGCAACTCGGATCGCCCGTATTCGCGGCGCACTTCTGCGCAACGGCGAGGGCCGCAGCGTCGGACCCGTTCTGTACCTGCGCCCTTTCCGAGTACAGCATTCCCGCATCCACTGCGAGGGCGGCAAACCCGAGCAACACCACCAGCACGAGAGCGATGAGAACCGCGACCGCACCGCGTTCGCCGTCGTCGTCGTCACGGAACATCAGCCGCTGCATACCATGACTCCTACTCCTTGCATCGGGAAAGGCCCCGCGATTCCCGTGAGGGTGCTGAGGGTGTATTTGATGGTCACGGACATCTGGGCTCCGGAGGTGCAACTGGCCGGACTGAAGGTGAAGTTCGTATCGGCCAACAGTGGGTTCAGGGAAACGGCGGCGTTCTTCGCCGCTGTCTTGGCGGCCGTCTGATCATTCGAAATCGCCATGACGCGGACACCTTCGCGGGCTGCATTCGAGAGCGACACCTGCACGTTGTATGCTCTGCCGAATTCCATGATGCCCAGGAGCAGCATGATCAAGACAGGTGCCAGCAACGCGAATTCAACCGCCACGGCACCGCGCTCTGATGCCCTGGGCATATTGTTGACCTTCCAGAGAGCGGATTGTTCGAACAAAGCGGAGTGGCGGCCGCCTGAATGCCGCCGCCACTCGGGAATTGCTTTAAGTGCCCCGAATTGCTTCCCGGGCACTGTGCTGTGCGGCTCCTAGGCGCAGGTGCCAGCGGCACCGTTTGCACCAGCCGTCCAGGTTTTGCCGCTTACGGAACACTGGACCTGGGAGAACGTCTCCTTGAGCGTCCCGCCCAGCAGCGCGACGGCGACGATAATGACGACAGCAATGAGGGAAACCATGATGCCGTACTCGACGGCGGTGGCTCCGGTTTCGTCACTCTGCGCCTCACGTGCTGACTTTGGGAAATTGGAAAGCATAAAGGCTCCTGGCTGAGGAAAAGTGCTAACGATCTGACGGGAGGCGGGCTGCGTCGGATCTAGTCCACCGAACGAACTTCCTAGGCGCAGGTGCCAGCGGCGCCGTTGACGCCAGCCGTCCAGGTTTTGCCGCTTACGGAACACTGCACCTGGGAGAACGTGTTCTTGAGCGTCCCGCCGAGCAAGGTGACGGCGACGATAATGACAACGGCGATAAGAGAAACCATGATGCCGTATTCGACAGCGGTTGCGCCGGTTTCGTCGCGGCGGATGCGAGACGCGTTGTTTGAGACCAGAGAAAACATGTGAAACTCCTGAGCGAGTTGGGGGATGTAGGCTGGTCCAGCACCAACCCACTAGCAACCTAACAACGCCCAACTCCCCCTGAAGCAGTCCTTGGAAGATCCTGTGGCAAGACTCGCGATCCTGCGCATTTCTTGTGTTAAAACTAGGGAATTCCTGCGATCTTGGGATGCCCTGCCGAGCGCGACCAAACGTGAGAAAGCAGTGAAACCGGTTTGCCGCCGTCGGAAGCTAACAGACTGTCCGCGGCAAATCCAAGCGAACGCTCGCTCGCTTTTGGGGCCAAAAACCAAAACGCCCGCTCACCTTTAAGGCCAAAGTGGCGAACGCTCAAGCACATGTTTGTGCAGGAGCTTTCGGCCAGGGCGCCTTATCTGCAGGAGCGTTCGCCAAAAGGCGGTCAAAGGTGAGTGAGCGTCGTGGGGCCGAGAGCGCAACGGTCGTCGCGCCTTGAGCCGTGCGCCTATGCCTGGTCGCAGGCCTGGAGAACCCGAATGAATTCGTCGACCGATTCCGGTCCCTGATCGCTATCAGCCAAGCGAACGAGTTGGGAGGCGAGGACTGCCACTTTGACGTTGGTCCGGCTACTGCCGCTGATGAGCAATTTGAAGGCGGCATCGGAGGTGACGAGCAAGCGTCCCATCAGGATGCCGCGCGCCTGATGGATGACACCACGTGTGGCATTGGCACCGGCGACGGCGTCCCGTGCGGCCTGCTCGGTTTCCCGGCGGAGGGTTGATGTCAGGTCGATCGTGGCGCCCTCGAGGGTTACGACCATCCCCGAGGCGCCAAGAAGCCCGCGCCCCGCCGTCAGCACGCGTCGGGTATGTCCATGCGCGTCAATTATCCGGTGGTAGATGCAGAAATGTCCGCCGTCACGGAATACTTCATCCAAGATCTCGATAGTCCGCGGCCTATCATCGGGGTGCTTATGAGACATCAGCAGCTCGAGCGTGGGCACAACTTCCCCTCGCTGGTAGCCGTGGAGGTTGAACAGCCCGTCGGACCACTCCGCTTTGCCTGAGAGCGGGTCAAAAAGGAAGGTTCCGGCCAAAAATCCCGCGCCGCCGAGCGCACTTGAATACGTACGGGGGCTGTCCACCATGGCGCAAATACCCATTTCCTAAGCGTGCTTATTAATCACCGAGTCTCCAGAATACAGCGCGCGAACAGGTCGCAGGTTCTACCAGGGCAAGGGATAGGAATTCGGACATCGCGGTTTTGAGGGTGCCGATATTGCCGGGAAGGACGCCGGCATTGCGTGCCGCGCCTCGGATGTCGCCGTGGAGGATGCTTTGCTCGAGGCCGCTGCAGGTTCCCTCAATGGCACGGGCGCCCACCATGTGGGCGTTGACTTTGAGGCTGAGCACGGCGTCCATGGCGGCCTCGGCGTCATTGTTGCCGAGGGTGGAAAGGATACGCTCCACCCGCGTCTGGAGCATATCCAGGAAGGTCAGCGCGTAACTCCTCGGAATGGTGATGCATTGCATCTGGTCTGCGAGGTCCAGCAGGGCGCCGGGGTGGAAGACCGCCTCGCGTGCTGTGGCTGCCATGTTCTGGTCCTGTTCGAGGTTCGTGCCCGGATGTCCGGAGTGCGGATGCGGCGGGTCTGATGTGGTGAGGGTCAGCCGCCGGTGGTGGTCGCGCTCCGGACCTGGGTGCGGTCGACCGAGATGCTAAGGGTCAGAGTCAAGATGGCTGACTTGGAGACGTTGCCTGTGGATGCGACGCTGGCCCGGAGCCGGAGGCCTGCTCCGGAAGTTGCCGGAGCAGGGCCGGGGGTGTCGGGGATGGTCGAGGTTCCGAAGGGTGTTGTCAGGATTGTTGTCGCTGTTCCGCCCAAGCACGCGCCGGTGGGTTCATCCCAGGTGCCGCTGCAGGATTCGATGAAGAATTGCACGCTGGACGGGGCCGATGTGGAGCCGCCGTAGCTTGCCGCCGTGATGGGCAGGGTTCCCGTGTTTCCGACCGTGAAGTACTGGGGTACGAACGACGGAGTCGCGGGCTTGCCGTTGTTGGTGAACGTGAGTGTCAGTGGGCCGCTGCCGTAGGGGGCGGTGGTGCTCAGTGAGGCGACGGCTCCCCAGGTGCCGCTGGAAGCGGTCTGGGAAGCGGAGGTTGCGTTCGCCGTCGTCGCCGCGTCAGCCGGGGTGGACGTGCACACCAGCAGGACCGCTGCCGCGATGGCGGCTGCGGTCCTGCTGGAGTAGCGGTGCACGTTCACGCGCTGTTAGCTTCCGGTGGTGGTGGAGGTGCGCTGGGTTTCGCCGAAGGTCCAGGTCAGTGCCGAGGACAGGCCCTGGATCGGGCTGGCGGGAAGGACTCCGTTGGCCGTGGTTTCGTTCTGGTCCGGCAGGGTCAGGGAGAGCTGGAGGTTCACAGTGGACCCCGCCGTGACGGTACCGGCGATCAGGGTCGAAGGCGCCGCGACGAGGGAGCTCAGGGGAACGCTTGTCGCCAGGACGGTGGTGGTGGCACCGGTGCCCGTGCAGGTGCCGGCACCGGTGGTGGTCCAGGTGCCGGAGCACTGGGTGACAGTGACGTGGAGTCCCTTGGTGGCGTCGGTGGTGAGCTTGCTAGAAGTAGCATCCGCGACAGCGAGGGTCAGTGCCTTGCCGTCCATGGTGTTGCCCTGTGTGAGGTTGACGTAGCGGATCACGGTGTCCCCGGGGGCGAGGCTGGAGACGGACTGGCCGAATCCGGTCCCGTTGTTGGCCATAGTCAGGCTCAGAGTGCCGGAAGTGGCGTTCTGGGCGGTGGCGTTGGACGCGGTGGCGTTCAAGGCTGCGAACACCCCACCTCCAGTGATTGCCAGGCCGGCCGCTGCCACGGCGCAGGCGGCGAACAGTGCGGGCGCCGGGCGGGCGGCGGAACGGGCGGCGCGGCGGGCTGGGGTTGCAGACATGACGAATCCTTTTAGGGAGCTGGTGCGGGATGGTTTTAGTGAGCGGGGACGGCGCTGCGCCGGCCGGAGGTGCCCGGTGTGCGGCGGCCGTGGGATGAAGCAGGGCTTCGTCAGGATCCACCAGACAGCCGAGCCGGTCACCGTGAGGCCGAACGAGGCGGTCAGGAGGGCCCGCTGGAGGGGGCTCTCGATCCACAGCAGGACGCTTCCTACCGAGGGAATGACGCCGACGACGACGGGCACCTGGGCCTGGTCCAGCACGGCCGTCCAGTGGTCCGGAGCCGGGTTGGCGTCACCTTTGGTGGTGAGGACCGGTTTCGACGGAGTCCCGGCGATGGTGGTGATGCGGTGGGCGAACGGGACGCTCTCACCTGGAGGTGTAAACACTGCGATCTGACCTGGGCGAAGGCTGGTCACATCGGCCGGTGCCGTGATGAGCAGGTCCCCGGGGGCGTAGGCCGGGCGCATGCTGCCGGTCAGGACCGGGGAGAATCCGATGTGCAGCAGCGGGGCCACGACCCCGACGCCAAGGAACACCAGTGCGGCGAGTGTCGCGGCCGTCGTCGCGATCATGCCGCGCACGCGGCGTAGAGAAATACGTTGACGGATCCTCGCCCCCAGGCGCGGACCCGTGCTGGAGCTGAGTGAGCTGCCCATCGGGACATTTCCGTTTCGTTTGAGACCATTTAGCGGAACAAGATCCACTTTGCTGGGCCCACATCAAGACGGCTCAAATATTTCAATAAGGTTTGTTTAGGATTTTTCCTCAGGACTTAAGCGAATCTTGAGCAAATCTTTACGGAAACCAAGGCTTGGACTGCTGGACAGGCAAAGGGTGGGGGCCAACGGCCCCCACCCTGGGTTGGTACAAATCGATCAGTCCTCCACAACCACCGTGCCCTTCATTCCCATGAAGTCGTGCAGCGCGCAGATGTAGTCATATTCCCCTGCCTTATTGAATGTCACGGTAAACGTCGTGCCCGGCACCATGAAGCCGGAATTGAGCTGCCCACCGGTGTAGTTAGTCGGATCACCAAGTGGCGGGAAGAAGTTGGCCGGCTCGGCACCGAAGGTCACCGTATGCGGAGCGCCCATGCCGTTGTTTACGAAACTCACGCTCTCGCCAACATGGATCACAACTTTCTCCTCAATGAACCGCATGACCATAGCCACGCCGTTGTCGGTCCCAGTAAAGACCGTGTGGTCATCGGCCTGGTCACGGGCTTCGCTCCACTGCTCATAGCCGTCGCGGAGGATGGCCCGCTCAGCCCGCGCTACCCGGTTGTTGTACTGCTCCTGGGTGAACGGGTAGTCCGTTCCCTTGTCCCGCACGTGGACAGTGCCCTTCATAACGATCCCGTGCACCAGGCAGTAATACGTGAAGTCGCCCGTGTCCGGGAACTTCAAGGTGTACGAGTCGATTTCCGGGAACCCACTGTCCGAGACGTTCGTCATCACACCGGAGTTGTAATAGGAGTGACCATCGTAGGACGTGCCGCCCTGTGCAGACACGAAGAGGGGGTTGAAGGGATCGAAGGGTTGCGTGGACTCAATCGTTTGCCCTGCGGCCAGGAACGTGACCGTGTGGATTTCCGCCGAGTTGGCTTCCCATGTGACCTTGTCACCGGCATTGATGAAAATGTTCCTCGGGAGGAAGGACATTCCTTGGATGGCCTGATCCGACGATTCGGAGCCCACCTGGACGGTCCACGTCCGTGCAGATTTGCTGCCGTCCGCGGCGGCCGTGCCACTGAGTGCCACCGGCAACGCCAGGGCAAGGAGCAACACCAAGAGCGCCCGAAGGCGCCGCAAAAGGAGGGGTTTTGGATGAGCAGTCATAAGACTCATTCCTTAAGAAAATCTGTGCTGACCGGCTGTTTCCAGCCTGGAAATTTTGAGGCGCCGGAGACCATGGCGTCGTTTGACGGTGACTCGGTTTCCTTGAACTTCCCTATGAACTTCAGCTCGCAGCTACTGCCCGCCCCCCACATGCAGGGCGGCGCTGCGACAATCGGCCAAGCGGGATCCTCCTTTGCACGGAGGGATAACGTCCAGTTCCGTGGGCAAAAGAGCCCCCCATTGCGGAACGGATAGGACACGGCAAGCCGGCCCCGTGATGGCGAGCGATTTAAGTCCCATCGTGCCCCCAGAACGTTATTTTGTCGAGACACCAAAACCTTGAGAACGCACCCATTTGTGGCCAAATCGAGTCTTTCATGCGCGCGTTTTTAGCTCACCTGAGTGATACGTTCCGGTCATGGATAGACGACGGCGGCTGTGGCTTGCAGCGGGGCTGGCAGTCCTGCTGGCGGTCGTCGTTGTCCTGGCCGCGATCGTCGCCGGGTCCGGCAGGACTTCGTCCGGGCCGTCACCGTCAAGCGCCCCCTCAAGCGTGGCCACGAGCGGAACGCCAACCAGGACGCCATCCGCGACCCAATCCCCCGCGCCGCCTGCCGCGGTACCGGCGCCGCCTGCCGCGGTACCGGCGCCGCCCACCATCCCTGAACTTCCCGCAACACCCATGAACATCCTGGTGATTGGCAGCGACAGCCGTGCGAATGCCAGGGAACAAAACAATCAGACCATCACAACAGGCCAGTCATCGGACCAACGCTCGGATTGCCTCATGCTGATCCACGTACCGGCAGACCGGCAGAAGATCTACGGCATTTCGATCCTGCGCGATAACTGGGTGCACATCCCGGGCTATGGTGCCTCCAAGATCAACGCCAGCCTTGAGGTGGGAGGCACCCCCTTGGTGGTCCGGACCGTCGAATCACTGTTGGGCACGCACATAGACCACACCGTCATGCTGGACTTCAACGGCTTCAAGACCCTCACGGATGGCCTCGGCGGTATCGACGTCAATGTCACGTTCCCATTCACCGCAAGCTTTGAGACCCATCACGTATTCCCCGCCGGAGTCAACCATTTGGACGGACAAGCAGCCCTGGAGTTCGTCCGCGAGCGCTACTCGTTCGTGGACGGAGACTACCAGCGGGTCCGCAATCAGCAAACGTTCCTCCGGGCTCTTCTGGTCAAGCTCTCGGGCGGTGTCCAGACTCCCGCAGGTGTCCTCGGCTTGGTCAACTTCGCAGTCAACGACCTCACCGTGGACCAGGGATTCGACCCCGCTTCCGTCGCCATCCTGGCCTATGGACTCCGAACTGTGGATCCAGGCGCCTCCGTCTTCTTCACCCTGCCCACGGCTGGGACTGGCACTTCCCCGGACGGGCAATCGATCGTGCTGCCCGATTACGCCGGAATCGCAGAAGTGGCCGCCGCGTTGCGGGACGGCACCCTGCCGGAGTACGCCGTCGCGCACGGTTACTGAGCCACCGCTACCCCCGCAGCGAACGCGGGCCCGGCGCTCGGGCAGGCTCTATATATTGAGAACATGACCCAGACTCCCGGTTCCGCCCAGCCGTCCCACACCGAAGGCCCAACAGCCCCCGTCGCCAAAAAGGTGCCCACCACCCGCGAGCACCACGGCGATGTTTTCGTGGACAACTACGAATGGCTGCGGGACAAGGAATCCGCCGAAGTCGTCGAGCACTTGAAGGCTGAAAACGCCTACCAAGAGGCGGTTACTGCGCATCAGGAACCGCTACGCGAGGCCATCTTCCAGGAAATCAAGGGCCGCACCCAGGAGACGGACCTCTCGGTCCCGAGCCGCAAGGACAACTGGTGGTACTACACCCGGTCTATTGAGGGCAAGGAGTACGGCATCCACTGCCGTTTCCGCGCGGCACACTCCGGCGATGCGGTGGCCGACTGGACGCCGCCGGCGGTGGAACCCGGCGTCGAACTCCAAGGCGAAGAAGTCCTGCTGGACGGCAACGTCGAAGCCGAAGGCAAGCCGTTCTTCTCCATTGGCGGCACAGCCGTGACGGTGGACGGCAACCTCTATGCCTACGCCGTGGACAACTCCGGCGAGGAACGATTCACCCTTCGCATCAAGGACGTGCGGACCGGCGAACTCCTGCCCGACGTCATCGAGAACATTTTCTACGGCGTGGCCTTCTCCCCAGACGGCACTCGGATCTTCTACACCGTGGTGGACGACGCCTGGCGCCCTTACCAAGTGAAGTCGCACGTCCTGGGAACGCCCGTCAGCGATGACCTGGTCATCTACCAAGAGGACGACGTCGCCATGTGGCTCGGCTTCGAAATCTCCTCCGACCGGCGCTACCTTGTGCTGAGCATCGGCTGCTCGGAATTCAGCGAAACGCGCCTGCTGCGCTTTGACGACTACGACGCCGGCCTGTCCACCGTGATTTCCCGTGACGAACATATTCTCTACGAGGCCGAGCCATTCCTCTTGGATGGCGCTGAAACCATCCTCCTCACGCACAACAAGGACGCCATCAACTCGATGGTTTCCATCGCGGACCCGGCCGAGTTCGCCAAGCCGCTGGCCCAGCAGCACTGGCGCACCGTCGTCGACCATTCCGACTCCATTCGCGTCAACGGTGCCGGCGTCACGTCGACGCATCTGGTGGTGGCGGTGCGGCAGGACACGATCGAACGCGTGCAGGTGCTGCCCCTCGCTGGACTGGGAACGGCGGCGCAGGGCGCCGCCGTGGAACCTGCCTTCGACGAGGAGCTGTACACGGCAGGGGTAGCGGGTTCGGACTACGACGCCCCGGTGATCCGCATCGGCTACACCTCCTTCTTCACGCCGTCCAGGGTGTACGACTTCGTGCTGCCCACAGCAGAACTCCCGCAGGGCGAGCTGCTGCTGCGGAAGGAAAGCCCGGTGCTGGGCGGGTACGACGCGTCAGACTACGTGGCCACGCGGGAATGGGCGACGGCGGCGGACGGCACGCGCGTGCCGCTTTCCGTTCTCCGGCACTCCTCCGTGTCGCAGGATTCAACCGGCGCGGGCCTGGTCTACGGCTATGGTTCCTACGAGGTCAGCATCGATCCGGGCTTCGGGGTGGCGCGTTTGTCCCTCCTGGACCGCGGAATCGTCATGGTGATCGCCCACATCCGCGGCGGTGGCGAGCTCGGCCGGCACTGGTACGACGACGGCAAGAAGCTCAACAAGAAGAACACCTTCACGGACTTCATCGCAGCAACTGACTGGCTGGCATCCTCCGGCTGGGTGGCGCCGAACCGGATCGCGGCCATGGGCGGCTCTGCAGGCGGCCTGCTGATGGGCGCCGTGGCCAACCTTGCCCCTGAGAAGTATGCCGCGATCGTTGCCGCCGTGCCGTTCGTCGATGCCCTGAACACCATCCTGGACCCCGAACTACCGCTCTCCGCGCTTGAGTGGGAGGAATGGGGCAACCCCATCACCGATCCCGAGGTGTACCAGTACATGAAGTCCTACACTCCGTACGAGAACATCCATGCCGTCTCCTATCCGAAAATTGCAGCAGTGACGTCCTTCAACGACACCCGCGTGTTCTACGTGGAGCCCGCCAAGTGGGTCCAGGCGCTGCGTTCCGAGACCACCGGCACGGCCCCGATCGTCATGAAGATCGAGATGGAAGGTGGACACGGCGGGGCCTCGGGACGGTACGTGCAATGGCGTGAGCGCGCTTGGGACTATGCCTTTGTGGCGGATTCCCTGGGGGCAGTTGACCTGCTGCCGGGGGCGGGGCTCAAGTAAGGTTCTCGATAGTAGGCTCTCCTATGGGGCCCGAACCGAAACAGCAGGAGCGCAGTGGAGAGTCCCGTAACGAACGATGCATCGGCGCCAAACCGTGCCTTGGTGGCCGACCCCGACTCCGTGCGTCTCGAAGAGACGGTTGCGGCCCTCATCTCCGCGGGGTTCTTGGTCCGTACAGCGTCCGACGCCGCCTCGCTTGCGGCCGCGTTGGAAAGCGGGCCGAGCGACGTGGTGGTCTTGGACAACGAGTTCCGCGAGTTCCTTCCCGGGAACGGCGCCCCTGTTCTACTCATGCTGGATTCCGAGGAAAAGCTGGATGTCGCAGCCCTGGAAGCCTGGAGAATTGCGGATTTTGTCCACAAGGGCCAAGCCGCGGACTTTCGGGCATCCAGGGCCTTGGTCCTAGTAGCCCGGGCCGCCGAACGGATGCGTCGCCGCTCCGAAGCCGAATCACTACGTGAGAGCCTGCGGAAGGTGTCCTCGGCCATCCGCTCAACCATTGATCCCGGACAGATTGCCCGGCACCTGGTGGATGGTATCGGCGAGGCCCTCGGTGCGGAACACGTCTGGTTCACCACATTCCCGGATGTACGCGTGCCGCAGGTCAGCGCAGAATGGAACGCCCCGGGACGGGCGCCAGGAGTCCTGCCTCCCGAACTGGCCGGCGAAATCGTCTTGTTCGAACTGGCGGAGCGCCTATGGGCCGAAGCGGACGTGCAGCCGCTGCCGCAAGGAACTCCGCCGGGCCGGGCTCTCCCGGGGCACCCCGGTGGCGCAGGTCGGCACAGTGGCGCCGGTTCGCCGTCGGCCTCTGTTGTGGTTCCTGTGGGCGAAGGTGATCTTGTCCTGGGGGTCATCTGGATCGCGCGGCCGGACACCGCGCATGAATGGACCCGAGCTGAAATCGGCCTGATCCAGCACGTTTCGGGGAACTTGGCGTATGGACTGATGCAGAGCCACTTGATTGGCGCACAGCAGCAGGTCATGTACAAACTCCAGGAACTCGACCAAGCCAAGACCGACTTCCTCACCACGGTGAACCACGAACTTAGAACCCCGCTGACGTCCATCACTGCCTATCTGGACATGATCCGCAGCGGGGCCGGCGGACCGATCCCTGCGGGCGTAACGCGGATGATCGACGTCATTTCACGAAATGCCGAACGCCTCCGCCGCCTGATCGAGGACATGCTCACCGTCTCGCACCAGAACACTTCAGGCGATCTCCAATTGAGCCGCGTCAACGTGGGCACCCTACTCAGGCTCGTCGTCTCGACGTTGCAGCCCCTCGCGGACTCCCGTTCGCTGTCCCTCACCGTGGAGCATGCCCCAGGGACCGTGACCGTCCAGGCCGACGAAGCCAAGCTGGAGCAGGTTTTCGCCAACATCATCAGCAACGCAATCAAGTTCACCCCCCACGGCGGCCACGTCGCCGTCAGCAGCGGGATCGCCTCCGATCCAGGGACGGTTCCCAGCGTGGTGGTGCGCGTGGAAGACACCGGCGTCGGGATCCCGGAAACCGAAATCGACCAAGTGTTTACGCGGTTCTTCCGTGCCTCCAATGCCTCCACTGCGGCCATCCCTGGCAGCGGGCTCGGCCTGGCGATAGCCCACGACATTGTGGAGCGCCATTCCGGCAAGCTCGATATCGAGTCCGGACTCGGTGTGGGAACCACGGTCTCGGTCCGGCTTCCTCTGGACACCGGGGGCTAAAAAGAACACCGCCCCCGGGCGGTGGCCCCGAGGCGGCGTTCGAACAGTCTTGACGTCCGGCGATCAGCCCTAGTTGGGCCACCAACCGACCTGCGCGTAGTGCACCGGGTCAGACACAACAGGGACGGTGGTAACCGTGGTGCTTGTGGTGTCGTGCGTGGTCTTCGGCGCGGCGTTGGCAGGAGTAACAAATCCGCCAATAGCCAGCATGCCCGTCATGAGAAGTGTTGCGGCGAATTTTTTCATGCACTGCTCCTTTGAGCCGTAGAAATCCGAAGGTGACCCTCCCAGCGTAAAAAGCCTTGTTAAACGTTTCCTTAAGATCGGATCAGTTTTCCGTAGTCTTTGCGGCCAGGCGGTATCCAATGCCACGCACGGTCTCCACCCAACGCGGCGACTGTGCCGAATCGCCCAACTTCCGGCGCAAATTGGCGATGTGAACCTGGATGGCGCGCTCTTCGGACTCGCTGACGTAGGTTCCGGTTTCGTACTCCCTGGCATGTAGCCAGCGGGCAAGCCCCGAGGTACTTCGGACCACGCGTCCGGCTTCCATAAGCGCCTGGAGCAGGTCGAACTCAGTGCGGGTCAATTGCACTTCTTCGGCATCGACCCGCGTTGTCCGCGTAGCCACGTCCAAGTAGAGGCCATTGTGTTCCAGACCGGTACTATCCGCCCCTGGTGGGCTGGTTGTTTCGTGCGATCCTCGGTGCACCGCTGTTGCCGACGAGTTCGGCGCCGCAGCCGGCGCCCCCTCTGCTGGGGTCAGCTCCGCCGTCGTGATTCCTGCGAAAGTGCCGCCCGATAGCTTGCTGCCCCGGGGCCTGCGGAGGAGCGTCTCAACACGGGCCAGGAGCTCGCGGGGGCGGAAGGGTTTGGTGACGAAATCGTCCGCGCCGACCGCCAGTCCTTGTAGCGTGTCCACCTCGCGTGCACGGGCCGTAAGCATGACGATGTAAGCGTCGCTGAACTCCCGTACGCGACGGGTAACCTCTATGCCATCGATATCGGGCAAGCCAAGGTCCAGGGTGATGACGTCCGGGTTGTGACGGCGGACCGCAGCCACGCCATCAATACCGTTCCCGGCCGCGTACACCTCCAGCCCTGAAGCTTCGAGGACGGCGTGGACCACTTCCCGGATATCGTCGTCATCCTCGATTACTACAGCTACGCCAGCTGTGCCCACTTCACGCCCCGATCTCCCTGCCCAGCCCACCGTAGCATCAGCAAAGTCTGGTATCCCCACTCATTTCAAAGCAAGTCAAGCATGAAGCCTTGCATCCATTGCTCCTCACAGCCGTTTTGGCCCAACCGAAAACGGCACTTGGGCCCACGCCGGCAGGGTTCCCTGGCCGAACTTGTGAGGCGAGGGAGCCGGTGCGGAGCAACGGATGCTCTGAGCGACGTTGGGCAGTCCCTCAGCTAATCTTGAGCTCGCGCCTCACGAACGCAATAAGCAGGTTCCGGGATGTTTCCACCGGCAAGGACGAACCCCGCGCATAGCACTGGACGGCGAGGCCATCCACCATGGCCGCCGTCTCAATGGCGAAGCTCCGGGGATCATCGCAGACGAAGGAACCCTCGCTGACGCCGCGCTCGGTAATCTCACGCAAGGCGTTACGCCAGCCGTCGTAGTGCTCGCTCATCCAGCGCCCGTAAGCTTCGTCCCTGGCTGCGGCTGACCAGAAGTCGAACCAAATCAACCAGTGCCGGCGGGAGTTCGCGTCGGCGCCGAACATCCCCTCCAGGAAATACAGCAGTTCCCGGGTGGGGTCGCCGGACCCCCTGGCGCTCTCTTGGAGTGGAACGTAGAAGTCGGCGGTTTCTGCCTTGACTACTTCCATCAGGACTTCATCGAGACTCTTGAAGTGGTAGGTGATGGTCCCGGGTGAGACTCCGCAGGCTTTTGAAATGTCGCGGATGAGGACGTTGAACAGCCCCTTGTCCGCGATCAGGTCCCGCGCAGCGTCAATCACAAGCTGACGCCGCACTTCAGTGGGGTGCCGCTGCCGTTCGCCGACCGTCTTGGCGCGGGGCCGCTCCTCGTGGTCCTTTGCGGTGGTTGTCATGTCGCTCGTCCTCGCTTCCCCTGGTCAGGCCGATGTCCGACTGATGCGCTTCTCAAAAGTCTTTTCAAAGAATAGTTGCTCGCCCTTGAACGTCTTGACTTCGTTGTGCAGCAAATAGTGGTCCTTACTGGCAGTGACCGTAGCGTGAGTCTCTATCCTCACTCCCCAGTCCTCGCGCTGCAGGGAGACATTCCACGTGGACTCGGCCCGCGCCGTCAAGGGATCGTTCCCCGAAATCAAATACCGTTCGAGGGCTTCTTCGCCGAAGTTCAGGCCGTCCGGGTAGATCCGGTTGCCGCCGTAGTTCGGATCCACTGTCAAGGTCCAGGACTCCGATTGCGGCTCGTACCTGACTTCGCGTTCGGGGCGGGGTGTCTGGGCGGGGCCTGGCCTGATGTCCATGGGCGCGGCCTGCTCAGCCTCCTCGAAGGTCACGTCGCGCCTGCCGATTGCAGCAGGATCGAGGTCATCGAGGGTCAGTACGCTCTGCCCGGCGTCAACAGTCACGGACCCTCGTTCGCCGTGCGGCCAGATCCACGGCCAGTACGCGGTGGCCAGAGCGAGCCGGAGCCTGTGCCCAGCCGGAATCTGCCACGACATGGACGTGAACTCGATCTCGGCGTCCACGAATTGACCCGGAACGAGCTCCTCCGCTTTGTCCATCCCGTTGCGCCTTGCCAGGTTGATGGCCCCGCGGGTGATCAGGGTGGACGATCCGTCCGGTCCCACATCGCAGAGCCGGGCAATCACATTAGCCCGGGGTGTGCCGCTGTTGACACGCAGTTTCAGGCGGGCGTAACCGAACAGGTTGATGTCCTCCTCGAGGACCGGCGTCTCGAATGCCACCGAGCGCCCATCCTCGGCGCGCTGGTCCGGCGGCAGGTCGGACAGATTCCCGAAGGGGAACCATCGGGCGGCATCCACGCCGTTGTGCTGCGGAGTGTGGACGACGGCAAACCCGGCTGCGTCCGTTGCCATGCTGCGCAGGTCTGAGGACAAGCTGAAGCTCCGCTGCCCGACGTCGGCGGACGGCCAGCCGTTCAGTCCGACCCAAGTGCCCGCTCGCTCCGGGTAGTGGGTGGCGGGCCGCACGGAATCCTGGTGATAGGCACGCAGCGCGGGTTCAGCCATGACCTCCGTTTCGATGCCTTTGAGCCAGTAGTCCCACCAACGAAGGGTCTCCTGCAGGAAGCCGATGGTGGGCCCGGGCGTGCGCTGGATGTCCGGATACTGGTGCGACCATGGGCCGATCAGCCCCTGCACAGGGGCGTCAAGATGCTCCAGCAACCGAAAAACGGTGTTGCGGTAGGGATCAGCCCAGCCTCCGACCGCCAGCACGGCCGCGGTGATCTTGGAGTAGTCCTCGCAAACCGAACCGTGGCGCCAGTAGTCGTCGCGCTCCTGGTGGTCCATCCAGATTTCGGAGAAAGGTTGGAGTGCTTCCAAACGTTCCTTCCACATGGTTTCCCAGGCGTCGCCAACCCGCCAGGGCGCGGGCGGACGGCATTGGAACGCCAGCATGGTTCCAGCCCAAGACGTCATGTCGATGCCGAGCATGGCGCCGCCGAAGTAATGCACGTCGTCGGCATAGCGATCGTCTGTTGAGCAGACAGTGACGATTGCCTTGAGGGCTTCCGGCTGCTCCGCGGCGAGCTGCAGGGCATTGAATCCGCCCCAGGAGATCCCGAACATTCCCACTTTGCCGGTGCACCACGGCTGGGCGGCCAGCCACTCGATGACCTCAACGCCGTCCGCTTGTTCCTGCGGGTGGTACTCGTCGAGCATGACGCCTTCGGAATCCCCGCAGCCGCGCATGTCCACACGGACCGAAGCGTAGCCATGACCCGCATACCAAGGGTGGCGCTGCGCGTCACGCGGGGCAGTCCAGTCCCCGCGGCGGTAGGGCAGGTACTCCAACAGTGCGGGCACTGGCCGTGAAACGGCGTCCTCAGGCAGCCAGATCGTAGCCGCCAGCCGGACGCCGTCGCTCATCGGAATGAGGACGTGCTCCATGACGGTGATGGAGTGGGGGAAGTCCGTGCGGATCTTCACAATCATTTCCTTTCTAGGATGCGGCGCTTTCGGTGCGAGGCCTTCGAGCGCAGCGCTAGAGGGCCGGGGTGCTCGAACGGAGTTCCGCCACGTCCGCGTGGCACTTGATGTTGTGGGTGTCCGTAACCGGTATGGTGGGCGGGACCACCGTACGGCAAACGTCGCGGACAATCGGACACCTGCTGGCAAAGGGGCATCCGAGTTCGGGCGGAGCGGCAGGAATTTCATCGCGGACCCCCTGTGCCTTGGACTCGTGGTCATCGCCCAGTTCGATGACCGAGTCCAGCAAGAGCCGCGTGTACGGATGCGACGTCGTGGAGAAGATCTCCTCGACCGTGCCCTCCTCGACGATGCGTCCGAGATACAGGACCACCACGCGGTCCGCGACCGACCTGACCACGGCCAGATCGGTCGTAATGAACAGGAAGCCGATGCCCTTATCCCGGCTCAAAGTGTCCATCAGGCGCAAAATTGAAGACTGAACCGAGACGTCAAGGGCCGAGACGACCTCGTCCGCGAGCACCAGCGACGGCGCTGCCGCGATGGCCCGGGCAATGCCGACGCGCTGGCGCTGGCCACCGGAGAGCTGCCCAGGCAGGCGCTGAGCGAAACTGACGGGAAGCTCCACCTCTCCCAGCGCTTTCTCCACAGTGGAACCCTTAATGCCGAATAGCTTCAAGGGCCGCGCGATGGCGGTCCGAACCGAATGCCTCGGGTTCAAGGATGTATCGGCGTTCTGGAAGATCAGCTGTACCGCCTGTCGGATGGTCTTTGGCCGGCTAGACACGGTTCCGGCCAGATTGCCGCCGTCGGCCTTTCGGTTTCCAGCCTCAGGCCCGACTCCTGCTAGGGACATACGGCCGCCTTCACTCTTCTGCAGACCTGCGATGGCGTTGGCGATGGTGGATTTTCCGGAACCGGACTCGCCCACGAGCGCCACGATTTCGCCGGCGTTCACGTCAAAGCTCACGCCCTGGACTGTGGGTCCCGTTCCAGGCACCGGCTTGCGGCGGTAGTCAATGGTCAGGTCCCGAACACTCAGCACTGGCCGGAGCTCCTGGGGCGGAGTGCGGACATACAACTCCACGGCGCCTTCCCGCACGGTCCCCGAGTCGATGGCGGCCTGGTCCATCCCGGGAGGAATACCAGGCGTGTCGATCCGCGGCACGCTGTCGATCAGGCCACGCGTGTAAGCATGTTTCGGTTCCGCCAAGACGCTGCGTGTTCTGCCGGACTCCACCACCTCGCCCTTACGCAGGAGGGCGATGTCCGTGCACATCTTGTCGATGACGCCCAAGTCATGGCTGACCATCACCATGGACATGCCAAGCGTCTGCTGCAGTTCCGCGAGGAGGTCAAGGATGGCTGCCTGCGTGACCACATCCAGTCCCGTAGTAGGTTCATCAAGGACAAGAAGGGACGGGTTGGCGGCAAGGGCCATAGCAATCCCGATGCGCTGCTGCTGGCCGCCGGAGAACTGGTGCGGGTACCTGTCCAGTGCGTGCCCTGGGCTAGGAAGCCTCACCAGCCGGAGCAGTTCCTCGGCCCGTGCCCGCTGGGCGGCTCTGTTTCCCCTGAGGTGGTGGAGGACCTCGGCGATCTGTTCCCCGATCTTCATGGTTGGGGTCAGGGCGTTGCCCGCGTTCTGCGGGACCATGGCCACCTCGTCCATCCGGAGCCGGCGCAACTCGCGCGGGGCGAGGGCAAAGACGTCTTGGCCTGCCACTCGCACAGACCCGTTGGACACGAACGACGTGCTCCTTAGGGAGCCGAGCAAGGCGCTAGCGAGAGTGGACTTCCCGGAACCCGACTCCCCTACCAGGCCAAGAACGTGGCCGCGCCCCAGCTTCAAGGTCACGTCCTTGAGGACGTCCACTTGGCGGTTCCCAGAGAGGTACGAAACGCTGAGCTTCTCGATCCGGACAATGTCGGTTCCGTTGAGGATGGTTGCTTCATCAATGGTGTTGGCTGCATCTATTGTCACTAGCCAAGCACCTCCTTCATTCGGTCAATGCCGAAGCTCTTGGCAAGCCCATCGGCTGCAAGGTTGAGTCCAACGATCAGGGAGGCCAGTGCGGCAATGGGCGACAACGTGGCCAGGGGCACCACAGCCATCAAGTTTCGGTTCTCGGCCACCATGAGGCCCCAGTCCGGCGTTGGTGGGCTGGCGCCGAAGCCCAGGAAGGACAGTGAACTGATGAGCAGCACCACCCAAGAGGCCCGCATGGCGAATTCCACGAGGATAATGTCCAGGACGTTCGGGAAGACTTCGCGGACGAGGATGGAGAACATCCCCTCGCCTCGCGCCTTGGCCGCAGTGATGAAGTCTTTGGGCATCACGTCCATGGCTGCGGCGCGCACAATACGGGTCACTCCGCCTGTGTAGACCACGGCAACGGCCAAGATGATCACCCAAGGGCCTGTTCCGAAGATGGTCACCACCACCAACATTGACAGAATTGCCGGGACTGCGAGAACCGAATCCAAGACCCTCGTGATGATGTCATCCACAATGCCGCCCCTGTAGGCCGCAATGCCGGCAATGACCGATCCCAGCAACACCGTCAGCCCGGTGGCAGTGAAACTGATAGCCAATGCATACTGGCCACCGAACAAGGTTCGCGTGAGGGTATCCCGGCCGAGAGCGTCCGTGCCCAGCAAGTGCGCCCCCGAACTCTCCTGCAGCGCGCTCATGGCGTCCGTGGCTACCGGATCATAGGAAGTCAGCACCGGGGCCAGCACCGCCACCACGATGTTTACAATCACCAGGACAAACCCGAAGGTGGCCGTCCGCGAGTTCAGGATGGAACGGACCGCCCGCCCTAGACTGCCGGAGGCCTTGGGACCCGTGGCCGTCATCGTCGTTGCACTCATTTGCCGCTCCTGGTCATTTGCTGCTCCTTGGGTACCGCAGCCGTGGATTCAGCAGGAACGCTGCAAAGTCCGCCAGCAGGTTGCACACCACGTATGTCAACGCACTCATCACCGTGATCAGCAAGATGGTGGGAAGGTCACGTGTCTGAACAGATCTGATCATCAGGGTGCCGATTCCTGGATAGTTGAAAATGCTTTCCACGACCACCACACCGCCGATCAGCCAGGCTATGTTCATGGCGATCACGTTCAGGGTGGGCAACATAGCGCTGGGCAGCAGGTGCTTGAAGACCACCCGGGACGTTGAGTTGCCTTTCAGGATGGCTGTGCGGACGAACTCGCTGTCCATCACATCGATCACCGACGTGCGCATCATCCGGATGATGTAGGCCGCAAGAACGCAAATCAGCGCCCCAGCAGGTAGCCAGACAGAGGGAAGAAGATCCGCGAGGGAGGCATTCTGCCCGGCGATCACCACTGCCGGGAATATCGGGATGTAGATGGAGAAAAGCAACACCAGCACGGTGGCCACCACAAACTCCGGAACGCTCATCCCCACGAGGGCCAGCGTGGAAATCGAGATGTCCGGCCACCGGTCACGGGTCAGGCCTGCAACAAGGCCCAGCACGAGGGAGAGCAGGATACCGATCACAATGGTGATACCGGCCAGAAGGGACGTGTTCACCAAGGCGGAGCCCACCTCTGCCGCGACGCTGCCGCCGCCAACGAGGGAGTTGCCAAAGTCCCCGTGCAAAGCCTTGCCGAGCCAATTGAAGAAACGCGAGACAGGCGGCTCATCCAGCCCGAGTTGCTGCCGCATCGTGGCAACAGCCGACGGCGTGGCGTTCTGGCCCAATATCTGGCTGGCCGCGTCTCCCGGCAGCGACTGGATAGCGCTGAAAACCAGCACCGTAGCCAGCAGCACCGTGAAGACGGACCAGCCCATCCGTTTGGCGAAAAACGTCAACATCAGGCCAGCAGCCCAATGTTGATGTAGTCGAACTCGAAGCCGTGCTCGCTGTAGTTGACAACCTTCTTACTCAGGCCCGTGATCCGGTCGGAGAAGAACGGGGTCAATGAACCGCCGTCGTCGATCAGGATCTTCTGGGCATCCTGGTAAAGCGTCTTGCGCTTGCCGTCGTCCACCGTAGCGCGGGCAGCGTCAAGCGTCTGATCGAAGGTGGCGTTGGAGTAGGCGGTCTCATTATAGGAGGATCCGGTGCGGAAGATCTGGTTCAGCAACTGGTCGATCGGGCGTCCCGTGTACCAGTAGGTGGTCATCAGCGGCTTCTTCATCCAGACATCGGTGAAGTAGGAATCCGCGGGTGAATTGGTCACCGTCAGATTGATGTTGGCCGCCTTCATGGAGCTCTGCAAGGCCAGCGCCAGCGGGGAAAGGACGGGGTCGTAGCTCGAAGTGTAGATGGGCACATCAAAGTGGTCGAAGCCCTTGGCCTTCAGCAGCGCCTTCGACTTGTCCGGGTCGTAGCCCAGGCCATAGTCAAGGTGGTAGGCCTCGGTGGGCGGCACCGGGTTGTTATGCGCGATCGTTCCGTTCCCCTGCACAGCCAGCTTGAAAACCTCGTCCGGGTTGTAGGCATGGGCGAAAGCGCGGCGGATGTCCGCGTCCTTGAACTGCTCACTCGTGTTGAGCATAGGCACCGGGTACCACTGCGCGTTCTTCACACTGGAAACCGTCGCAACGGATGAGGCAGAAACCGTCTTGGCGGTGGCGAAATCCAGGTTGGTCTGGGCCACGAGGTCAACCTGTCCGGCCAACAATGCGTTCACGCGTGCCTGGGTGTCGGCAATGGAGGAAAATTCGATGCTGTCCAACTTGGGTTTGTCGCCGAAGTAGTTGTCGTTTCGCAGGATCACGCCAGGTCCTGCCGCCGTGAAGCTCTTCAGCTTGAACGGGCCGGTACCGACGCCGCTGGTGCCGATAGTAGCCGCGGAACCCGAGGGGATGATGTAGCAGTTGTAGCCGGTCAGAAGGCTAGCGAATTCTGCGTTCGGGGACTTCAGAGCGAATACCACCGTGTTGGCATCCGGAGCGGTGATCGAGTTGCCGTCGACGAAGGGGGAAAGCACCCCTGCCTGCGGAGACTTAGTGGCCGGGTCCAGGATGTGCTGGATCGAGAAGATGACGTCCTGGGCAGTGAACGGCTTCCCGTCGTGCCAAGTTACGCCCTTGCGCAGCACAAAAGTCCAGGTCATGGCGTCCTTGGACAGTGTCCATGATTCGGCCAGATCAGGAACGATCTCGCCCTTTGCCGAAAGCTTCACGAGGCGGTTGTAGAGGGCGCCCAGGTATTCGTAGGCGGACAACGAACTGGCAGGGTCCAGTGTTTCAGCCTTCGACGCCGGCGGGCGGGCGATGCGCAACGTCCCGCCTTGGCGGGCCACGCCGGTAGCTGCGCCCGTGGCTGACGGCGACGGGCTGACCCCGCAGGCTGCGAGGACCGCGGGGGCCAGCAGCAAGGCCGAACCGGCGAGTAGGGTGCGCCGGGACAGCCACCCTGTTGGTGCTTCGATCCTTGAATCCATGGTGCCGAATCCTTTTCCTTTTTCTTTCACGAACGATCTAATTCATGTACTGTACGAATAAATCGTCCGAGAGATCAATAGTTCTCCAAATAATTTAACCGCCCTGAAACAAAGGGCCATTTCACCGGGAGGGCTCCATTGTGACCGGATGGTATCGAAGACCAGATGTACTGATGGTGCTCTCTTCCGCGCCCACATATGTGGCCACCCGCGAGGCCCTCAAGGTCGTGGACCCACAGGACCTGACGCCCCTGCGCTACTTGGGTGCCGCCGTCGTACTGGGCCTGGTCCTGCTGGTCCGCCGGCAAGGACTCAAGCTGCGCGGCGGTGACATTCCAAGGATGCTGGCCGCGGGAATACTGGGCTATGCGGGCTTCGGCCTGCTCCTGAACCTGGGCCAGACGACCGTTCCGGCCGGAACAACAAGCCTCCTGCTTAATATCTCGCCCGTCTTCGCGTTTGTCCTCGGCCACCTCATGCTTCGGGAGAGAACGTCCAAGCTGGGCTACTGGGGGATGCTCCTCGCCGTGGCGGGCGTCGTGGTCATTACGCTGGGCGATTCCGCGGCGATTGGCTTCAACGGCGATGCCTTTTACATCGTGGCAGCCGCCTTGCTGCTGTCGGCATTCCTCATTGTTCAACAGCCGCTACTGGCACGCGTCCCACCACTGGAGGTGGTCTTCTGGGGATCCATCATCGGCGGAGTGGCCACGCTACCGACTGCCCGTTTCGCCGTGGAACCAGCTGGGTTCGCCTGGACCGCTTGGCTGGCATTGGTGGTACTCGTAGTGATCTGCACCGTGGTGGCCTATGGCTTCTGGAACGTTTCGCTGGCAAGGACCAGCGTGGCCGAGGGCGGTTCGCTTCTGTATGTCGTGCCAGTGCTGTCCCTGCTGCTCGGGTGGATTCTGCTCGGTGAGGTCCCCAGTATTGCGTCCCTCGTTGGGGGAACGGCCGCGCTCGCCGGCGTCATCTTGCTTTCACGTGCAACAGCATCCATCGCACCCGACAAAGAACTGGAACCCGCACCATGACCGTCCCCCAATTTGAGGAGGAGTACGCCGAGATTCCAGTCTCTGCTGCCTCGGCCGACAGACTCGCCGACATCGTCGCATCCGTCAAAATCGACGTGGGAGCATTGCTGACCACCGTCTCATTGTGGCGTCCTGAGACCCAGGACCTGGTCCGGGTATTTTCCAGCATGCCCGGCCTCTACCGGGTGGGCGGTATCTCACGCGAACTTGGTGAAGACTGGCTCCAACAGTGCGTCGTACGCCACGAATCGTTCCTTGCCGCCGATGAGGCAGCGATCGGCTCGGATGCGTTCGAACACCAAGATGTCCTTGGCGCCCTCAATCTGGGCGCAGCTATCAACGCAGTGATCGTCGACAACGGCCGATTCCTCGGCTGCCTCAATCTGCTTGACGTCTCGGGGACGTACTCAGAGTCGTCGGTGCAACGAGCGGAGGTCTACGCCGCGAAGCTCGCGGAGATTCTATGTACCCTCTGAAGTTCAAATGGCACTTTCGGAGCAGCCGACTATTTCCGTGCGCGCCATTCAGAATCGAGGATGGCGTAGATGACTTCGGTGGACCATTGGCCCTTGTAGTGCCAGTTGTCCACGAGGACTGCCTCGCGACGCATGCCGAGCCGCTCGCACAAACCTGATGAGGAGGTGTTGAGGGCGTCGAGCTTGGCGTCGATCCTGTGGAACATGAGGGTCTCGAAGCCCAGGCGGAGCACGGCCTCGGCTGCCTCGGCTGCGTAGCCATGGCCTCGGCTTTCCGGTGCCAGGATCCAGCCGATTTCGGCCTGCCCCGTGCCAGGCAACCATTTGAGCACCACTTCGCCGAGCAGTCCCGGCGAGTCGGCGCGCTCTATTGCTAGGCACACCCAGTCGCCCTCTTGCTCGAAAGTGAAGTTGGCGTAGCGGCCCAGCGCTTCCATGGACTGTGTGAGGGTCAATTCCTGTCTGAGGAGGAAACGCGCAGTCTCCGGCAAGGACTGATAGGCGTGGAATCGCTCCAGATCGGTGGCCTCGAAGCGGCGAAGCACGAGCCTCGGCGTCCGAATGGGAAGTTCGATGAGCGGCATGCCTCGAGGCTACTACGTCAGGCCGGATGGGTTCCGGGGAGTCCCGCCGGGCGGTCGCCTCTTGACAGTTCAAGCAAACTGGGATTACCTAATGAACATTCGGTAAATAAAGCTGGAGGCAACGACGCATGGTTGAGACCACCCTTTCTGGCGCAGCGCAGCACCAGATCCTCAAGAACGACTACGCCTCCGAGTGGATGGGCCTGGAGGTACTCAAGGTCGACGACGGCCACGCCACCGTCCGCATGAAGCTCCGGCAGGAAATGCTCAACGGCTTCGGAATGGCCCACGGCGGAATGATCTTCGCCTTCGCGGATTCAGCGTTTGCCCTCGCCTGCAACCCGGCCGTCCCATCGCCGTCGGAGGCTGACACCATCACTGTCGCCGCCGGCGTCGACATCAACTTCCTCAAGCCGGCCTATCAAGGCCAGGTGATCACCGCCGTCGCGAACCGCCGCGCCAACAACGGGCGCAGCGGTCTGTACGACATCCAAATCTTCGCGGCCGACGCAAGCGAACCTGCCGCCGTCGTGTCGCCCAACGATCCGGGTAGCTACGGCGAGCTGATCGCCGAGTTCCGTGGCCGCAGCCGCACCATTTCCAAGAAGTAGGAAGACCATGACACAGAACACCGTCGCCGCTCCTGACGCACCCGTACTGGACCGCGAAGAAACCATCTCCCGCGACGAGCTCGAGGCCCTACAGCTCAGCCGCCTCCAGCACACTGTGGCGTACGCCTACGATCGCGTCCCGCTATACAAGCGCAAGTTCGACGACGCCGGCGTCCACCCCACGGACCTCCGCGAACTGTCCGATCTCGGCAAGTTCCCGTACACCACCAAGGAAGACCTCCGCCAGGAATACCCCTTCGGCATGTTCGCCGTGCCGCAAAACGAAGTAGCCCGCGTCCACGCGAGCTCGGGCACAACAGGCCGGCCGACCGTCGTCGGGTACACCAAAAACGACCTCGCCAACTGGGCCACCTTGGTGGCGCGCTCGCTCCGCGCCTCGGGAGTCCGTCCCGGCATGAAGGTCCACAACGCCTACGGCTACGGCCTGTTCACCGGCGGCCTGGGCGCCCATGCGGGGGCCGAAGCGTTGGGCTGCACCGTCATTCCGATGTCCGGCGGCCAGACCGAACGCCAGATCCAGCTGATCCAGGACTTCAAGCCGGACGCGATCCTGGCAACGCCCACCTACTTGCTGACCATCGCCGACGCCATGGCACACATGGGTGTGGATCCGGCGTCGACCTCGCTCAAGTACGCGGTGCTCGGCGCCGAACCGTGGACCGAGGAAATGCGCCACGAGCTCGAAACCATCATGAACATCAAGGCCTGCGACATCTACGGCCTATCCGAGGTCATGGGTCCGGGCGTCGCCGGGGAAGCCGTTGAGACCCAGGACGGCTGCCACATCTGGGAGGACCACTTCCGCCCCGAGATCATCGATCCGTTCGACCCCTCCCGCGGGGAAAGCGCCGTGCTGGCCGACGGCGAACCGGGCGAACTCGTCTTCACCTCGCTCACCAAGGAAGCGCTGCCGATCATCCGGTACCGCACCAAGGATCTCACCCGCCTGCTGCCCGGCACCGCCCGCCCCGCGCACCGCCGCATGGGCCGCATCACCGGCCGCAGTGACGACATGATCATCCTGCGCGGCGTGAACCTCTTCCCGTCGCAGATCGAGGAAATCGCCCTGCGCATCCCCGAGCTCAGCCCGCACTTCCAGCTCGAGCTCACCCGCCCCGAGGGCAAGCGCATGGATTCGCTGACGGTCAAGATTGAGCGCCGAGAGAACGTTTCCGTCGAGGCGGGTACGACGGCGGCACACGCCTTGCGCGAACAGATCAAGATCCACGTGGGTTCTTCGTGCGTGGTTGATGTGGTGGAACCGGGTTCGCTTGAGCGCTCCAACGGCAAGCTGCGCCGCGTCTACGACATGCGACCCAAGAGGTAACTTGGCTGGGCGGGTGCACGAATCAACCGACCGTTCATGAGAAAATGGCCAGCATGCCTAGTGAAACAGTAACCAAGCGGGGACGCCCCGGATACGACCAGCAATCAGTGCTGCTCATCGCCGTCGACGTCTTCAACCGCCACGGTTACGACGCCACGTCCATGGGCATTCTGGCCGAAAACCTCGGCATCTCAAAGTCGGCCATCTACCACCACGTGCCGTCCAAGGGCGACCTCTTGAAGCTCGCCCTGGAACACGCGCTGGGAGGGCTTGAGGCCATCCTGGATCAACCCGAGGCTGTTACTGGGGCGGCCGACGCACGCCTGGAATTCGTGCTGCGGCAGACCATCGCCGTATTGGTGGAGCGGCTGCCGTTCGTCACCCTGCTTCTGCGGCTCCGCGGCAACACGGAGATCGAGCGCGATGCCCTGGAACGTCGTCGTGCTTTCGACCACAAGGTGGCCGCGCTGATCTCGGCCGCCCGCGAAGAAGGCTCGCTGCGCCAGGACATCGATCCCCGCACCGTGACCCGGCTCCTGTTCGGCACCATCAACTCGATCGTGGAGTGGTACAAACCGGGCGGATCACTCTCCCCTCAGCGCCTGGCCGACGACGTCATCACCATGGCGTTCGACGGCCTCCACGCCTCGGCGTAGGGCTCGTCCTGCCCCCTTCCTCCCCTCACCGACACCCTCCTCCCCTCCCGACGCTCGCTCACATCTGCGGCACTTCCGACCGACGCTCGCTCATATCCGAGGCCAAATGACGGAACCCTCCTTCACTAAAAGTGAAGCAGGGTTCCGCTTGGTCGCCGTGAGTGCTTTCAGCCGATCAGAGCTGGTATTCGGCCTGGACGCCCAGGCTTTCATGGACGCATAGGATGTTGTTTTCCGTGTCCATGAACCAAGCGCACCGGTCCGCACTTGTTGTACAGATGTGGTGTTCGGTCTTGAGGTCCGGGAGGTCGTAGTCCTGGAATTCGACTCCGCTGGCCTCCATTTCCTCGACCGTCCGCTCGATGTCACTGACTTCAAAGGAAAGGACAGTATGCGATGAGTGTATGCCGTCCTTGATGGGGTTCAGCTGCAGCAAGGGGCCGCCGCCGATACCGAACAAATCATTTCCATCCCACGTCATGCCGCGGTGCGGGAGGCCGAGCTTCTCCGCGTAAAAGCTGCGGGCTCGGGCTACGTCATCGACAGGCAAGACGGTTGTGGCTGTTCTGAGTGCTAGGTTCACTTCGCCACCTCCTACGCTGAAAATCTTACGCCGGACGAGGTCGGAAAGAACTTGTGAGCGAGCGTTAGCCTAGACCGTTGTCAGGGCGACGACCCCGGCCTACTATGTCCACAGCCCCCTCGCAGGGGAACAACTCCGGGACCTTCCCTCAACGGGTGATGGGAGCACCTTAGGAGGCCCGAGTCCTGGACATCACGGGATGGGAAGACAATGACCAAATATCTATTCGAAGCAAACTACGTAGGCGACGGAATCAAGGGGCTGTTGCGCGAGGGCGGCACCATGCGCCGCGATGCTGTGGTCAATTCACTCAAATCCGTAGACGGATCGCTCGAATGTTTCTACTACGCTTTCGGGGAGACCGACGTCGTCGGGGTGTTCGAAATCCCGGACGCGGCTAGCGCTGCCGCCCTCTCACTCATGATCAACGCGACAGGTGCTGTGCGCCTGCATTTGAAGCCGCTCATGACGGTTGAGGATCTCGACGAAGCTGCCAAGAAGACCCCGACATACCGCGCTCCAGGGCAATAGAACCAACCAGCCGGCCGGAGGGATTCCCTCCGGCTCAGACACGGAACGCTCCCCATCGGTGGGGAGCGTTCCTCACATGCAGCACAAGTGAGCGAGCGCCGGGCCAAACACCCACAAACGTGAGCGAGCGTCCGCCAAAACACCCACAAACGTGAGCGAGCGTCCGGAGGGGAAGGGGAAAGTTACTTCTCCACGAGGGTCAGGACGTCGTAAGTGGCGACGATTTCGTCGTTCTGGTTGGTAAGGACGGCGTCCCAGGCTACTTCGCCGTATTCGTCGGTTTCGCGCGGGGTGATCTTCTTGGCTGTCAGGGTGACGCGGATCGAATCCCCGGCGGCCACGGGAGTGATGAAGCGCAGGTTCTCCAGGCCGTAGTTGGCCAGGACGGGACCGGGAGCGGGCTCCACGAACAGCCCGGCGGCCCAGCTCAGCAGCAGGTATCCGTGTGCCACGATTCCCGGGAAGAACGGGTTGGCCTCCGCAGCTTCCTGGTTGGTGTGGGCGTAGAAGGTGTCGCCCGTGGAGTTGGCGAAGGCGGTGATGTCTTCGAGCGTGACTTGCCGCAGTCCGGATCGCACGGCGTCGCCGATCCGCAAAGTCGCCAGGGACTTCCGGAACGGGTGCGTTCCTTCGGTCTCCACCGTAAAGTTGCGGTCCGCGCCTGCGTGCCAGACGCCGGTCACGGCAGTGAGCATGTTCGGCGAGCCTTGAATGGCGGTGCGCTGCATATGGTGCATGACGGAGCGGATACCGCCGAGCTCTTCGCCACCACCGGCGCGGCCCGGTCCGCCGTGGACCAGGTGCGGCACGGGCGAACCGTGCCCGGTTGACGACCGGGCGTCCTCGCGGTTGAGCATCAGGACTCGCCCGTGGTGCGCCGCGATTCCGGTTACCAATTCCCTGGCAACCGCGGGATCGTTGGTGCATACGGAAGCCACCAGGGAGCCGCCACCGCGGGCGGCGAGGCGGACGGCGTCGTCGAGGTCCGCATACCCGATCACGGACGACACCGGACCGAACGCCTCGAGCGAGTGGACAGCTTCCGAGTCCACGTCAGCCCAACTCAGGACGACCGGCGACATGAACGCTCCGTCCTCGACGACACCAACGGTGCCGTCGAGCGAGGTGACCGACGGCGAATCGAGCGTCCCGTACGCAAGCTCGCCACCGGCGTCGAGCATGGACTGCACTGCGGCGCGAACGTCGGCGAGCTGCTCAAGGGACGCGAGGGCGCCCATCGTGACGCCCTCCGCGCGGGGGTCACCGACCACGACGCGCTCGTCCACCCGCGCGCCGATGGCGGAGACGACGTCGGACACCAGGTCCTGGGGCACGATGGTGCGGCGGATCGAGGTGCACTTCTGGCCGGCCTTGACCGTCATTTCGGTGACGACAGACTTGATGAAAGCGTCGAATTCGGGAGTGCCGGGCACGGCGTCTGGTCCGAGGATGGCGGCGTTGAGCGAGTCGGTTTCTGAAGTGAAGCGGACGCCACCCTGGACCACGTTGACGTGGGACTTCAGCGAGTTGGCGGTGGAGGCAGAGCCGGTGAAGGCCAGAATGTCGCGGTAATCGAGATGGTCCAGCAGGTTCCTGACGGATCCCGAGATGAGCTGCAGCGAGCCTTCCGGCAGGATCCCGGACTCCACGATTGCCTTGACGACGACGGCGGCAACGTAACCGGTCGGGGTAGCCGGCTTGACGATGGTGGGGACGCCGGCCAGGAATGCAGGCGCGAACTTCTCGAGCATTCCCCACACTGGGAAGTTGAAGGCGTTGATCTGCGCGGCGACCCCCGGGATACGCGTGTAGATGTGCTCGCCGGCGAAGGAGCCATCTTTGGACAGGATTTCCATGGGCCCGTCCACGACAACCTGCGAGTTTGGCAGTTCACGGCGGCCCTTCGAGCCAAAGGTGAAGAGCACGCCGATGCCGCCGTCGATGTCCACCATTGAGTCGATCTTGGTGGCTCCGGTCTTGAAGGAGGAGGTGTAGAACTCCTCGCGGCGGCCGTTGAGGTACTGGGCCAGCTCCTTGAGCTTGAGGGCTCGCTGGTGGAAGGTGAGCTTGCCGAGCTCGCGCTGGCCCACCGTTCGGCCATAGTTCACGACGCCGGCAAGGTCCAGTCCGTCGGTGTTGACCATTGCGAGGACCTCGCCGGTGCTGGCGTCGCGCACGGGTACGCCGGCGGAGGCGTCTGCGCTGGGGGTCCACCATTCGCCCTGGACGAAACTGGGCACGGTTTCAACAACTGTGGCTTCCGGAGCGACTGCGGTACTGGTCATCGTCGACGGGTCCTTCCAAGGCACGGGCACGAAATGGACTGAACGGCCGCAAATTACTGACCGGCCGTTCGGTAATATCCCCAGAATACATGAGAGCCCCGGTCTGTACACTAGATGCTTTGCCGGACTACGCCCTTCCTGACCCTGTTTGCTGTGATTTTGCGCCGGAACGACGGGACTCGCCGTGTCGTAAACGCTTTCCGACATCAAAGAAGGTCACGACGGCGCGTGGCCACCTCCCGCTGGTCCGTCCGGCTCCCGAGCTTGGTACGAATGGCCGAGATTTCGGCTTTCGAGACGCCGTTCGCCGCGAGGAAAGCTTGGGAGTCCAGGGAATGCGCGAATTCCAAAAGGCTCACGCTGCGTGATGCCAGCATGGCTTCAAGTGCATCTTCCTCGAGAAAGGCATCATGGGCATGAGGGGCGCGATGGTAGCGATGGCGCTCGTTGATACCGCGCATCCCCCGCTGGTAACCACGCACGATTTCCTCGTCGCTTGCCCCTGCCAGGTTCTGCAGCATCACGGCGATGACTCCGCTGCGGTCCCGCCCAGCCGCGCAATGCACCACTACCCCGCCTGTCGCCGCGGCGATGGCCTTGAAGACCGCGGCGATGTTGTCCGAGAAGAGCCGCAGATAGTCGGCGTAGTGCGCAGGGTCTTTCAGGTACGGGCCAAAGAGGGCGGTGAAATCTTCGTTCGCCGGGTCCTCAGTGGGGCAATGGACGATGTCGAAGCGCGCCGTCGCCTCCTCGGATACCACGGGATCGACCTCCCTGGGCTGCTGCTCACGCGCGGTCCGCAAGTCGATCACGGTGCGGATGCCGTCGTCGTACATCTCCTGCCAACCAGCTTCGGTGAGCCATTCCCGCCTGCCCATCCGGTACACGCTTCCCGCGATGCGCCAGGCGTTCACGGCACCGTCCCAATGGACGCCTCGTTGCTTGGCGGCGGTTGAGATCCCATCCATACCGGACAGCTAACCACACGACCCGGATGTGAGCGAGGGTCTCCGAGGAAGCCGACATACGTGAGAGAGGGTCGCGCAAACGGTATTTATCAAGCTGTTTGTGACAGCGGGTTGGTTGCTTTGTGGTTGATGCCGGCTACGGGTGGGACTCCTGGCGCGGCAGGCTTGTTGCGGTATCGGTGCGGGTTGCGGGCGTAGCAGGCATCGAGTGTTTCTTGGCGCTGCCGGCTTGCTTGTTGTACCAGTCCGTCGTGGACGGTGTCCGGGGTGTAGTAGTTCAGTCCGCTGTGGCGGTGGTGGGTGTTGTAGCCGGTGAAGAACGCCGCCAAGTGCTCCCGCGCGTGCTGGAGGTCCTGGAACCCGTCTGGGGAAATCCAAGTCATATTTCACGGTTCTGAACAGGGACTCCGAGTACGGGTTGTCATCGGAGACCCGGGGCCGGGAGTAGGACAAAGTGATGCCCAAATCGCGGGCAAGTTCTAACCTGGTGCCTGCCCGCATCGGGGCCCCGTTGTCTGCGTGGAGCACTGCGGGTGTGTGCCTGTTGCCGGCGACGGCGTCCCGGATCAGGGCCGAGGCGAGAGCGGCCGTTTCGGTGTATTCGATGCGGTGGCCAACGACCTTTCGGGAGAACACATCCATGATCGTGTAGAGCTTATAGGTGTGTTTGCCAGGGCCGTGGAGCATGGTGATGTCCCAGCTCCAGAGCTGGTTTGGAGCCGTCGCCGTATGGACGGGCTTAGCCCGTTTGGGGCCGGTACCAGGGCGTTGTTCGCGGCGGTCTCCGTTCTGCCCGTGCCGGGCCACGATCCGGTGCGCTGCCGCGATCGAGAACGGGCAGTAGCCCGCGTCCAGCATCCGGTAGTAGGCCTGGGTGACCGAGAGGTCCGCGTATTCCTCGGAGTTGAGCCGTTCCATGAACTCGTCGGCCTCGGCCGTCGTGATCCGGTTCGGGTAGTCACGCTCGGCGTGCGGGACGGTGATCCCGGCCGGGGTTGGCGGGGTCAGGTGCCGGTACCAGGTGGTACGGTGCAGGCCTACCAACGTACAGGCTCTCACTGCCGACCAGCCGGCTGTCACCAGTTTCCCAGCGAAGGTCAGGGCGATGGTTTTCCAGGCTTTGGCATCAACCACTCCGGGCGCCCCGGCTCCGGCGCTTCCAGTTGCGGTTCGGTCGCCGCCGCGCTCTTGGCCATGGCGTCCAAGAGCGCGGAAGCTTTTCCCAAGATGTCCACCGCGGCCTCGGAGCGGGCCAGCTTGGCTTTGAGAATCTCGTTCTCCTTGAGGACTCGTTCGAGTTGTCGCTTGTCTCCGGCGCTCAATCGCTGATCCTCCTTAGTTGGGTCACTCACCGAAGGCAGTTCACCGGATTCCCGGGCGCGTGCCCATTGCCGGATCAGAGCTGCCCGGATTCCGATGGCCCGGGCCAGAGCGGCCTTCGAACCCATTTCAAGGCATTTCTCGTGTTCATCCAGAATCGCGTTTTTCTCGCCAACTGTGAAGTGGCGATTCGACTGGCGGGCAGGGACAGCAAAGTCCATCATGGCCTTCCCCGACCCATACGCCGGACTCCTGCCGACAGAAAACCTGTCACACAAGAGCCTGACACACAGGGCAAAAAGCCGATATACGTGAGCGAGGGTTTGGAACGTCGGCCTCCCCGCCAACCCTCCCGCAGATATCAACCCCTCCCGGCCAACGCTCCTGCAGATGACGTGAGCGAGGGTCGCGCAAAAAGCCGATATACGTGAGCGAGGGTCGGGTCTTGCGCGCCCTACGTGACTTATGTCATACTTTTCCTCGATACGCATCGACGATGCGTATCGACGACGCAGAATCAGGCATCGGACCAAACACCGCACCCGGCAAGGAGGCCTGGAAGTGCCCACCAGCAAGGATGTCGCCCAAGCGGCCGGGGTAGCCCAAAGCACCGTTTCGTATGTGCTCAGCGGTAAGCGGCCCATTTCCGAGAAGACCCGGAAAAAGGTCGAGGCCGCCATTGACCAGTTGACGTACCAGCCCAATGCAGGTGCCAGAGCCTTGGCAAGCCGCAAAACCAGAGTCATCGGTCTGGTCATTCCGTTCATCCCAGAGCTCGAAATGGGATCGATCATGGAATTCGTCTCGGTTATTGCCAACTCGGCCCGGCAATACGACCACGACATTCTCTTGGTCACCGACGATGAAGGCGCCGCCGGACTGCGCCGAGTCGTCGGGCAGCAGATCTGCGACGGCCTGATCCTCATGCAGGTTGAGGACGAGGACGAGCGCCTCCCCGTGGCCCGCAGCCTGAACGTCCCGGTGGTGCTGATCGGCATCCCCCGCGATCCGTCCGGACTGGTCTGCATCGACGCCGACTTCGAAATGGCCGGGGAGCATTGCGTCCGGGATCTTGCGGCAGCTGGCCACTCGGTGATTTCCGTCCTTGATTGGCAGCCTGCAGTGATGGACCGGCATGTGAACTACGTTGACCGGTTCCTGCATGGCACGGATGTTGCGGCCAAAACCCTTGGCGTGACCGTGCTCCATCTTCCCGGCGGGATCGACCACGCCACCATCTCCGAATCGGTCGACAAAGCCCTCGCCAGCACCACAGGTAAGCCAGCATTCATCGCCCCCGATCGCACAATCCAGGACATTCTGCGCCGCATCTTGAGTAGCCGCGGCTTGACCCCCGGCATTGACGTCTCCGTGATCGGCAGCGCGTCCCCCACCCTTGCCGAACTCCAGCCCATTCCGCTTTCCACCATCGATCTGCGGCCCGGAGAAGTATCCCGCCGCGCCGTGAAAATCATGTGCCAGCTCCTCGAAGCCGACTCCCAGGGACCACACGAATCCCTGGAGTTGGTGCCAACGGTCATCACTCACCGTTCCAGCACGCTCCGCCCAGCCCGCGGCGCCTGAACGACCCCGTCTCACCACCGACCTCTCACCCGAACGCCTGCCCCACCCTTTCGTTTCAGCCGCTTTAGTTTCACCATCGTCGATACGCATCGATGATTCGATTCCTACCAACAAAGTAGCTTCCACCAACTCCCCTATCCACGAACAAAGGAACAGACAATGAAGTCAGCTATCACGACACGCCGCCCGCTCGCCCTGGCCGTGGCAGCACTGGTCGGCCTCCCGCTCGCCATCTCGGGTTGCGGTACCACCGCCTCCGCCTCTTCCACGGAAGCCGTGAAGGAAATCTCCGTCATGGATTACTACAACAACGAGCCGGACAAGTCATTTATCGGCGACGCGCTGACGGCGTGCGGCACCAAGGCCGGCGTCGCCATCAAACGCGAAACCGTGCCAGGCAAGTCGTTGATCTCGAAGGTGCTCCAGCAGTCCTCTTCCAAGACGTTGCCGGACGTGCTCATGCTCGACAACCCGGACCTGCAGCAGATCGCCGCCACGGGAGCTCTGGCACCCTTGACCGATTTCAAGATCAGCACCACCGACTTCGCGCCCGGAGTGCTGAGCGCTGGCACTTACAAGGACAAGGTGTACGGGCTCGCCCCCACCGTGAACACGATTGCTCTCTTCTACAACAAGGACATCCTGGCCAAGGCCGGCGTCACGCCGCCGACCACCTGGGATGAGCTGAAGGCTGCAGCCACCAAGCTCACCTCGGGTGAGCAGTATGGCCTGGCGTTCAACGCCAACCCCACTTATGAAGGCACGTGGCAGTTCCTTCCGGTCATGTGGTCCAACGGCGGCAACGAGAAGAACATCGACACCCCCGAGACCGCGCAGGCCTTGCAGCTCTGGACCGACTTGGTCAAGGACGGATCCGTGTCCTCCTCCGCCCTGAACTGGACGCAGGCAGACGTCAAGGACCAGTTCATGGCCGGCAAGGCAGCCATGATGGTCAACGGCCCTTGGCAGATTCCGGCCCTCGACAAGAAGACCACGCTGCAGTACGGGGTCGTGAAGATTCCGGTCCGCGACGCCAGCCAGACGGCCGTAGCCCCGCTTGGCGGCGAGGTGTGGACGGTCCCGCAGACAGGGAGCAAAGCCCGCCAGGCCAAGGCCGCCGAAGTAGTCGCTTGCATGAACAGTGACGAGAACCAGCTAGGCATGGCCAAGGTCCGCAACACCATCCCGTCCAAGACCACGCTGGCCGCGAAGTTCGCCAGCGAGAACCCCAAGCTCGCCACCTTCACCGATCTCATCAAGACCGCGCGCGCCCGCACCGGCCAGCTAGGCGAGGGTTGGCCAGCACAGGCTACTAAGATCTACACCGCCATCCAGACTGCGCTGACAGGCAAGGCCTCCCCTGCCGACGCCCTGAAGCAAGCCCAAGGCCAGTAAGCAGTTGGACATGTCCCTCACAACTGATTTGTCGCAGGCCAAGTCGCGCGCCAAGCTACGCGCCAACTCGCGGGCAAAATCCGGGACTGACACCACCCCGCCAGGGGAGACGGGACTAAAGCCCCGCAGGCGCAGCCGCAAACACCGCGAGCGCATCTACCAATGGCTGTTCCTGGTCCCCGCCGTGATCTATATGGCCCTGTTCTTCGGCTACCCAGTAGTCAAGAACGTCGTGATGAGCTTCCAGGACTACACCACCGCCACGTTCTTCACGGGGGAGGCCCCCTGGGTGGGGTTTGCGAACTACGCAAAGGTGCTGTCGTCGTCGTTGTTTTCAACGTCGCTGGTGAACACCGTGCTGTTCACCCTCGGCTCGATAGCTGGCCAGTTCGTGATCGGGCTGGCGCTGGCGGTCTTCTTCCAGCGCAGGTTCCCGCTCAACGGAATCCTCCGTTCGCTGCTCCTGCTCCCCTGGCTGCTGCCGCTCATCGTTTCCAGCGCCGTGTGGCGGTGGATCTTGGACAAGGACAGCGGAGCCTTGAACCGGTTCCTGGGCCAGTTGCACATCGTGGACACCGGCGTTCCTTGGCTCACCAGCACTTCGCTGGCCCTGATCGCGGTGGTTGGAGTGAACATCTGGATCGGCATCCCGTTCAATCTGACCATCCTCTACGGCGGCCTCCAGGAAATCCCCAACGAGCTCTATGAGGCCGGTTCCCTGGACGGCGCCACCGGTTGGAAGGCGTTCCGGCACATCACTTGGCCGATGCTGCGGCCGGTGGTGAGCGTGGTCCTGGTGCTCGGCGTCGTCTACACCCTGAAGGTGCTGGACATCATCCTGGGCCTGACCAACGGCGGCCCCGCCAACTCGACCCAGACCATCGCCACCCAGTCCTACGATCTGTCCTTCCACGAGTTCAAATTCGGCGAGGGCGCCGCGCTGGGCAATGTCCTGGTGGTCATTTCCTTGGTCTTCGCGGTCCTGTACCTGCGGGCCAGCCGGCGATCCGTCGATGAATGAGGAAACCATGACAACGACGAAAATCACCAGCCGCCGTTCGGCGCCTGCCCTCAACAGAACCGGACCGGCACCCAAAGACCCCGGACCCACGTCCAAAAAGTGGGGCTACACGGTCCTGGCCATCCTCTTCCTCGCCATCATGCTGTTCCCCGTGTACTGGATGATCAACGCCTCGCTGCAGCCCAACGGCACCACCCTTGAAACCTCGTGGCTGCCGCTGAAACCGGACTTCACGGGCTATGCCACGGCCATCAGCGAACAGGGCGGGAACCTGGTCACCAGCCTGGTGATCTCGCTGGGCAGCGTGCTCCTCAGCTTGGCCATCGCGGCACCCGCGGCCTACGCCTTGGCCTATTTCAAGGTCGAAGGTGCCGGGGTGGTCCTGTTCGCGATCCTGATCAGCCAGATGATCCCCGGAATCGTGGTGGCCAACGCGTTGTACACGGCCTACAACGATCTTGGCCTGCTCAATTCCATCCCGGGCCTGATCCTCGCAGATTCCTCCCACGGCATCCCATTCGCGATCCTCATCATCAGGGCCTTCATGAACGGTATGCCAGCGTCGGTCATCGAGGCAGCGCGCGTGGATGGCGCCGGGTACCTGAGGGCCTTTTGGTCAATCGTGGTGCCCTTGAGCAGGAACTCCCTGATCACCGCGGGGCTCTTTACATTCCTGTTCACGTGGAGCGACTTCCTGTTCGCGCTGACGCTGACCACCACCGAGGCAGTGCGGCCCGTCACCCTGGGAATCTTCCAGTACATCGGCGCCTACGTGAACGACTGGAGCTCGGTCATGGCCACGGCCGTCCTAGCCTCCATCCCTGCAATCATCCTGCTGGTCGCCGCGCAAAAGTACATCGCGGCGGGCACAACCGGCGGTGCGGTCAAGTAGTGCACTCAAGTAGTGCACTCAAGTAGCCAGTTCACGACGGCGGGACCCACCGCCGGTGCGCCGCGCACCGCCCGCGGCGCCGCACCGCCGTCGGGCGCTAACCGCTAAACCAAATTCGTCAACAAGGAGAAACCATGTCTGAACCAATCCGCGTGACCGTCTGGAGCGAAAACCGGCACGAAAAGCGCGACGAACTGGTGGCCCGACTGTACCCCGAAGGCATGCACGGGGCAGTGAAGGCCGGCATCGAGGAGAACCTCGGCGCCAGGGCCAGCGTCCGCACCGCCACCCTCGACGAGCCCGAGCACGGCCTCACAGAAGAAGTCCTCGCCAACACGGACGTCCTCACCTGGTGGGGGCACATGTCCCACGGCGACGTCGACGACGAGATCGTGGAGCGCGTCCACCGCCACGTCCTGTCCGGCATGGGCCTGATCGTGCTGCATTCCGGGCACTGGTCGAAGATCTTCACTAAGCTCATGGGCACGTCGTGCACGCTGCGCTGGCGGAGCGAGCAGGACCGCGAACTCGTCTGGACTGTGGACCCCACCCACCCGATCACCAAGGGCGTGCCGCACCCCATCGTGATCGAGCAGCAGGAAATGTACGGCGAATTCTTCGACATCCCCACCCCCGAGGAACTCGTTTTTATCAGCTCCTTCAGCGGCGGTGAAGTATTCCGCTCCGGCTGCACGTTCCGCCGCGGCCACGGAAAGATCTTCTTCTTCAGCCCCGGCGACCAGGACTACCCGGTCTACCACCACAAGGACGTCCGCCGGGTCATCTCCAACGCCGTCGAATGGGCGGTCACCGACCGGCCGGAGCGCGTCTACCCGGAGCTCCTTCGCTATGAGACCAACGACTTCTTCAACGGCAAGAGCTACCAGGGAGCCAACGCATGAGCACCCCTTTCGCCACCCTTCCCGACGACGGCACTCCCCTTCGCGTCGTCGTCGTCGGCGCCGGGGGCATGGGCCGCGCATGGCTTCGGACGGTGCACGAGTCGCCGCTCGTGGAGCTCGCGGGCATCGTTGACCTGGATCTGGACGCCGCCCGCGCCGGCGCGGCGGCTATCGGGCTTCCCGATCTGCCGGTGGGCACCGGGACCGCACAGTTGGCGTCCGACTTCGGCGCCCAAGCGGTCATCAACGTCACCGTTCCGGTCGCCCACCATCCGGTGACCACTGAGGCGCTGGCTGCCGGACTGCCAGTGCTCGGCGAAAAGCCCGTAGCCTCCACCGTAGTCCAAGGGCTTTCGCTGGCCGCGGCGTCGGAGCTCACTGGCCAGTTGTTCATGGTCAGCCAGTCCCGCCGGTACAACCGCCACCTGTTCGAAGCCAAACGGCTCGCCTCGGCGCTCGGCACTGTGGGCATCATGTCGGCGGAATTCTTCAAGGCTCCGCATTTCGGTGGTTTCCGGGATGCCATGGACCACCCGCTCCTGCTGGACATGGCCATCCATCAGTTCGACATGGCCCGCTTCCTGCTCGACGAAGATCCGGTCTCGGTGTTCTGCGAGGAATACAACCCGGCTTGGAGTTGGTACCGCGGCGATGCAGGGGCCACCGCCATCTTCGAAATGACCGGCGGGGAGCGCTTCGTGTTCACCGGGAGCTGGTGCAGCCCGGGCCAGGAGACCTCCTGGAACGCCGCGTGGCGGATCAGCGGCGAACACGGCACGGTCCTGTGGGACGGCGACAATGAACCGCTCGTGGATTCCATCGAGGTCCCACTCAGGGCAGACAGCGATGATCCCGGGCAGGAGATCGCCGGCTCGCTGAGTGACTTCGTGGCCGCCCTGCGCAACGGAAGCACCCCCATGGGCCAGGTTCACCAGAACATCATGAGCCTGGCCATGGTGGAAGCCGCCATGCTCAGCGCGTCGACCGGCACCCGGATCTCCGTGGACGCGCTTCTTGAGGAATCGTATTCCCAGGCCGTCCTGACGGAACGCGACCCGGACGTGCTGGAGGTCCTCAAGTCCTGGACCTCGGTCCGCGGCGCTTTGGCTCCTGCTCCCCGCTGACCCAACTAGCTCGCAGTTGTTGTCGTTTTGAAGGCTCAGAACGACAACAACTGCCGGCTACATGGGGAGCCGCTTCGCGAGCCTGAACTCGAGGCCGGTACGGACGGCGGGCCATTCGTGTTCGAGAATGGAGAACACGACTGTGTCGCGCAGTACTCCGTCCAGCGTGCGCGAGTGGTTGCGGAGCACGCCGTCCTGCTTGGCGCCCAGCCGCGCGATAGCCTCACGCGATTGGTGGTTGAGCCAGTGGGTCCGGAATTCGACGGCGGGGCAACCGAGGGTTTCGAAGGCGTGGTGGAGGAGCAACAGCTTGGAATCGGGGTTGCTGCCGCTGCCGTGTGCAGAGGCTGCGTTCCACGTGGAGCCGATCTCGACGCGCGGGGTGGCGGTGTCGATGTTCATGTAGGTGGTCATGCCGATCAGCTTGCCGCTCGCCTTCAACCGCGTGGCGAATGGCAACATCGATCCCTGCTCCTGCAGCGCGAGCCGGCGGTCGATCTCCGCGGCCATTCGTTCAGGCGACGGCACGGAGGTGTACCAAAGCTTCCACAACTCGCCGTCCTTGGCTGCGTCCACCAAGCCATCGTGGTGCTCGGGGCTCAGCGGTTCCAAGGTTACGAAGCGGCCATCCAGGGTTACAGGTGCAATGAGAGTCACCCGGCTAGCCTAACCGACCCAACTGACTCGCATTTGTTGTCGTTTTGCGGCCTGAAAACGACACCTACTGCGAGTCAGTTGGGGTTCCGAGGAGCGTGCCTGTGGATAACTCAAAATGGCGTTCCAGGATTTGCAACGATGGGGCGATGAGGACACCGCAACCTTTGCCGGCGCCGCTGGCGAGCGCCCCATTTACCTTTCAAGAAGCGGCCGACGCCGGTGTAAGCCTCCGGCGGTTGAGGCACCGATCGCTGCCCTCGCCAAGCCGCGGTATCAGGATTCCGGACGAGGCGCTAGTCCAAGGGCAGACGAGGGACGCCAGTTTGCCGCTGATCGTGCGCCCTTTCACAGTGGTGACCGGGTTCTCAGCTGCATCTCACGCCACAGCCTTCTCGCTGTGGTCATTCCCAGGGCTCCTGCCGGGCAGCGATGATCCGCGCATCCATATCTCACGTCCGGACACCATGGCGATTCCGCGGCGAACCGGGGTGGTGGGACATGTGGGGCAGTTCTTCGATGACGAAATCACGAATCTTGACGGAGTCCTGGTCACCACGCGCACGCGGACATGGCTCGATGTGTCGAGGAAAATGAGCGTGGATGAGCTGACCGTTGTGGCCGACCATCTGCTGCGGGTCCCTCGGCCGGAGTTTGAAGACCGCACGGAGCCGTACGCAACATTGGAACAATTGGCCGACACGCTGGACCGGCACAAGGGCACTCCTGGGATCCGCAAGGCACGCCTGGCCCTTGAACAGGCACGGATCGGCTCCGACTCGGCCCCCGAAACGCGGCTTCGGCTGGCGCTTGAACGGGGCGGACTGCCCGAACCGCAACTGAACGTCGTCACTCAGCTAGCTGCCGGCGTCGTACGTCAACCGGATCTGGCCTATCCGGAACACCGCGTGGCGGTCGAATACGACGGCGAGCCGCATTCCGAGCCGGCCCAGATAGTCCGGGACATCGCCCGCGAAGAGGATTTCGCCCGTGCGGGCTGGCACTTGGTCAGGATCTCCAAACGGCACATGGAGAAGGATGCGAGGTCCGCCGTCGCAAAAGTCCGTGCCGTGCTCTTGGGCCGGGGCTGGACCCCCAAGTAACTCGCATTAGATGTCGCTATGAGGCCTCAAAACGACCACAAATGCGAGCCAGTTGGGGTTCCGAGGCTCAGTCAGTCCAGTCGAAGAAACCCTTGCCAGTCTTGCGTCCCAGCTCGCCGCGAGCAACCTTGTCGCGCAGAATCTGGGGTGGTGCGAAGCGCTCCCCCAGCGTCGAATGCAGGTATTCGGCGATGCCGAGGCGCACATCCAGGCCGACGATATCCGTGGTCTTCAGCGGCCCGGTGGGGTGTTTGTAACCGAGCACCATGGCGGCGTCGATGTCCTCCGCCGACGCCACGCCTTCTTCCACCATGCGCATCGCCTCAAGGGCGATCGCGACGCCCAGCCGCGAGGACGCAAAGCCCGGAGCGTCATTGACGACGACGGCGGTCTTGCCTAGTGCTTCGGTCCAGCTTTTCGCCGTGGCAGCGAGTTCCGGCGAGGTCTCCTTGGCCAGGACCACCTCGATGAGCGTGGACGCCGGGACCGGGTTGAAGAAGTGCAGGCCCACGAAATTGGCGGGCCTCCGGAGCTGCGAAGCAAGGCCGGTGACGGACAGGGACGAGGTGTTCGAGGCCAGGAAGGCGTCCGCGGAGAGGTGCTCCTCCACGGCCTTGAGGGCTGCGACCTTGAGCTCGTAATCCTCTGGCACGGCCTCCACAACGAGCCCGCAGTGAATAAAGGAGTCGTAGTCGGTGGAGGTGCTGAACCGGGACAATACTTCGTCCGCGGTCTCGGTCAGGGTGCCGCGGGCAGCGGATTTGGCCACAGCTTCAGCGACGCGACCCTGCGCCCCGGCCGCGGCTTCGTGATCGCGCTCGACGACGATCACGGTGGCGCCCTTGGTCAAAAAAGCGTGGGCGATGCCGGCACCCATGCGTCCCCCGCCGAGGACACCGACAACATGTGGGATTGCGGGGACTGCTGTCATTTCCGGGTCCTGTCTGGGTTGTCGCTGGACTGCTTGTCGCTGGACTGTTTGGCGCTCTTCTTGTCGAGGAACGCCTGCATGCGGTCGAACTTGGCTTGGGATTCAAAGAGCATGCCCTGGGCCAAGGTGTCGATTACGGGGTGCGCCTCGGCGGGAGCGTGGAAGACCGACTTGGTGATCCGCACGGCCAGGGGGTCCTGCCGGCCGATCCGGTCAGCAAGGTTGTGGGCAGCTTCCATGAGCACCGGGGCCTCATGGATCTGGGTGATGAGGTTGATCCGCAGGGCTTCCTCGGCACGGAGGACGGCACCGGCCAGGAGGATTTCCTTGGCGATCGGCTCCCCCACGAGTTCCTTGAGGCGCCACGTGGCCCCGGCTGCGGCCATGATGCCCAGCCCGGTTTCCGGGTTGCCGATCCGGAGGCTGGGCGTACCGATGCGGAAGTCCGCCGCATAGGCGAGCTCGGCCCCGCCGCCCAGGCAGTAGCCGTCCAAGGCCGCGATGACGGGCATGGGCAGTTTCGCGATCCGGACAAAGATGGTGGAGTTGATGCCGCGCAGGGCGTCGTCACGGCGGCGTTCCCGCAGCTGGCCGATGTCCGCGCCCGACGCAAACACGCCTTCTACGCCGGCGATGATCAGTATTTTCGGCTCGCCCTCAAGGTAGTCGCACACCTTGTGGAGTTCGTCCACCATCTGCTGGTCGATCGCGTTGCGGACCTCGGGCCGGTTCAGGAGGACAGTGACGCGGTCCTCGCGTTCTTCTATGAGCAAGGTTCCGAATTCCCCGGGGTTCAAAGCCATTACATGCCTTCCAGGAGGATGGCGGCGCCCTGCCCGACGCCGATGCACATCGTTGCGAGGCCGATCTTACGGTCGGCGGTGCCGAGCTCCCGTTCCATGCGGCCCAGCAGGGTGATGGCGATACGCGAGCCGCTGGAACCCAGCGGGTGCCCCAGGGAGATCGCGCCGCCGTCGTTGTTCACGATGTCCGGGTCCAGGCCCAGACGCCGCATGCTCGCGAGCGATTGCGTCGCAAAGGCTTCATTGAGTTCGACGGCGCCTAGGTCGCCGACGGTGAGTCCGGAACGGCCCAGGATCTTCTGGGTAGCGGGGACCGGGCCGATTCCCATGATTTCCGGTTCGCAGCCCGCCGAGCCACCGTCGATGATGCGGGCACGTGGCGTGAGGCCGAACTTTTCGATGGCAGCCTCCGAAGCGACGATGATGGCGGACGCGCCGTCGTTGAGCGTGGAGGAGTTGCCGGCAGTAACAACGGAGCCGCCTGCAACCACGGGACGGAGACCTGCGAGAACCTCCATCGTGGTTCCTTCGCGAGGCCCCTCGTCAGTGTCAACCACGGTTTCTCCCTTGCGTGTCTTCACGGTGACTGGCACGATCTCGTCCTTGAAGCGGCCGCCGGCAATGGCTGCAAGCGCGCGTTCGTGCGAGCGGACGGCGAAAGCGTCGGCGTCCTCACGGGAGATGCCGTCCACCCGGGCAACTTCCTCAGCCGTTTCTGGCATGGAGTAGGTCATCTTGCCGCCGCGGGAGAGCTCGCCCTTGGTGAAAAGCGGGTTGGCGAAGCGCCAACCGATGGAGGTGTCGAAGATTTGGCCAGGCTTGGCGAAGGCTGTTGAGGGCTTCTCCTGCACCCAAGGGGCCCGGCTCATGGACTCGACGCCGCCCGCCACAACGATGTCCGCTGCGCCGGCCTTGATCATGTGGCTGGCCATGATGATGGCGCTCATGCCGGAGGCACACAGGCGGTTGACCGTGATGCCGGGGATGTGGAGGGGAAGTCCCGCCAAGAGGGTGGCCATGCGTGCGACGTTGCGGTTTTCCTCGCCGGCACCGTTGGCGTTGCCCAGGATGACTTCGTCAATGGCGTCGGGGTCTACACCGGCCCGGGCCACGGCTTCGCGGATCACGAGGGCTGCCAGGTCATCAGGACGGACCGCGGAAAGCGCTCCGCCATACCGGCCTACAGGGGTGCGGGCACCGCCAACAAGAAAAGCCTCGACCATGAGAACATCCTTCGCGAAGGGAGCGGGGCCGGTGAGTAATTTACCGACCGTTCGTTCTATAAAGATTACACGGCGCCGCCATGTGGTCAACTGCTACCTGGCGGCGCCGATGTTTCACTCAGATCACCCGGATCCCCAGATGCCCTGCCAAAAGCGGCGCCATGAGGCTGAGCTGATAGTCGTCAATGACCACGCCGGACAGTCCGCCAAGTCCATTGATCATGCGGAAATCCGAGCCACGCAGGTCCACATCCTTGAGCTTGGCCCCCGTGACATCCAGCGTCCCGATGGTGCAGTCCTTGACCACCATGCGCGTCGCGGTACAGGCCCTAAGGTCGAGTTCGTTGATGATGCAGCCCGTGATCACCACATCCGTGAGTTTGGATCCGCGAAGGTTCAGGAAGTCCAGCTTGCCCCCGTCGATCTTCACCGAATGCCAGGCGCCCTCGTACATCTCCGCTGAGCCCCAACGCGGGTTGCTGATCTCGACTTCACGCCATGAGGTACGTGCAGCGGTGAACACCGGCGCGTAGGGCTCGTTCAGGATGCAGTCCCGGAAGGTCGCGCCGCGTAGCTGAGCCTCGTTGAATGAGACTCCATTGAATTCGCACTCGATGAAGTCCGCCCCGCTCAACTCCGCGCCGTCGGCCACCGCACGGGTAAGGCGGACGCCGTCGTACCGTTCGCCACGCTGGAAGTCCGGGGCGGGATCGTCGCGGAGCTCGTCAAGCCTGATCGGTGAAATCCGGGGTGCCGCCACCTTGCCAACCGCCGCCACTAGAGCGACTCCGCTTTGGCCGCAATCTCGGCAAGATCCTTCGCGAGCGCCTTACGCGTGACACTCATCCCGAGCTTCCCGAACGCGGCCATCATGACTTTGCTGAGGAAAGTCGGCTTGAGGACCTCGGCACCGAAGAACAACGTCAGTTCCGTCCCGCCGTCCTGCTCTTTCAAGGTAAAGCGGTTGGTGTAGTCCGCGCCGCCCTGCCGCGCCGTGACCGTGGTGCTGCCCGGCGGATCGCTCTGGGAAACCTGCATTTCCACGGTTTCCTCCCGGCCCATCATGACGCGTGTTTCCTTCCAGCGCGTGCCCTCGCCATAGGGTCCCTCGCTGAGCATCTGGATCGCTTTCACGCCCGAGAGGGTCCTGGCGGAGCCCGGAATGTCAGAGATGACGGCCCAGACTTTCTCCCGGGAGGCGTTGACGTGCTGGCTGAGAGTGGTGCTGTGGTCCATGCATCGAGCCTAACTGCGACCGCAGACAAAAACAGCCGACAAGACACTTGCGCGGTCTGGCAGGATTGCACCATGGTGCACATCGATTTGAGCACGGAGAGCACGGCGGCCGGAGGCTCCCGCACGCTGCAGGGGTACCTGGCCGAGCCCGACGGCGAGGGGCCGTTCCCCGGCGTCGTACTCATCCATGAAGCCTTTGGGCTCGACGACATGATGCGCCGCCACGCGGATCGGCTCGCGGCGGCAGGCTACCTGACGCTCGCCGTCGACCTCTATAGCGACGGCGGCGCGAGGCGCTGCCTTGTGGCGACCATGCGCTCCCTGATGTCCGGCACTGGCCGGGCGTTCACGGACGTGTCCACGGCACGGTCTTGGCTCCGCGGCGATGCCAGGTGCACCGGAAAGGTGGGGGTCATCGGGTTTTGTATGGGAGGTGCCTTCGCCCTGCTTGCGGCCCATGACGACTTCGACGCCGCCTCGGTCAACTATGGCCAATTGCCGCGGGATCTGGAGCAGGCGTTGGAAGGTGCGTGCCCGATCGTGGCCAACTATGGAGGCCAGGACAGGACCTTGCGGGGAGCGTCCGCCAAGTTGGAAGCCGCACTCACGAACCTCGGGATCGAGCACGACGTCAAGGAATTCCCGACGGCGGGCCACGCTTTTCTGAACGACGCCCCGGTCGGGCCCCGGGCACTGAGGCCGTTGATGCGGGTGATGGGCATCAAACCCGACCCGGCAGCCGCGCCGGAAGCCTGGCAGCGCATCGAGGACCATTTCGCGAAGTACCTGAAGGGCTGAACAAAGTACGACGGCGGGCGCCTCCGCCGCGGGAGGCGCCCGCCGTCGTCAGGCTGCTAGGTGTGGGGCCTAGCTAAACAGCTCGCTCTTCGGCTCGTTGTTCTTGACCTTCTGCCAGCCGAGCCACAGCACGACGGCGAAGAACGGGATGGTGGCCAGGGTCCAGAGACCCAGGAGGAACACCTCGCCGGTCTTGCTGGTCATGGTGTCGAAGCCAATCAGCACGGTAATGGCCAAGAGGGCAACGAGGCCCACCCAGCTGGTCCATGGCGATCCGGGCATCGGAAGGGTGGAGACTTTGCCCTTCTGTTGGCGCAGTGCGATCTGGCTGGCGAAGATGGCGCCCCAAGTGAAGATGACACCGATGGACGCGGTGTTGAGCGCGAGGTCAAAGGCATGCGAGCCGCCCAGCCAGATGTTCATCAGGATGCCCACGAGGTAGAACGCGGCGATGGCCAGGATCGCGGCGTACGGGACGTGGCGCGAGGACATCTTGGTGAGCCACTGCGGAGCATGTCCATTGTTGGCCATGGTGCGGAACACGCGGCCGATCGAGTACAGGCCGGAGTTGCAGGAGGACAGCGCGGCCGTGATGACGATCATGTTCATCACGTCGCCCACCCAGCCAAGGCCCATCTGGCCGAACACGGTGACGAACGGCGAAACGCCGGCCTTGTACTGGTCTGACGGCAGCAGCATGGCCAGGAGAAGGACGGAACCGACGTAGAAGACCACGATACGGAGCACGACGGCGCGGATCGCCTTGGGCACTTCACGCTTGGGATCCTGCATCTCACCGGCCGTGATGCCAACGAGTTCGATGCCGTTGTAAGCGAAGATCACGGCATTCAGGACGAGGACCATGACGAGGGCGCCCTTGGGGAACATTCCCCCGTCGCCGTCGAAAAGGTTGGCCGCGGACGCGTGGCCGTTACCCACCTTGGCGTTCGTGACCACCATGAAGGTGCCTACAGCCAGGAAGATCACGATGGCGCCGACCTTCAGGACCGAGGCCCAGAATTCGAATTCACCGAACGCCTTGACGCTGAGCAGGTTCACGGCCACGAGCAACAACAGCGCCGCGATGGCCGACGCCTCGACTGGCACATTGGGGAAGAAGAACTGGAAGTACAGGCCGATCGCGATCAGCTCCGCGATCCCGGTCATGCCCCAGTTGATGAAGTACATCCAGCCGGAGAGGAAGGCGCCCTTCTTACCGAACATTTCGCCGGCGTAGCTGACGAAGGAGCCGGACGTCTGGCGGTACATGATGAGCTCGCCGAGGGCGCGCATGAGCAGGTAGGCGATGACGCCGGCGATGGCGTAGGAGAAGATCAGCGCCGGGCCCGTCGAAGCCAGCCGTCCGCCGGCACCCATGAAGAGTCCGACGCCGATGGCCCCGCCCATGGAGATCATGGTGACGTGGCGGCCGCTCAGGGTCTTCTTGTAGCCCTCGGCACTGAGGTTTTCGGACGTTGTAGCAGTACTGGGCGCCGCCAGGGTTTCCGGCTCGCGCTGAAGGTCGGTTGTGGTGTTTTGAGGCACAGCTGTTCCTTGTGGGTTGGGGAAAATTCCGGCCCTGGCTTCACTCGTATCGGCGCACGCAATTCGAGCTTTTGGCCTGTTGGCGAGTCGAATCAGTAGCGCAAACACGGAAGCGTCGAAGGTAAATCCGGCAAGACCATCGTACCCGGTGATTCCGGCGGAGCGTGACGCGGGCAACAAAGTGGGGCGCTACGCTGGACACATGGGCACCATTCCACCGGCCGGGGGGCTATACCGTTTCACCGGTCTGGATGCTGCGGCCGCCGGACTCTATGCGTCATTGGCGGCTGTCCTGAGCCTCGCCGCAGCCCCGGTGACAGCCTTCGTGCAGCAGATACTCCCGGACCCGGCTACCGCCGTCTATGCGATCAACCTTGCTTTCTACGCGTCGGTCGGCTTGGTCGCGGTTGCGTCCGCGTGGCAGGTCCTAGCCCGCGACCTCCTGATTCTGGCCACGCGCCCGTGGTTCACGCTGGCCATGATTCCCCTATCCATCGTGGCAATGTTGGTGCTCACGGCCGTTCTGGTGTCAGCTACCGGATCCGCCAAGGAATCGCAGAACCAACTGGGCCTCCAGTCCCTGGTCCAGCAACTGCCGGCTTGGTTCGTGGTGCCTTTGCTGGTGGTGATGGGTCCCTTCGTGGAGGAATACCTGTTCCGGCATTTATTGATCGGCAAGCTGTCCCGCCACCTGAACATCTGGGTCTGTTGTGTCCTGTCAGGACTCTGCTTCGCAGCCATCCATGTGGTGGGGCGTGAAGGGTTGGTGCTTCCCGCCCTGGCGCCCTACCTCGGAATGGGGGCCGTCCTGGTGGCCGTGTATGTATGGACGGGCAAGAATGTGATGTTCTCCTACTTCGTCCACGCCGCCAAGAACCTGTTGGCACTCCTGCTCATCTACGCGATCCCGCCGCAGCTTCTGGGCGGGTAACCACCCAACTGACTCGCAGTTGTTGTCGTTTTGCGGGCTCAAAACGACACCTAATGCGAGTCAGTTGGGGAACCCGGACCGAAACTGTCCGCTAGGCACTTCCGTGGCCACGCTCCGTCGTCGTAGGTTCAGTCCATGGCACTGAACTTTCAGGTAGTAGTCGACTGCAAGAATCCGCACGTCCTGGCCGACTGGTGGGCCGAGACGCTCGACTGGATTGTGGAGCCCCAGGACGAGGCGTTTATCCGGTCCATGGTGGATCAGGGATTCGCCACCGAGTCCGAGACCACCACGCACAATGGCAAGCTCGTGTGGAAGGACGGCGCGGCCATTGGCCCCGCGGAAGACCCGGACAAGGACACCCGCAGGCGCTTCCTCTTCCAGACCGTCCCGGAGGACAAAACCGTCAAGAACCGCGTCCATTGGGACGTGCGCCTCGACGGACAGGACAAGGACGAGGTCCGCGCCGCCCTGGAAGCCCGGGGGGCGAAATACCTGTGGACGGCCAAGCAAGGGCCGCACGAATGGCACACCATGGCCGACCCCGAAGGCAACGAGTTCTGCATCAGCTGAGGGGATTACTAGACTCGGAGGGTGAGCAACGACTTCCCCGCCAAGGTATCCGACGTCTTTGACCCGTCGCGCTGGCGCACCGTGTCCGGTTTCCACGATTTCCAGGACATGACGTACCACCGGCAAGTCGAGCGGGACGCAGCCGGCTCCGTGACAAAAGACCTTCCCACTGTCCGGATCGCCTTCAACCGGCCGGAGGTGCGCAACGCCTTCCGTCCCGGCACCGTCGACGAGCTCTACCGCGCCATGGACCACGCCCGAATGACCCCGGATGTCGCCACGGTACTCCTCACCGGCAATGGCCCCTCCCCCAAGGACGGCGGCCACTCCTTCTGTTCCGGCGGGGACCAACGGATCCGCGGCCGCGACGGCTACCGCTATGCCGACGGCGAGACGCAGGAGAGCATCGATCCCGCCCGGGCCGGCCGCCTTCACATCCTGGAGGTCCAGCGGCTCATGCGGACCATGCCCAAGGTGGTCATCGCCGTCGTCAACGGCTGGGCCGCGGGTGGCGGGCACTCGCTGCACGTTGTTGCTGACCTCACTATCGCCTCCCGCGAGCACGGCAAGTTCAAACAGACCGACGCCACCGTGGGAAGTTTCGACGCCGGATACGGCTCGGCGTTGCTGGCCCGCCAGGTCGGCCAGAAAGCCGCCCGCGAGATCTTCTTCCTGGCCCGCGAGTATTCCGCGGAGGACATGGTGCGGATGGGTGCCGTCAACGAAGCCGTTGACCACATGCGCCTTGAGGAGGTTGCCTTGGAGTACGCCGCGGACATCGCGCGCCAGTCCCCGCAGGCCATTCGCATGCTCAAGTTCGCCTTCAACCTGGCCGACGACGGCCTTGCCGGTCAGCAGGTCTTCGCGGGCGAGGCAACGCGCCTGGCCTACATGACGGACGAAGCCGTGGAGGGCAAGGAAGCCTTCCTCGAGAAGCGCGATCCGGACTGGTCCAACTTCCCTTACTACTTCTAGGACTCGCCCGTGAACATCGATCCCGTTCTCAAGGCCCTGGCCGCCGCCCTCCACGACGAGGGCCCCGCGGTCGAAATCACCGTCTCGGAGGACGGCGCCCCTGTGGCGGTCCCCGTTGAAACACCCGGTTTCGAGGATGCGGCAGTGGTGGTCCGCACGTCCGGTTCCACCGGCACGCCCAAGGCCACCGTGCTCACAGTTGACGAGCTTGCAGCTTCTTCCATGGCCACAGCAATCGCACTCCGGGGCGAGGGACAGTGGCTCCTGGCCTTGCCGCTGCAGTACGTCGCCGGGGTCCAGGTGCTGGTCCGCTCGCTTTTCGCGGGCACGCGTCCGTGGGCCATGGATCTTTCCAACGGCTTCACACCCAAAGCCTTCACCGCGGCCGCCGAAGAACTCACGGACACCATCCGCTTCACTTCCTTGGTGCCCACCCAGCTGCAACGGCTCCTGGACTCGCCCTCACCGCAAACCCTGGCGGTCCTTCACCGCTTCAACGCCATCCTCCTGGGCGGGGCACCTGCCTCCGCCACGCTGCTGGACGCTGCCAGGGAGGCCGGGCTGAAGGTTGTGACCACCTATGGCTCGGCTGAGACATGCGGCGGTTGCGTGTACGACGGAAGCCCGCTGGAGGGCGTCAGGGTCATGCTCGACGACGACGGCCGCGTCCTCCTGGGCGGCGACACCGTGGCTTCCGGTTACCTGGACGCGCCCGAGGCGAGTGCCGAGGCGTTCTTCGAGGAGGACGGCACCCGCTGGTACCGCACCAACGATCTCGGCGAGCTCGCCGCGGACGGCACACTCACCGTTCTGGGCCGGGCCGACGACGTCATCATCACCGGCGGCGTCAAAGCCTCCGCCGCGTTCATCCAGGCCGAGCTTGAAATGTTCGACGGCGTGACGGCGGCATTCGTGGCCGGAGTACCTTCGCGTGAGTGGGGCCAGGCAGTGGCGGCATATGTGGCGGTGGAGGACAGCTCCCCGGAAGGCGTTGAGCACTACAAGGCGCTTTGCCAGGAAAAGCTGGGGGCCCTCGCTCCGAAAACGGTGCTCACGACGGATGGGCTCATCATGCTCCCCAACGGAAAACCGGACCGGCTGGCGATGATCGAGCTGCTCACCGAGGTGCATCAGGGAGAATAGACAAGTTCTCCGAGACCGTCATCTGCCTTCCCCAACACGAAACAACACGAGGTACTGAACGTGGCAACTGCTGCACAATGGATTCAAGGCGCCCGCCTGCGCACCCTGCCGGCCGCGATCGCGCCGGTGCTGATCGGTAGCGCGGCCGCCTACGAGCTTCAGTCTTTCCGGGTCTTGAACGCCATCCTCGCCGCCCTGGTGGCGCTGCTGCTGCAGATCGGGGTCAACTATGCCAACGACTACTCGGACGGCATCCGCGGCACCGATGAGGACCGCATAGGCCCGCTCCGGCTGGTCGGTTCGGGTGTGGCACGCCCGGACCACGTCAAGTGGGCTGCCTTCGGTGCCTTCGGCCTGGCCATGGTGTTCGGCCTGGCTCTGGTGATCATCACGCAGAGCTGGTGGCTGATCTTGGTGGGCCTCGGCTGCGTTCTTGCTGCCTGGGGCTACACCGGCGGCAAGAACCCGTACGGCTACATGGGCTTGGGCGACCTCTTCGTGTTTGTTTTCTTCGGGTTGGTGGCAACACTGGGCACCACGTATACGCAGGCTGGCCAAGTGAGCCTGCCGGCCGTTATCGGAGCGATTGGCACAGGATTGATCGCCTGCGCCCTGCTGATGGCCAACAACGTCCGCGACATCCCAACGGACATGGCCGCGGGCAAGCGCACACTGGCCGTGCGGCTTGGCGACCGTCACGCCCGCGAGAGCTACGTCCTGATGTTGGCCGTCGCTATCCTGTTGGTGATCGTTCTGGCGCCTACCAAGCCGTCGATGCTGATCGTCTTGCTGCTGATCCCCGCCTGCCTCATGCCGGCATGGCTAATGGTCAACGGCAGGAAGCGCAAGAGCCTGATCCCCGTGCTGAAGCAGACCGGACTGATCAACCTTGGCTACAGCGTGCTGTTCTCGCTGGGCCTAATCCTGAGCCACGGTTTCTAACCCTCGCGCACATCATCTGAGCGAGCGTCCGCAGGAAACCCCCCAAACCTGAACGAGCGTTTTCCCCCGACGCTCGCGCAGCTATAGCCGGGTTTCCCCCGACGCTCGCGCAGCTTTGAGTTTCTAGGCTTCCTTGGGGCGTCGGTCGTTCTTGACCTTCACCGCGGGGTTTTCATCCACCAGCCGGTCCTCGACCTCGGCATCTTCGATCTCAAGTGCGGAGCGGATGGGCTTGGCGCGGCCACTGAAACGCTCGCGCATGGCGGCCGTGGCGGCGTCGCGTTGCTTCTGGAAGAACAGGTAGCTGATGGCGAAAGCAATCAGGCCCGCGAAGATCACCGCCAGCAACCAACCCGTCTGCAGGAAGACGAAAAGGGCGAACAGCGGAACGAAGAGCGCCATGCGGATCAAGGAGTATTTGAGGAAAGCCACGAATCAAGTTTAGCCGCACAGCCTGATTGCACCCTGATCGTACAGCTATCACCGGACCCGACGGCGACTAGACTTGACGGTATGCTCCGCGTAGTTGCAGTTGTCGCCGTCTTGCTCGTGTACGTCTATGGGCTGGTGGACGTCATCCGCACGGACCGCCGCGCCACCCGGGGAATTTCCAAACCCGCCTGGATCATCGTGGTGATACTGCTGCCGATCCTCGGAGCCGCTCTCTGGTTCATTTTGGGCCGCCCCTACAACAGCCGCCCCACCCCGCAGCCCACGAGCCACCCCACCGCGCCCGACGACGACCCCGACTTCCTGCGGAACCTCGAGATCCGCCGTCGTAACCAGGCCGAGGCCGAACGCCTCAAGAAGCTCAAGGCCGAGCTTGAAGCCAAGGAACGCAAACTCAAGGGCGGATCCAACGCCGAAGACAGCGGCGACGTCAACACCTGAGGACTCGACGTACCGCCCTTCCTGACCTCTTTTGAAACGCGAACGACGGCGACACGCCCGCTAGTGCGGAGTGTCGCCGTCGTCATTAATTCAATGAGGGTCAGGAAGGACGCGGACCCAGCCCTACTGCGCGAGCCCCGAGTAAGAGTGCAACCCGTTGAAGAACTGGTTCACGATGGTGAAGTTGAAGATCACGCACAGGTAACCCACGATCGACAGCCACGCTGCGCGCGTACCGGTCCAGCCGCGGGTGGCGCGGGCGTGCAAGTAGCCGGCGTACACCACCCAGATGACGAACGTCCAGACTTCCTTGGTGTCCCAGCCCCAGAAACGGCCCCACGCCTTCTCGGCCCAGATGGCGCCGAACATGAGGGTGAAGGTCCAGCCCACGAACGCCACCGTGTTGATGCGGTAGGACAGGTTTTCCAGGCTCAAGGCGTTGGGAACCAGGCGCATGAAGCCCAGTTTGTCTGCTCCGCCGGACGCCAGGGTCTTCTGCCGGTGCGATTGCACCAACTGCAGCGCGGACATGGCGAACGTCAATGTGAAGAGTGAGGCGGACATCACGGCGATGGAGACGTGGATGACCAACCAGTAGCTCTGCAGCGCCGGGACCAAGTGCCCAACGGGGGTCCAGTAAGCCACGGACGCTGCCACCAGCATGATCACTGCCAGGCCGAGAACGAACGTGCCAAGGAAGCGCAGGTCTCGGCGGATCAGCGACAGCAGGAAGACAGCAACAACCAGGAACGCGCCAGTGGTCAGGAACTCGTACATGTTGCCCCACGGCACGCGCCCTGCGCCGAGCGCACGGGTGATCACACCGGCGCCGTGGATAGCAACGCCGATAATCGCGACCGCCACGGCAACGCGAGCGGGAATGCGGCGCTCGGCGGCATACTTCATGTCGCCGCCGGCGGTCTGGCCGACAGAGGTGACCGCCGACGTCGGGCGCTCAACGCGGCCAGCCGGTCCCCCGACGTCGTTCCCACCTGCACGTCCGGCAGCCACCGGAACCTTGACCTCGACGGCCTCCGCAGAGGCTGCCTTCAGGTCTACCGCCCGCAACGTCTTGCTGCTCTTGGCGAGGTCCCACGCGAAAGCGATAAACGCCACCGTGTAAGTGCCGGCCGCGAGCAGCATGAAAAGCTCGCTGTATTGGCCCATGGTTTCGTTGATGGGGAACATTACTGGTCCTTCGAGGTTGAGGAAGAAACGGTGTCGGTGGGTTGCTCCGCGGAGGGCAGCCATTCTCGTTGCAGCAGTTCGCGGATCGCGGCGGCTTCGCCGGCCAGCCTGTGGTCCTCGCCGCGGGCAAGGAGACCATACTCCACCATTGTGCGCCCGTCGTCGTGGGTTCCCGTCCGGACCCAGACGCGGCGGCGGTTCAGGTAGAGGGAGAGGATCAGCCCGGCGACCGCCAACAAGGCGAACACGAGCGCGGTCGCCTGGCCCGGGTTGTGGTGGATGTCCACGCCAACGTACTTCTTGACGCCGTCGAACGTGATGCTGCCCTTGCCGTTCGGAAGCGTGTAGGTGCCACCCGGGGCGAGCGCGATGGCCTTCTCCGCCATGCCGCGGCCATTGAGCGGGGTCAGCTTGGCCACGTCGAGCTCGAAGACGTTCTGCGGGGTGCCCTTGTTCAGGCCGAGATCGCCGTAGTACGAGTTGAGGTTCAACTGCGGGTTGATGAGTTCGGGATCGCCGCTGAAGGCGACACCCTTGTCCGTGACCATCGCCGTGGGCAGGAAGAACCCTGCGAAGCCGAGCTGATCGGGCTTGGCATCGGGAACCTTGATGACCACCGAGGAATAGTAGTTGTCACCCTGCAGCTTGGCCACCACAGGCCCCTGCATGGCAACGTTGCCGGCGCCGTCCCGGACGGTGACCACGGGGGCGTAGCCATTGCCCGTCAGGTAGATGCTGGTATCGCCAAGCGTCACGGGATCGTTGACCTTGAGGGTCTGCTTCTTGGCGGGCGAATCGGGCGTGTCCTTAGTGGTGACGGCCGCCGTGAAGTCGATGGGCTGGCCGAAATGCGCAGACGATTCACGATCGAACTTGACGTCGAACTTGTCCAGCTGGATGGAGTACGGCTGCAGCCAACTGCTCTGGAAGTTGGTGCCAGGGCTGAATTGGTCATAGCCCACCAAGGTGTTCACGAAGGTGTCGCCTTCCACCAGGATGCGCTGCCCGCTGTAGCCAAACAGCCCGCCGACGGCAACTGAAACCAGCACACCGATCAGCGAAGCGTGGAACACCAGGTTGCCCACTTCCTTGAGGAAGCCGCGCTCGGCACCCAAGGAAGGCATGGCGCCGTCGACGTCGCGCACCTCCACGCGGTAGCCGCGCTTCTTCAGCACCTCAGCGGCATCCGAAATAGCCTTCGACGCCGGGATCCCGGCGTCGGCGGGCAGCACGAGTGTGCCGTACTCCGGAAGGCGGGAGAGACGCTTGGGCGTCCGCGGCGGTTGCGAGCGCATCGCCTTGTAGTGGGCAATGGCCCGCGGCGTGACACAACCAATAAGCGAGATGAACAGCAGAATGTAGATGGCCGAGAACCAGGCCGAGGAGTACACGTCGTAGAGCTGCACGGAGTCAAGGATCTTGCCGTAGTCCGGGTGGTCCTTGATGTACTGGGTCACGATCGAAGGGTTCACCGGGCGCTGCGGGAACAGCGAGCCGGGCACCGCCGCAACGGCAAGGAGCAGCAGCAGGAACAGTGCGGTGCGCATGCTGGTCAGCTGGGTCCAGGCCCAGCGCAGCATGCCCACGATCCCTAGCACCGGCAGTGCTGCCTCAGCTTTAGCCCTGTCAACTGCCTTGTCAGCCGTGGGCTTGCTGGCGGACTTGTTGGAATTCTTTTTACCTTGCACGGGCTCGCTCATCAGATCGGCAACTTCACATCGGTTTGGAACCAGTACTGCAGCCCGGTAACCCAGGCGCCCCACACCCCAGTGGCCATCAGGATTCCGAGGAGGATCAGAATGCCCCCGCCCATGCGCTGGATGGCCAAGCGGTGCTTGCGGAAGAAAGACATCACACCCATCCCCCGGCGAACTGCGAGGGCGATCAGCAGGAAGGGGATGCCCAGGCCAAGACTATAGACAAACGCCAGGAGTGCCCCCTTCGCCGCGGACGATCCCCCGGAGAGACTCAGCAGCTGGACGGCGGAATAGGTGGGGCCGATGCACGGCGCCCAGCCCAGCCCGAAGGTGATGCCCAACAACGGCGCACCCCACAACCCGGCAGGAGGCTTGGCATGGATTTTGGCGTCGCGCTGCAACCAACCAAAGCCGCCGAGGAAAACGACGCCCATGATGATCACCAGCAAGCCCAGCAATTGCGTGATCCAGGCGTTCTGCGGGCCGGTAATGAGGGTCCCCAACTGACCGAAGGCACCACCCAGCAGGACAAAAATCAGGGAGAAGCCGAGGACGAACAAGCCGATTCCCGCGAGCATGCGCCCGCGTTTCTGCTTTTGGAGGTCGACGCCGGTCAGCCCGGTCACGTAGCCGAGGTAGCCAGGAACCAGGGGCAGGACGCATGGCGACAGGAAGGACACGAGTCCGGCAAGCAGGGCCACGGGGATGGCCAGCAGCAAGGAACCGCTCAAGATGGTCTCGGCGAAGGGGCTGTTCACGCTATCCTGGCCACCTACTCGGCAACCGCGGAAGTAATGAGTGCCTTGAGGGTGCTCTTCTCGATCTCACCCAGGACTCGGGAGGCGATCTTGCCTTCCTTGTCCAGGACCAAGGTGGTGGGTACGGCACCGGGAGGCACAATGCCGGAGACAGACAGGAGCACGGCACCGTCTTTGTCATTGAAGCTGGGGTACGTGAGGTTGAAGGTCTTGTCGAACGCATCGGCCGTGGCCTTCTCGTCCCGGAGGTTCACGCCGTAGAACTGGACGCCCTTGCTCTTGAACTCCTGGTGCAGCTCTTCGAGGATCGGCGCCTCGACTCGGCACGGCGCGCACGCGGCGAACCAGAAGTTGAGGACGGTCACCTTGCCGAGCAGGTCCTGCGGTGTCACGGCAGTGCCGTCAAACAAAGTGCCCTTGATCCCGACGGCGGCCTTTCGGTCAGCTTTGACGAATTCCGTCACGGAGCCGTCTCCGGCGACGTAGTTCTTGTTGTCGCCGGCCTTCGCCTGCTTGGCCAGGGCGTCTTCCTGCGCACAGGCGGACAGGCCCATGGTCAGCGCAGTGAGCGCCAGTCCCCCGGCGGCAAGGATGCTGCGGCGGGACGTCAGGGCTGCGCTGGTGGTCTTGATGCTGTTGCTTATGCCGTTGGCGGTGCGGTTCATTGTCATGCTCCGGGAGTGCTCGCGGCACCGGGCAGCAGCACGGCGGCGGGTTCGCTGTACTCCACCCGCGCAACCTTGCCGTCGTCGTCGAACACCAGGGACGTCAGCGACGTCAGCGTGCACTCGCGTTTGCGCGGATCGTGCCACAACCGTCGGCCCTCCGCGCTGAGGCGCGTTGCGTAGATGGGAAGCTGGTGGCTGACCAGGATGGCCTCCGCGCCGTCGCCGCCCAGTTCGATCGCCTTCAGTCGGGCGTCCTCGACGGCGGCACGCATCCGGGTGACCTGGTCCTTGTAGGACTCGCCCCAGGACGGACGCAGCGGGTTTCGGTACTCGAACCAGTGCTTGGGCTTGATGAACTCGGAGGCGCTCGCTTTAAGCCCTTCGAAGTGGTTCTCGGCCTCGATGATCCGTGGTTCCGTGTGGATCTCAAGGTCCAACGCGTGGGACGTGGGAAGGGCAGTTTCCTGGGCACGGGTCAACGGCGAGGCGACAAGGTGGACGATGTTCGCCCCCTGCGCGGCGCGGGCAGCAAAGTGGTCCGCGAGCATCTGGGCCATCTCGCGGCCGCGTTCGGAGAGGTGGAATTCGGGCAACCTGCCGTACAGAATACGGTCGGGATTGTAGACCTCGCCATGGCGGAGCAGATGGACAGTTGCTTGGGGCATGTTTACCAGTTTCTCAAAGAAGGCGGGCGATCTGAAATCTTCTACGTTTCGTAGAACTGAAAGTTTCTCCAGAATGTTCCCTGAAGGTGGAATAAAAGATGCATTTGCATGTTTATACTTGACACAAGGTTCGGTTGACACTTCAACTAAGTGCGGCCGAACGTCCGATGAAGCTACGACCACACCATCCCAAGGAGAACGCCATGACACTTCCCGCCAACGTCACCACCGGTATCTGGACCCTCGACAACTCCCACAGCGAGATCGGCTTCACCGTCCGGCACGCAGGCATCAGCAAGGTCCGCGGCCAGTTCACCGAGGCCGGGGCCACCCTGGAGCTCGGCAACAGCCTGGCTGACTCCAAGGTCAACGCCACTATCCAGACCGCCAGCTTCGACTCCGGCGACGCCAACCGCGACGGCCACGTCAAGGGCGAGGACTTCTTCGACGTGGAGAAGTTCCCGGAAATCACTTTTGTCTCCCGCCACGTCAAGGCCAACGGCGACAGCTTCGACCTCGTGGGCAACCTGAGCATCAAGGGCGTCACCAAAGAGGTGACCATCGAGACCGAGTTCAACGGCGTGGCCGTTGACCCCTTCGGCAACACCCGCGCAGGCGTTTCCGGTGAGACCACCATCAGCCGCAAAGACTTCGGTCTGACCTGGAACGCCGTGCTCGAGGCTGGCGGCGTGCTCGTCAGCGATAAGGTTGTCATCAACCTCGAACTGGCTTTCATCGCACCTGCCGCCTAATCCACCCGGCTCCCGGCCTGAATGGCGCCTTCGGTGCTGCACGCGATCCATCGTGCGGCCCCGGAGGCGCCATTTCGTTGCTTGCGGAGTCACCCGCCTATTGTTCGGGAAAAACCCGATACTTAGCGGCGAATTGGCTAAGAATTTCCTATGAATCCTTAAACCTCAGGTCTAAAGTGATGCCATGAGTAACCCAAACGAAGCTCCTCAGCCTCAGCAGCCCGGTGGCCAGCCACCGCAGCCCGGAGCTCAGCCTCAGCAGCCCGGCACCGTCCCTCCTGCGGGTTACCAGCCTCCGCAGGGATACCCAGCAGCCCCTTCCTACCAAGCGCCCCCTTCCTATCAGCAACCAGCCCCCGGTTACCAGCAGCCTGCCCCCGGCACCCCTCCGACGGGCCAACCCGGGCACAGCGAAGGTTTCCACTTCGAGATGCCTACTGACGGTCCAAAAAACTTCAACGATGTCCTGCCCAAGGGCGGTTTTTCCGGCATGTTCAATGTCACCGGAATGCCCATCGAGCTGAAGGTCTCGTACTGGATCTGGCTTATTGGCGGGCTCCTGGGCCTCCTGGGTGGCCTGCTGGGCCTCTTTGGCTCCGTGGTGCTTTTCGCGCTCGCGCCGGGACTCGCCGTCGTCGTCCTCCTTTTGGTACTGTTCGCGCTGGTTGTCGCGGCCGCCCAGATCGTCTTCGCGATGAAGATGAAGGAAGGCAAGGAGTGGGCCCGCCTCGCGCTGACCGTCATCGCGGGTATTTCCCTGATTCTCTCGATCGTGGGAGGAGCGATGGCCAATGGACAGAGCAACAACTGGTTCAGCTTTGTCATCAGCCTTGTGGCAACCATCCTGATGTGGCTGCCCAATTCGCAGGCATGGTTCAAATCAGTGAAGAGCACCATTTAGCCACACAGCTCTGAGCCGGTTTTTCGAGACGAAGGCCGCGGCAGGTTCCCGGGGGACCCCGCGGCCTTCCCTTTGCCCCGGCACCATTCACACCCGGAGATCCGCGGAACCCAGTCCGGCAGAATTCTTGCCGTGAATCATCCCGAGCACTGTTCTGCCGGGGTACGGTGGAATTAAGCCAAGCTGGGGGCAGGCGCACGTTGCACCCGGCAGCCGTATCTGCAGTCGACACGCAAAGGAATGCCATGAGCACCCCTCCGTATCCGCCATCCACTCCGGGCGAAAACCCCACACCTGAACAGCCCCAGTACGGCCAGCAAACTCCGCAGCCGGGCCAACAGCCCCAGTACGGCCAGCAAACTCCGCAGACGGGCCAACAGCCGCAGTACGGCCAGCCCCCCGCGCCCCAGTACGGTCAACAGGCTCCCCAGTACGGTCAACAGGCTCCCCAGTACGGCCAGCAGGCTCCGCAACCGGGCCAACAGCCGCAGTACGGCCAGCCCTCCGCACCCCAGTACGGTCAACAGGCTCCCCAGTACGGCCAGTTCTCCGTCCCGCAGTACGGGCAGAGCGGACCCGTCACGTGGCCGAGCCAGCAGCCCGCTGGGACGTCCGGCGTCCCGGAACTGGTGAACACTGCGTTCTTGATGATCGTCTCCGCTGGCGTCCTCTCTTTCGTGAGCGCAATGGTTCTCGCATTCACGGGCGGCGACACCTTTACGGCCATAATGCAGCAGTCCGCAGCCCAGCAGGGCCAGCGGCTTCCCGCCGGGGCTCTGCAAAGCATGCAGGGCGCCATCATCATTGGAGCCATCATCGGTGGCCTGATATCGCTGGGTCTTTACGCGCTTGTCGCATTCCCAGTCCGTAAGGGGAAGAACTGGGCTCGGATCCTGGGAACCGTCTTCGCGGCGATTTCGCTCTTTAGCCTTCTTGGTGGATCATTCACGTTCGGCCTGCTGTACGGATTGATCCAGACCGTCACCATCCTCTTGGGCATCGCCGCGATGGTGCTGTTGTATTTGCCTGGCTCGGCACCGTATTTCCGGAAAGCACAGCCTTTCCCGAACCCCTACAACCAGGCGCCGTACGGCCGCTAACCTTGAGGCCATTCGGCCTCTACGGCACGTCTCGACGAACACAACGGGCGCAGAACCGGCTTTGGCCTAAAGGGCCTGGCCTGGGGTCTGTGCCCGTTGTGCGTGATACGCAAGGATTTGCAGCTCGGTGGCCATGTCCACCTTGCGCAGATTCACATACGGCGGAACCTGCAGCAGCACGGGAGCAAAGCTGAGGATGCTGCGGATCCCTGCGCTGATCACGCGGTCGCAGACGCCTTGTGCCACCGCGGCCGGGAGAGCCAGGACAACCATGTTGGTGCCGGTCCGCTGAAGGACCGTTTCAAGATTCGCGGCATCGCTGACCCGCAGCCAGCCGACTTCGTTCCCAATGACCATGGGATCGGCGTCGAGGATCGCCACCACGTCGAAACCACGAGATTCGAATCCGCCGTACCGGGCCAAGGCCTTGCCAAGGTTGCCGGCACCCACAATCGCCACTTTCCAGTCGTGGGTCAGGCCCAATGCCGCAGCAATGTGGCGGCTCAGATACTGCACCTCGTATCCCACGCCCCGCGTTCCGTAGGAGCCAACATAAGAGAGGTCCTTGCGCAGGGTTGAGGAACTGACTCCCGACGCCTCGGCCAGCGCCTCGGAGGAAACCCGTTCCACGCCTTCGCCCAGTAGGGAGTTCAGCGCGCGCAAGTAGAGCGTCATCCGGGCCACAGCCGCGGGTGGTATCTGCTTCGCGGCAGAGTCCTTGTCCCCAGGTACAGCGTCCCCGGGTAGAGCTTCGGCGGACGGTTCCAGCGCAGTCACGTTCTTCTCCATTGCGTCGCTTTGTTTTCCCACTCTATTGCCAACAAAGCGTTGGACGCATGTTCAGGCAGCCAAGGCCTTCTTCAGGACCCGCACCAGCCTCGCCTCGTCGATTTTCCAGAAATCCCGCTGGATTCCGTCCACCAATACCACCGGGATCTCCTCGGCATAGCGTTCGCGGAGTGCCGGGTCCGTATCGATCGACCGCTCACTCCACGCGAGCCCGAGGCTTGAGGTCACGCGTTCGACGGCGTCGCGCGCCGCGGCGCACAGGTGGCAGTCAGCTTTGGTGAGGAGTACGACGTCGGGATTCGGCATGGGTCAACGGTATCGCGTTAGCGTTGACCCAGCCTGAAACAGCCCCCAACCCAACGACGCACAGCCCAAAGAACGCTCGACGCGGAACCGCAGGGCACCCTCACGAACGGCACGGAGCCGGGCGATTGACTAGACTCATGGCATGCCCGTCGAGAAGAACGCTGTTGTGGCCATCACGCCGGCCGCAACGCACCAACACGGCGAAGCTGCATTCTTCGACGTCGACAACACCCTTATGAAGGGCGCCAGCCTCTTCCACGTCGCGCGGAAGATGTACGAACGTAAGGCGTTCACCCTCTCCCAAGCCGCGGGCTTCGCCTGGAAACAGTTCAAGTTTGTCCTGCGGGGCGAAAACATGGAGGACGTCCATTCAGTCCGGGATTCCGCACTGATCCTCGCGGCAGGCATCAAGGTTTCCGATATCCAGGAGCTGGGCGAAGAAGTCTACGACGAGATGATCGAGTCCCGGATCTGGCCTGGTACCAAGGCTTTGGCCGAACAGCATCTGCGCGTTGGCCGGAAGGTCTGGCTGGTGACCGCCACCCCCATCGAAGTCGCCACCGTGATTTCCACCCGGTTGGGGCTGACAGGCGCTTTGGGCACCGTGGGCGAGGTTGAAGATGGCGCCTACACCGGGCGCCTGGTAGGCGAAATCCTCCATGGACCGGCCAAAGCCGTGGCGGTGCAGCGCGTGGCTGACGAAGAAGACCTGGATTTGAACCGCTGCTGGGCGTACAGCGATTCACATAACGACATCCCGCTGCTCACTTTGGTGGGCCACCCCGTGTGCATCAATCCCGACGCCAGACTGCGGCGCCATGCGCGGGAGAACAATTGGCCCGTCTATGACTTCCGTTCCGGCCGACGAGCGGCCACGCTCGGCCTCAAAGCTGCGACCGTCGGAGGCGCCGTGTACGGCCTCTGGCGGGGCTTCTCGAAGTTCCGCAGCCCGAGGGTCTAGCTCATGACGACGCTCGCTCACGTCCGACCACCTAGCCGGTGATCCTCGCTCACTTCTGCGCCGGTTTTGGCCGATCCTCCTGCAGATCTTTCGGCGAAATGATTAACCCTCCTGCACTCGATATGAACTGGGCGACTCGATGTGAAGGAGGGTTCGGCTTTTTGGGCGCATAAGGGAGCGAGCGTCATCGAAACAAGCTACAAACGTGAGCGAGCGTCATCGGGGGATGAACGCAAAAATGCCCGCAGCCTCGAAAGGCAACGGGCATTCACGCTGTAGGAAGTATCTCTACTTCTTGTTGCGGCGCTGGTGGCGGGTCTTGCGAAGCAGCTTGCGGTGCTTCTTCTTGGCCATACGCTTGCGGCGCTTCTTAATAACTGAACCCACGTAAGTTCCTTACCAAACTAGATTGAGATTCTGTCTGCTGGGTGAGGTCCTTGAACTGAGCAACAGACTTTTACAACTGACAGATTCTTACAATGACGTAAAACGTTCCTTAACAGGGTACCGCCTATCGGGGGCACCCAATGACCGCTGGCCCTATGTAAACCAAGCAAGTCTCAAGCGGTCTCCGAGCGTCCATCGACGACCGCACCCTTGAGGTACTGGTTCACTGCTTCCTCGGGGACACGGAATGAACGCCCAAAACGGACGGCTGGCATTTCTCCCGAGTGGACCAGGCGGTACACGGTCATTTTGGAAACCCGGAGGACTTCGGCAACCTCGGCCACGGTCATGAAACGCGCGTTCGAGAAGTTAGTCTCTGCGGACATTTCTCCATATTCCTTTGCTCTCAGCGGTTAGCGGCGAACCCCAGCATTCATTACCTGGTGTGCCGATGCTGAGCCATCAAACAACCATGTGCTAGATACTCTAGAGGCTGCTGGTACCAAAGTGAAAGTGTTTCAGCCAACTGTGGGCATGGTTTTCGCTAGTCGGCAGCTGCCACACGACGCTTGCGTGCCGAGGCCGCCAACTGGTCCAGGACGGACACTGTGACCTCCCATTCCATGCAGGCGTCAGTAACGCTCTGGCCGTACACCAAGTCCTGTTCCCCAGCCAGCTGCCGTTCCACATCCAGGTTCTGTGCCCCGCCTACCAGGAAGCTTTCCAGCATCACTCCGGCGATCGGCGAAGCCACGTTGTCCTCCAGCTGGGCGCCGATCTCCAGTGCAACCTCGGCTTGGCGGTGGTGGCTCTTGCCGCTGTTGGCGTGGCTCGCGTCCACGATCAGCCGGGGATTCAATCCCTTGGCCGAGAGCTTCTCCGAGGCCTCGGCGACGTCGGCGGCGGAGTAGTTCGGGCCCTTTCGGCCACCGCGCAGGATCACATGGGTGTCCGGGTTGCCCGCGGTCGCCACGAGGGCGGCGCGGCCATCGCCGTCGATTCCCAAGAATGCCTGCGGTGCGGCAGACGCACCGCAAGCGTCGATCGCTACCTGGAGGTCGCCGTCGGTCCCGTTCTTGAAGCCGATCGGCATGGAGAGTCCGGAGGCGAGTTGGCGGTGGATCTGGCTCTCGGTGGTACGGGCTCCAATGGCACCCCACGCCACGAGGTCGGCCATGTATTGCGGGCTGATGGGTTCCAGGAACTCTGTGGCCGTCGGCAGGCCGAGGGCCGTGACTTGCTGCAGGAATCCGCGCGCCGTACGGAGCCCGGCCGCGATGTCGTGGCTGCCGTCCAGGTGGGGATCATTGATGAGGCCCTTCCAGCCCACCGTGGTGCGCGGCTTCTCGAAGTAGGCCCGCATGACGATCAGCAGGTCCTCCTTGTGCTTCTCGGCCTGGCTGACGAGGCGGCGGGCGTATTCCAAGCCGGCCTTCGGGTCGTGGATGGAGCACGGGCCAACGATCACGAGCAGGCGGTCGTCAACTCCGTCCATGATTGCGCGGACTCCGTCGCGTCCGCGCTCGACGACGGCCGAGGCCCTGGCGTCCAACGGCAGTTCCGCGCTGATTTCCTGCGGCGTGGGGAGCGGTTCGAAGCGGCTTACGCGCAGGTTCGACGTCGACTGCGCGGCGGCAGCCCCGATGTCCGCGTTATGTGTGCTGGGCTCTGCGGCGATGCTGGTCATGAAGTGGGTCCTGTTCCGGAGAGGAGCGGACCCTACTTAGAGCCCGCCTGGAAATGGCGAAGGGCAGAGAATGATCTCTGCCCTGTTGGCTCTGAAGGAAAGTTGGATGCGTGTCAGTTAGACGCGGGCCCCTCCAGAGCCAACGAAAAATACGCATACCAACGGTTAGTCATAGCCAAACCATAGCCTCGGCTTCCAGCCGCTCGCAAATCGAAATGCAACGACATCAAGAGAAACCGCTTCCCCACGCAATATAAACTTCACCTCAGAACAAATCGCCGCTCGCGAGGCGGCAGCAACTCCAGGAAGGAACCCATGCCAGGCAGAAGAAACACCCGGCGGGTGGGCATCGCAGATGTGGCATCCATGGCCGGCGTTTCGCATGCCACCGTTTCCCGTGTCATGAACGGCAATACCACCGTGGACGTGGACATTGCCGCGCGCGTTCGCGCAGCCGCCTCCGAGCTGAAATACAAACCAAACCCAGTAGGCCGGAGCCTGGCCCTGGGAAAAACGGACACTATCGGAATCGTGGTTCCGGACCTGTCCAACCCGACGTTCCAGGCCATCCTTCGTGGGCTCAGCATTGCCGCCGCCCGCGACGGCTACCGCGTTTTGATCGCGGACTCATCCGAGGTCTCCAGTGAAGAAGCAATTCTCGCCGGGGAAGCCCGGCGGCGTTGCGACGGCGTCGTTCTCTGCGCCCCCCGCATGAGCGACGCCGAACTCGAAGAACTCGCCCCCACCCTCTATCCGCTCGTGCTCATCAACCGGACCACCGAGTCGGTACCGACACCCAGCCTCGTAGTGGACTACGGCCAAGGCATCCAGGAACTCGCCGCCCATCTCGTTGAGCTGGGCCATCGAAAATTGGCCTATCTGACGGGTCCGGACCGGAGCGCGTCCAACGTGCAGCGGCTCCGGGGGCTCGAGAAGTTCACGGCCGAGTACCCGGACGTCGAATTGCAGTTCATTCCGGGAGGCAACACGTTCGACGCCGGGTTTGAGTCGAGCGATGCCGTCGCCTCATGCGGCGCCACCGGCATCCTCGTCTTCAACGACGTCGCAGCGATGGGCTTGTTGAGTGGCCTGAGCCAGCGAGGGATCCGCGTGCCGGAAGACTTGTCGCTCACGGGTTTCGATGACATGCCCTTCGCCCGGTACACCATGCCTCCACTGACCACCGCGGCCGTGCCGATCACCGATCTCGGCGATCTTGCGTGGCGCCGCATGCGGGAGCAGATTCAGGCCAACGACGCCGCGTCCCCCACGAATTACTTCCCCCCGCGGATTGAGCTCAGGGGCAGCACCGGACCCGTCAAGGCCTAGTCTCCGCGGGAGGCCGGCCCAGCCCAGCTTCCCGGTAGTACCCCTCGATGTGCGCGGTGACGAGCATCGCTGCCCGGCCGCCGTCGCCGTTGTTCAGCGCCTCCAAGATGGCGCGGTGCTCGCACCGCAGGCGGTTCGCGGTGCTGTCCCAATCCGGCAGGTTGGCAGTCAGGGCCGCGGCGTAGCCTTCGATCGCTTCGCGCAGCGAGCCCATGATGGTGCTCACCACCGCATTTCCCGCGGCTTCCGCCAGCGCCAGGTGGAAGGCGACGTCCAGCGCGAGGAAGCCGTCGACGGCGGAGCTTGCGTCCATTTCGTCCAGCAGCCTCGCTGCTTCCGCGAGTTCGGGGGCGTCGGCTTTGGCGCGGGATACCGCCCACGATTCGAGCAGGACCCGGGTTTGCACGATGTCCGCGACGGGCAAATGTTGCGTGGCCACATGGAGGCGGAGCGCGGAGCCGAGGGCCGTGGCCGGTTCGGCGATGACCACTGTCCCGGCGTCCTTGCCGGACCCCACGCCGGCCCGGACCACACCCATGGCTTCCAGGATCCGGATGGCTTCACGGACTGATGTCCTTGAGACTTCCAGTTGCTCTGCGAGCGCCCGTTCGGCGGGGAGCCGCCCGCCCAGCACCAAATGTCCGTCCGACAGTTGCTTTTCGATCCAACTGAGGACGAGTTCGTGCGTTCGCATGGATAAATACTAGTTGATGTGGTTGGACCACATGGCATAGAGTGTGGTCCAACCACACAAACACACTGGAGACAGCATCATGACGCAGACAGTCCAGCCGAGCAGCGCCCCTTCCCTCGAGGTGCCCGCGAACGTCCCCACCGCCGTCGGGCGCCCCGCTGCACTGAAGCGCCGGGTTCCCAAGTACTCCGACCTGGCTCCCCTGATGAAATTCAAGAAGCCCGAGTTCAGCAACGCGGCGAAGCTGCGCCGCGCATCCACCATTTGGGAACTAAGGGACATGGCCAAGCGGCGAACTCCCCAAGCACCATTCGACTACACGGACGGCGCGGCCGAGGCTGAGATCACCCTCCGCCGGGCCCGCCAGGCGTTCCAGGACATCGAGTTCCGGCCGGGAATCCTGCGCGACGTCTCCAGCATCGACCTCAGCACCGAGATCCTGGGCAAAATGTCCCGGCTTCCGTTCGGTATAGCACCCACGGGATTCACGCGCATGATGCAGTCGGAGGGTGAGTACGCGGGCTCGCAGGCGGCCGAAGCGGCTGGTATTCCGTACACCCTGTCCACCATGGGCACGGCTTCCATTGAGGACGTTGCCGCGGCCGCACCGAACGGCCGCAATTGGTTCCAGCTGTACCTCTGGACGGATCGGGACAAGTCACTCGAACTGATCGAGCGCGCCGCCAAGGCCGGAAACGACACCCTCATGGTCACGGTTGACACCGCCGTCGCGGGCGCCCGGTTGCGCGATGTCCGCAACGGCATGACCATTCCGCCCGCGCTCACCGTGAAGACCGTGCTGGATGCTTCCTATCGGCCCGCCTGGTGGTTCAACTTCCTCACGCACGAGCCACTGACCTTCGCTTCACTCTCGCGCTACACGGGCACAGTGGCCGATCTCATCAATTCCATGTTCGATCCCACCCTGACCTTTGACGACCTCGACTGGCTGCGCGAAACGTGGAAGGGAAAGCTGGTAGTCAAGGGCATTCAGACAGTGGACGATGCCCGCAAGGTGGTGGACCACGGCGCGGACGGCATCGTGATTTCAAACCACGGCGGACGCCAACTGGACCGCGCGCCGATTCCGCTGCACCTCGTTCCGGAGGTCGCCGCCGCCCTGAAAGCGGACGGCAGTGACGCGGCCATCATTCTCGACACGGGCATTATGAGCGGCGCGGACATCGTGGCGGCCCTTGCCCTCGGCGCCGATTTCACGCTGATCGGCCGGGCCTACCTCTACGGACTCATGGCCGGCGGCCGCGCCGGCGTGGACCGCACCATCCAGATCCTGGAGAAGGACATGGCCCGCACCATGGCCCTGCTTGGAGTAACGAAGGTCTCGGAACTGACCCCGGACCACGTGCGGTTGCTGAGCAGGTAACCTGCCGCTGGCCTTCCCTACTTCTTCCGGCCGAACTTCGGCAGATTGGGTAGATTCGGCAGGTTGGCCAAGAGGTCCGCTGCCTTCGTGGCGGCACGGCCAACCGTGCGGCCGATCTGCTGCGGCATGGTGTCGTCCATCCCCGCCGCGGCGGCAGCGGCGCCGGAATCCGGCGTGGGCTCAGGCGAGCGCACGACGTCGGTGCTCGCCGACGGTGTGCCAAGGGGTTCCTCGTCGGGCTGCGGAAGCTGCTTCCTCGCGGCGCGCGGGCTACCAGCCACGGTGGAGGCTTCGGCTGCGGGCCGGGCGGGTCCGACGTCGAACGTCTCAAGCCAGTCGGCAACCCCGGCGAGCGGCTTGGGGTTCAACGCGTAGTAGCGTTTCTGCCCCTGTGCGCGCATGCTGACGAGATCCGCCTCGCGGAGTACCTTCAAATGCTTTGAAATGGTGGGCTGGCTCGCTGCGAGCTCCTCCACCAGTTCCCCCACAGCTTTATCCCCAGAGCGGAGGGAAACCAGAATGTCACGCCGGGTTGCCTCAGCAATGACGGCAAATACGTCGTCAGTCACCATGCCTCCCACCCTAGCGACATATACGCCAAAAGGCATCAACTATTTCGCTTCTGCGCGGTGTTGACCCAGCTTTGCGCCAGCTGGCCGAACAACCATCAGTCGAACCAGGGATCCAAGCCGTAGAGGGGAAAGATCTCCTTGCGGGTGGCAATGACGGTGCGGTCCACGGCGTCGGCAGGGTCGTACCCCACCTCCCACGAGCGCCACCATGTGTCGACGCCGTCGCCCATGAGTTCCGGAACCGATTCCCCGTACTTCTCCTTGACATAGTTCCGGAAGATTTCGGGGACCGGAGCCGTCAACTGCACGGGGTGCTGGGCCACGATTCCTATCAAGTGGCTCCAGGTCCGCGGCACCACTCCCGTGATGTCGTAGCCCCCTCCCCCGGTGGCAATCCAGCGGTTCTCGCAGACCCTGGCGGCGAGGCCCGCGACGGCGGTGGCCGCCTCGCGTTGGCCGTCCACGCTGAGGTTGAGGTGCGTGAGGGGATCGAGTTTGTGGGAGTCACAGCCGTGCTGGCTCACGATGACTTCCGGCTCAAAGGCCCGGACGAGTTGCGGCACAACTGCATGGAACGCGCGCAGCCACCCGGCGTCGCCCGTCCACGCAGGCAAGGCCACGTTGACGGCTGAGCCGAGCGCATCCGGGCCGCCGATCTCGTCGGCGAATCCCGTTCCTGGGAACAACGAAAGGCCGCTCTCGTGCAGGGAGATCGTCAGGACCCTGGGATCGTTCCAGAAGATGCTCTGGGTGCCATCACCGTGGTGGGCGTCGATGTCGATGTACGCAACCCTCCGGACTCCGCCGTCGAGTAGCCTCTGCACGGCGAGGGCGGCGTCGTTATAGATACAAAACCCACTGGCCCGCTCACGGGAAGCATGATGCATGCCGCCGCCGAAGTTGACGGCCCGGACCGCGGTACCGGACAGGATGGCCTCGGCCGCGAGCAACGATCCGCCCGCAAGACGGGCGCTTGCTTCGTGCATTCCCGCAAACGCGGGATCATCTTCGGTGCCGAGCCCGCGTTCCGGGTCCGGCGTCGTCGGGTCCTCACTGGCGCGCCGCACGGCGGCGACGTATTCGGCGCTGTGAACGGCGAGGAGTTCGACGTCGGTCGCGACCCCGGGCGCTTGGACGGACACATGCTCCAGGTCGAAGAGTCCGAGCGCCGCGGCGAGCCTGGCCGTCAGTTCCAGCCGCGCGGGGGCCATCGGATGCGAGGGACCGAAATTGTATGCGGTCATGGCGGGATCCCACGCCACCGTCGTTGGCAGCGCGGACGGACGGAGGCCGGCCCAGGAAGTCATCAATGACAGGCTACCCGAGCCGCGGGAGCGCACCTGCCCCGTTACAGCGGGCGATTAGTGGTTTACTACTCAAGAAAGCAGAATCAATCGACCAGAAGCGAACAGCACCGCCATGACTCAGAGCCAGTCGAGGTCCCGAGACCCGGCCAGCTGGCAAACCGTCCAGCCGGAGCGGGGAGGCCTGTGGATTTTCACGGGTATCCGCGACTTCATCGACAACATCGCCAACACCTCACCGGCCCGATTGGCCCTGACGGCCTATGGCCTCGCGATTCTCTTGTTCACCGGTCTGCTTTCCCTGCCGGCGGCATCGGCTGACGGCGCGGCCACCCCCATCCACCAGGCCTTGTTCACCGCTGTCTCCAGCGTCTGTGTGACCGGTTTGACCGTTGTGTCGACGGCGACGCACTGGACCTTCTTCGGCCAGCTCGTGATTCTCGTGGGCATCTTCGTAGGGGGATTGGGAACCCTGACGCTCGCTTCCCTCCTGGCGCTCATGGTCAGCAAACGGCTGGGAGTGAGGGGCAAGCTCATCGCCCAGGAGGCCTTGAACCACGCAGGACGCTTGGGCGAAGTGGGTACCTTGTTGCGGATCGTCATCTCGACGTCTGTGACCATCGAGGCCGTACTGGCCGTCGCGATGATTCCCCGGTTCGTCACACTCGGAGAGGACTTCTGGCAGGCCGTCTGGCACGGGGCCTTCTACTCGATCTCTTCTTTCAACAATGCCGGTTTCACACCCCATTCCGACGGAATCGTGCCGTACGAGGCGGACCTGTGGATTCTGGTGCCGCTTATGCTTGGCGTGTTCCTCGGCAGCCTCGGCTTCCCCGTGATGCTGGTGCTCCGGAGGCACGGTCTCCGTTGGAAGAAGTGGAGCCTCCACACCAAGCTGACCATCCAGGTTTCCCTGATACTCCTCGTTGCCGGCGCAGCCCTCTGGGCCCTGATGGAGTGGGACAACACCAACACCATCGCCAACATGAGCCTTGGGGACAAGATCACGCATTCCATTTTCGCCTCGGTCATGACGCGCTCCGGAGGCTTCAACCTGGTTGACCAGAGCCATATGGATTCCACCACCAGGCTGCTGTCGGACGCGCTCATGTTCGCCGGCGGCGGTTCGGCGTCGACGGCGGGCGGCATCAAAGTGACCACTATCGCGGTCATGTTCCTTGCCATCGTCGCTGAGGCACGTGGCGACGACGACGTCAAGGTCTACGGCCGCACGATCCCCGAGGGCACCATGCGGGTGGCCATCTCAGTGATCGTCGCTGGTGCCACCTTGGTATGCGCAGCCGCATTCTTGTTGCTGGCCATCAGCGGGGCCAGCCTGGACCGGGTACTGTTCGAAACCATTTCAGCCTTCGCAACGGTGGGCCTGAGCACGAACCTCAGTGCCGAGTTGCCGCCGTCGGGAGTCTACATTCTCGCCGCCCTCATGTTCGCCGGCCGCATCGGCACCATCACCCTTGCCTCCGCCCTGGCCCTCCGCCAGCGCAGGCAGCTATTCCATTACCCGGAAGAGAGGCCAATCATTGGCTAATTCAACAGGCGCCCCCAACCGGCCGGCGCACAACGCCCCCGTGCTGGTGATCGGCCTGGGCCGCTTCGGTGCAGCCACTGCCGAGCAGCTCGTCAAGCAGGGACGCGAAGTCCTGGCCATCGAGCGGGACCGCACGCTCGTCCAGACCTGGGCGTCCGTCCTGACCCATGTGGTGGAGGCCGACGCCACGAACATCGACGCCCTCCGCCAGCTCGGCGCGCAGGAATTCAGTTCCGCAGTGGTCGGAGTGGGTACGTCGATCGAGTCCTCGGTGCTCATCACGGTGAACCTCGTGGATCTGGGCATCGAACACCTCTGGGTTAAAGCGATCACTGCCTCACACGGCAAGATCCTCACGCGAATCGGCGCCAACCACGTCATCTATCCCGAGGCCGACGCCGGGGTCCGTGCGGCCCACCTCGTATCGGGGCGCATGCTGGACTTCATCGAGTTCGACGACGACTTCGCGATCGTGAAAATGTACCCGCCGAAGGAAACCGTGGGCTTCACGCTGGATGAGTCCAAGGTCCGCTCCAAGTACGGCGTGACGATTGTCGGCGTGAAATCCCCGGGCGAGGACTTCACCTATGCCCGGCCGGACACGAAGGTTTCGGGCCGGGACATGCTGATTGTGTCCGGGCACGTGGACCTGCTGGAGCGCTTCGCGGCCCGGCCGTAACTACCCTCGAGTTTGTTTGGAGCCGGCTGCCGTAGCATGGGGCGGATGGTATTCATACGGCTGTACCGCGAAGGAAAACTCGAACGCGACGATGTCGGCGCCCATGAGATCGAGGCCCTTGCCCACCAGGATGACGTGGTGCTGTGGATCGACTTCACCAATCCGACAGCGGATGACCTCCTGGGCGTCGAGACGGTGTATGGGCTCCACCGCCTGGCCGTTGAGGACGCCGTCCATGACTTCCAGCGGCCCAAGCTGGACCGGTACCCGAACCATTTGTTCCTGTCGGCCTATCAGGCGGGGCTGGAGTCCGGCACCGGCGAACTCGCCATCGCCGAGATTTCGGCATTCGTGAGCCGGAACGCCCTCGTGACTGTGCACGGCCCTGATTTCGACACAGACAAGTTGATGGCGCACTGGGATGCGGAAACTGACCTGACCGCCCATGGGGTGCCCTTCCTCTTCTGGGGCCTGCTGGACTTGATCGTCGACGGGCATTTCGACGCCGTCCAGGAACTCGACGGTTACATCGACACTCTCGAAGAATCCCTTTTCGACGATCACTCCCCCGACCACGACCTGCAGCGGAAGACCTTCGAGCTGCGCAAGAACCTGGTCCGGCTCCGCCGCGTGATCCTGCCCATGCGCGAAGTCCTCAACACCCTCCTGCGCCGCGATGACCTCGTCGGTTGCAGCCCCGCGATGCAGCCCTTCCTGCAGGACGTCTACGACCATGTTCTGCGTGCCACTGAATGGACGGAATCGCTCCGTGACCTGGTCACCACCATCCTGGAAACGCATATCAGCATCCAGGGGAACCAGATGAACCTGGTCATGAAAAAAGTCACCAGCTGGGCCGCTATCATCGCCGTCCCCACCGCCGTCACCGGCTTCTTCGGGCAGAACGTGCCCTTCTTCGGCTTCCAGAACGATTACGGTCTCTGGCTCTCCAGCGCACTCATGGCCGGAGGATCAATATTCCTGTACCTGGCGTTCAAGAAACGGGACTGGATCTAGCCGACTCCCGCGGCTCAGGCAGCGGGCCTCTTTGAGGGAGAAGGCTAGGCGAGTTGCTGCGTGATTTCTGCGGCGCGGGCAGCCGCTGCACGGGCTCCGGCGGCGATGATCGCGGGTATGCCGCCTTCATTGAAGGCCGCGATGGCGCGCTCCGTGGTGCCGTTGGGGCTGGTCACGGCGATGCGCAGTGCGGTCGGATCCGCGCCGGGCTCGGCAAGCATGAAGCCGGCACCTGCCACGGTCTCCCGGGAAATCATGAGGGAAAGCTCGGGATCCAAGCCAAGTTCGACCCCGGCGGCGGCCATGGCTTCGGCAAGGTAGAACGCGTACGCGGGGCCGGAGCCGCTGATGGCAGACAGGGCATCCACCTGTTCCTCGGGGATTTCCACCACGGTTCCTGCCGCGGCGAGGATGTCCTTGGCCTGCTGGAGCTGCTCGGGAGTGCAGTTGGTTCCGGGAGAAACGGAGACCACCCCGCGGCCGAGCTTGGCGGGCGTGTTAGGCATGGTGCGGATGACCGGCTGGCCCGCCGGCAACGCTGCTTCCAGCTGGGCAATGGACACGGCAGCGGCAACACTGATCACAATGGTGTTCTTGGCCAGCGCGGGCGAGATCTCGCGGGCAAGATCAGCAATGCCCACGGGCTTGACACCCAAGATGACAACCGACGCGCCTTTGGTGGCCAGCTTGTTGTTGTCTGGTTCCTCTACTCCGGCGATGGTCATGACATGGTGGCGCTCGGCCAGTTCGGCGGCGCGTTCCGCGCGACGTACGGTGGCGACGACGTCCGACGGATCCGTTCCGGCGGCCAGCAAGCCACCCAGAATGGCCTCGTTCATGGATCCACAGCCAAGGAATGCGATTCGGTTGCTCATGGCTCCATGATGCCAGTTCAGCCGCGCACAGCAGAACCAATTGCAGGGTTGTCCAGAGGCGCCAAGGATTCCCAGCTAGTTCCCAAGGTTATTGCAGGCTGCACCCAATATCGCTCCGTAACTTAGTAGTTACCTCATTGAGGGTGCGAGTGATGAGGCGGGCATGGGGATGTCCGCCACAAGCACCGGTGGTCGAACGGGTTTCCCCCCATTTTCCCGTATCGACCGCCGGTGCTTTCTCGCTTTAAGGAGCGTGGGGCTAAATCTCAACAGCCCTTAGATCTCGAAGGCTCCCACGAGTGGCGCTCCCAAATGCTGGCGCGCAAAGCGCAGGGTTTCAGCGAGCCACTCCTCGCGCTCTCCGGCAGCTTTTGCCTTGCGGGTGGAGATCTCGGCAACCACTGTGCCCTCGAATCCGTTGGATGCCAGATGCTGCAGCACCTCGGCGCACTGTTGGGTCCCGTACCCGGGGATCAGGTGCTCGTCCTTGCCCGAACCGGAACCGTCGGTGAGGTGGACGTGGCGCAACTTGCTCCCGAGCGCCCGCACGGCCTCAAGACTGTTGGCCCCGGCAGTGGCGGCGTGCGAGAAGTCCCACGTGACGTCGTCGTAATCTTGGCCCATCGGGTCCCAGTGCGGAAGGTAAGCAAGCGCTTCCCGGCCGCGCACGCGCCACGGGTACATGTTCTCTACCGCAATGTGCACTTGGTACATCGCCGCGATCTCGCGCACACCGGCGGCGAAGTTCTCGGCATAGTTCGACTGCCAGCGGAACGGCGGGTGGACCACCACCGTGTTGCAGCCCACCTCCCGCGCCATCTGGCAGGACATCTCGATCTTGTTCCACGCCGGACCCCAGACCTGTTGGGTCAGCAGCAAGGTGGGCGCGTGGATGGAGACGATCTGCTGGTCGTAACGATGGCTGAGCTGGATCAAGGCATCCGGGTTCTGGCTGGTGGCGTTGTTGGTCACCATCACCTCGACGCCGTCGTACCCCAGGTCCTGGGCTACCGCAAACGCGTCATGGACGCTGAGTGGATAGACAGAAGCGCTGGAAAGCGCCACCGGGATCCTCGGCGTGTCTTCTTCGGAGTGCTCGACGTCGGTGCTCATGTCAGTTGGCCTGCCTGCCGGCGGTTGGGATGGGGATGGACGCTGCCGCGGGCGCGGCCGTTCGGGTGTTGGCGCCCATGCGGGGCACCGGTACGGCGCCGCCGAGCCCGACATGCGGGGCCGGGGCCAGCGGGCCGTCGAAGATCAGCTGGTCGAGTCGGCGCAAGATCAATCCTTCGCGCAATGCCCAAGGGCAGATCTCCATGCTTGGAAACTCGAACATTTCCAAGGCCGCCTCGGCCACGAGGGCTCCAGCAAGGATCTGCCCGGCCCGCGCATCCGAGACCCCCGGGAGATAGAGCCGGTCCTCGACCGTCATGGCCGAGATGCGCTGCGCCCAGAGTCCCAAGTCCGTGGCATGGAGCTCGCGTTTGACGTACGGACCGGCACCGCTGGGGGCCGCACCCGCGATGCGCGCAAGTGAACGGAAGGTCTTGGAGGTTCCGGCCACCAGGTTGGCCCGGCCGAGTTGCTTGAACTCACGCACCACGGGTTTGAGTGTTTGGCGGATGTACTTGCGCAGCTCCTTGACGCTCTTGGCCGACGGCGGGTCATTGTGGAGCCAGTCCCGGGTCAAGCGGCTGGCGCCCAGGGGGACGGACACCGCGAGCTCGGGCAGCTCGTCCTGGCCGAATGCCATTTCGAAAGAGCCGCCGCCGATGTCCAGGTCCAGGATGGGACCGGCGCCCCAGCCATACCAGCGTCGAACCGCGAAAAAGGTCATGGAGGCCTCTTCGCTACCGGTCAGTTCCTGCAGCGTCACGGTAGTCTCGTGCTTCACCCTGGCCAGGACTTCGGGACCGTTGGTGGCTTCCCGGATAGCCGACGTACAAAAGGCCAGTAGATCCTCGGCCTTGTGGCGGGCTGCGAACTCCCACGCTTCAAGGACGAACTCGATCAACTCGTGTTGTCCGGCGTCGTTGATGTTACCTTCGGCGTCCAGGAACTGGACCAGCGAAAGGGGTCGCTTATGGGAGGCAAACGCGACCGGGCGTGCGCCCGGGTGCGCGTCCACCAAAAGCAAATGGACGGTGTTGGAACCGATGTCTAGGACGCCAAGACGCATTCTGCCATTATTCCCCGATTCGAAGCGAGTGAAGCAAGTGCGACCGCCGATTCGTGCTGGCGGCTAGTCAATTATTCCTGGGGTCTGGCGTTTGCGGCGCCGTCGGTGGGACTAGTGGCTGCGTGCGGAGCCGCGTGTGTCGCCGCGTCGTCACCTTCGTCGGCGCGGGTGAAGTCCCGGCGGACGTTGGCGATGCCCTCCGGGCCCATCTCGAAGCCGTGCTCGCTGCCGGGGTTGATCACGAGGCCAAGCTCGTCACCGATGCTATCCAGGATCGCGGCGCCATGGGTACCAAGGACGTTGGGTGCGGCCTCGAGGAAGTGCGATTCCACCCGGCTGGGGTGGCTGAAGACAGCAAGGACTGGTTGGCCCTCGGCGTTCGAGAGCACGAGTGGTTCCACCGCGGCATCGGGCCTATCCAGGGAGTCTGCGCTGAGGATGTAGACCTCGTTGTTCAAGAAGGACAGGATGACGTCCACGGGGTTCGCGTCGGCTTGTCCTGCCTTCGCGAGCTTGGACTCGAGATCGTTCAAGGGCAGGGATTCCGGGGCAGCTGGCTGATCTGTCATGGTTCCACTCGATCACGGTTGACGTGCAGGACGCAATTCCCGGCCTGCTCCCGGCCCGCCCGCCGCCCACCGCCCAATCGTCCGCCGCCGAGATCGTGGGTGTGGGCCGTACGCTGCGTCCCGGAACGTAGTCCTCGGCCCGGACCCACGATCTCAGGCCCGAAGTAGCCTGAGCAGGCGTACTTTCAGGCCGCGTTCGTCGAAGAGGCCTTTCCAATCAATGCGCAGGATCCGCCAACCCTGCTCAGTCAGCAGCTTCTCCCTTTGCCGTTCTTCGAAGATCACTTCCGCAGTTGGCTTGTAGTCGAAGTACTTTGCCTTGCCGTCGAACTCGAGCGCGGCCCGAAGGTGCGGCCACGCGAAGTCGAACCGGTAAGCGCCGCGAGGTGTTTGGACCCGCAACTGGAGCACGGGCTCCGGGAAGCCGAGTTTGGCGATCGCGTCCCGGGTCAATGTCTCCCCTGGGGATTCGGACAATGGGTTCGCAAAGGCCAGGGCTTTTCGGAACGCGGCGACTCCCCGGGCACCGACCAGGTTGGCACAGGCTGACTCCAACCACTCACGATTGCATCCGCGCCTCAAACCGTGGTCCAAGAGAATCAGGCCTTGCCGATAATTCAGTATCTGCGCGCAGTCCAGAACTGTGCGGTCAAGTGATGTCACCGAAAGTCCGTCAATCTCTATCCGTTGCCCGGGCAGGAGGAGGCCTGAATGAGCCCGGACGTCGGCCGCATGGGATCCGCTAGCTGCGTGGTACGGAATGATGACGTGGATCAAGTGATCCGCCCTCCACAAATACAAACGGTGCAGACGTGCTGCGGAGGTATGGCTGAACGTCAGCCCGTCCGCCGTAACGCGGAGGGTCCGACGGCAATACGCCGCCAACTGAGCGCGCTCCCGGCCATCGTCCGAAAGCCCATGCCAGAAGGTGCCACGGACCATGACGCCCGTCCGGACCCTCACCAGCGAGCCGGAGCGGAGGTGCTCATTGATCTGCCGTTTGCTGAGTCCTTGGGAGAGAAGCTCCTCTGTCCGCCACATGTCCCCATCCACAGGAAACGAGGGGGCGCCAAGGCGTATGGGCGCTGGAACCACGGCGGCTTGAGGGCCCGGAGGTGCGCAAGGTGCCGAGGATTCCGCCGGTTCCATGTAATCCCAAAGTTCCGCCAGCGGGTCCACCGGGACAACGGAGTCAATGTTTCCATAACTGTTCACTGCACCAGCTTCGGCGAACAGCGGAGTGCCCGGAAGCGGCCAATCGAGCTATGTGGAAACCCAGGAAACCCCGTACGTGGGTGTGGGCCGGGGACTACGTTCCAGAACGCAGCCCCCGGCCCACATCCACGATTTCGGCAACCCCAGAACTACTTCTTCGCCGCAGCCTTCTTCGCTGGCGCTTTACGGGCCGTGGTGGTCCGCTTGACCGGGCCCTTGGCGCGCTTCTCGGCGAGCAGCTCGATGGCCTGCTCCCGGGTCAGCTCTTCCAAGGACGTGGCGCGGGGAACCGTGATGTTGGTGACGCCGTCGGTGATGTACGGACCGAAACGACCTTCCTTCACCACGATGTTCTTCTCCGAGACCGGGTCCGGACCGAACTCGGCCAGCGGTGGCACGGCTGAACGTGCACCACGCTGTTTCGGCTGGGAGTAGATCTCCAGTGCCTGTTCCAGGGTGATGGTGAAGATCTCTTCCTCGGAGCCGATGGACCGCGAGTCCGTGCCCTTCTTCAAATACGGCCCAAAGCGGCCGTTCTGCACCGTGATGGGGTTGCCTTCGGCGTCCGCGCCGAGGACGCGGGGCAGGCTCATGAGCTGCATTGCTTCGTCGAGCGTGATCGAGTCAACGGACATGGACTTGAACAGCGAACCTGTGCGCGGCTTGGCCTTGACCGGCTTCTTCGGCGGCTTGGGTTTGCCGTTCTTGTAATACTCCACCGGCTGGTTTGCCAGCTGCTCTTCCGTCATTTCCGGGATGATCTCGGTGACATAGGCGCCGTAACGGCCGTTCTTGGCAACCACGCTGTGCCCGGTGTGCGGGTCCGCGCCGAGGACGCGTTCCTCAGGGGCTGCCGTTTCCATGAGCTCCACGGCCTTGGCCGCAGTGAGCTCGTCCGGTGCGAGGTCCTCGGGGACGTTGGCACGCGCCGACTCCACGACCTCACCGGTCTTGGGGTCGATAGTGGGGATCGAGCTCTCCAGGTACGGGCCGAACTTGCCGACGCGCAGGGTGATGCCTTCGGCAATCGGCACGGAGTTGATCTCGCGGGCATCGATTTCGCCGAGGTTGTTGACGATGCTCAGCAGTCCAGGATCGGCGTCTTCACCGTAGTAGAAGTGCTTGAGCCAAGCGGCACCAACGGCCTGGCCGTTGGCGATCTTGTCCAGGTCGCCTTCCATGTCCGCCGTGAACTCGTAGTCCACGTAGTCGGTGAAATGCTGCTCCAACAAACGGATTACGGAGAAGGCGATCCAGCTGGGAACCAGCGCGGAGCCCTGCTTCCGGACGTAGCCGCGGTCCTGGATGGTGGAGATGGTGGACGCGTAGGTGGACGGACGGCCGATGCCACGCTTTTCCAGCTCCGCCGTCAGGGACGCTTCCGTGTACCGCGGCGGCGGGGAGGTCTCGTGGCCCACGGCGACGATGTCTGAAGCCGTGAGGGAATCGTCCTTGGCAACGTTGGGCAGGCGGCGGGCTTCATCGGAGTCGTCGTCGCCGCGGCTCTCGTCCTTGCCTTCTTCGTAGGCTGCGAGGAAGCCCGGGAAGGTGATGACCGTACCGGAGGCCGAGAATTCGGCGTCGCGCCCATCGGCAGCCACCGCGCCGAGGCGGATGGTGGCCGTGGAGCCCTTGGCGTCGCCCATCTGGGAGGCGATGGTGCGCTTCCAGATGAGTTCGTAGAGGCGGAAGGCGTCGCCGGTCAAATGGCTTGCCACCTGCGCAGGGGTGCGGAAGGAGTCACCCGCGGGGCGGATGGCTTCGTGGGCTTCCTGCGCGTTGGCGGCCTTGTTGGCGTAGACGCGCGGAGACTGCGGCACATACTCGGGACCGTACAGCTCAGCGGCCTGGCGGCGGGCGGCTGTGAGCGCTTCGTCGCTCAATGCGGAGGAGTCCGTACGCATATAAGTGATGTAGCCGTTTTCATACAGGCGCTGGGCGATCTGCATGGTGCTCTTGGAGGTGAAGCGCAGCTTACGGCCGGCTTCCTGCTGAAGGGTCGACGTCGTGAACGGTGCGGCGGGACGGCGCGTGTACGGCTTGGTGTCCACCGAGCGGACGCGGAAGTCCGCGGTCTCCAGTCCGGCCGCCAACGACGTCGCGAGTTCCTCGTTGAGGTGCACGGCGTTCGAAGAGGTGAGGGCGCCGTCGTCGTTGAAGTCGCGGCCGCTGGCCACCTTCGCGCCGTCCACGGCAGCAAGCTTCGCCTTGAAGGACGCGGAACCGGTCCCGAACTGGCCGGTCAAGTCCCAGTAGGACGCGGATTTGAAGGCCATGCGTTCGCGCTCGCGGTCAACCACCATGCGGGTCACGACGGACTGCACCCGGCCGGCCGACAAGCCCCGGGCCACTTTTCGCCAGAGCACCGGGGAGATCTCGTAGCCGTATAAGCGGTCCAGGATGCGGCGCGTTTCCTGGGCGTCCACCAAAGCGCTGTCGACGTCGCGCAAGTTGTCCATGGCGCGATGGATGGCTTCCTTGGTGATTTCACCGAAGGTCATGCGGTAGACGGGAACCTTGGGTTTCAGGACCTCCAGGAGGTGCCACGCGATGGCCTCGCCCTCGCGGTCCCCATCGGTTGCGAGGTAGAGCGCGTCAGCGTCTTTCAGCTGGGCCTTGAGTTCGGCGACTTTTTTCTTCTTATCCGGAGACACCACGTAGTACGGCTTGAAGTCGTTTTCGATGTCGACGGCGAACTTGCCCACCGAAGTCTTCTTCAGTTCTGCAGGGAGGTCCGACGGCTGCGGGAGGTCGCGGATGTGGCCGATCGAAGCCTCGACAATGAAGCCTTCGCCCAGGTACTTGGCGATGGTCTTGCTCTTGGCCGGAGACTCCACGATCACGAGTTTCTTGCCGGTTTTTGCCTTGCTGGGCACGGTTCTCCTACAGAAAAATGAATTGCTTGGGCTGGTGCCCATATTGGCCTAGTTCACCATATTTTGCAGAATCGTGCGTTTCCACGTGGATAACTGCTGCGGAGAAACAGTGCAGTGAACTAGTTTGCGGGCGGCGTCCGGTCGTCCGGAATCATTGACCACATCGTAGCGATTCGTACCGCGCCTTCGGGAATCTGCGTGGGATCTTCGAGCTCATATGACCTAATGAGGTCCTGGAATTTCGCCTTGAGATCCGTCCGCTGATCCGAAGTCAGGTACAGCAGATCGCTGGACAAGAGCATGGCGGCCGCTTCGTTCGCGGTCTCTCCGCGCTTGCGCCGCTCACCGCGGGCCCGGGTGAAGGCGGTGGCCCGACGCCGGAACGCGTCCAGTTCGAGCTCGACGACGGCGATCTCCGGGCTCGGAGCGTTGCCGCCCGATTTGATGGTGAAGTCCGAACCGGCGGCCTTCCATCGGCGCTCGCGTGCATCGCCTTCGTTGTCCGCAGGAGTCACGATGCCCCATTTTTGGAGGGCCCGCAGGTGGTAGCTCATGGCGCTGGGCGTAAGCCCTGTCTGTGCCGCGAGTTCCGTTGCCGTGCGGCTCAGCTGGGTTGAGTAGAGCTCAGAGATGACCTCAAGCCGGGCGGCATGGGCGAGCGCCCGGATGGCTTTAGGGTCGGTGATCACCACCGTTTTCCCGGGCCGCTTCCGGCGTTTCGGGGATGCCAGCCCGTTGGATACCCCGTTGTCTTCATTCACCGGAACAGTTTATCCGGCAGCGTCGCCCTGATTGTCCGAAGCCACGGGCAGCAAAAAACCGTCGCGGACCAGGTTTGCGACGTCAGAGAGCAATCCGGTGCGGAAAGCATCGTCGTCGAAGTCGTCCCCTCCCCCAGCAGCGCCGACAAGGCGCCGATCAGCTGGCGGACGGACAATTCGCCGTCGCACGCCGACACAAAGCCGGCCAGCTCGGTGCTCAGCAGGTTCGTCCGGCGCAGCCCCGCGCCCTGACGCAACAAGATAACGCCGGGGTGTTCGGCGCCCGGCCGCTGGTGGCGTTCCTCGGTCACGTCGTCAGCCACCATCAGGTGGACGTCGGCGAGCTCGTGGGAGTCCAGCCAGTCGGCGCGTTCGATCGTGGCGGCAAGATGCGGACCGATCGGCTGCTCGATGGGATACGTGATCTCCTCGAAACGGGCGGGCACCGCTCCGGGACCCGCGGTACCCGTCCGCACGGGCCGCCGCAGCCAGATCATCCCGAAACCGATGGCCTCCACATTCCGCGAGTCGAAATCATCGAGGTAGGCGGCGTAGGCGTCACGGTAGAGCTCGCGGTCGCGGCCCTCGGAAGCGTCCTGCAGCCAAGTCTCCGCGTAGAGCTCCGGGCTCACCTGTTCCCGCTGGATGAACCACGCTTCCGTGCCGGAACCGGCCAGCCACGAGGCGGGGCGATCGCTCCATCCGGTGCCAGCGGGGATCTCCCAGTTGCCGAGCATCTGCGCCGTGCCACCGGGTGCGAGGACGTCCGGCAACGTGCGGACGAGGTTGGCGACGATGTCGTCGCCGGGCAGCCCGCCGTCGCGGTATGTGAACTGATCCGAGGCGTGCTCGCCGGCACTGCGTGGCGTAATGACGAAAGGCGGGTTGGACACCACAAGATCGAACGTCTCACCTGCCACGGGCTCCAAAAGGGATCCCAGCCGCAAGCTCACGCGCCGCTCAAGATCAGCCGGATCAACGTGCAGGGCCTCGGAGTTGAGCATCAGGTTGAAACGCGTGAAGGCGAGGGCCCGCTCGGAGATGTCTGTGGCCGTGACGTGCTCGCTGTGGTGCAGGAGGTGGAAGGTCTGGATTCCGCAGCCGGTCCCTAGGTCCAGGGCGCGCTTCGAGTGGCGACGGATGGTGGTCTGCACAAGGGTTGTGGATGCCTGACCGATGCCGAGCACGTGGTCATGCCTGAGCACGCCGGGTTGCTGATGGGCCGCGAGGTCGCTGGCAACCCACAGTTCGGCACCACCGCTGCCATCTTCATTGGAATCCCAACCATACGGCCGCAAATCCACTTTGGCGGCGACAGCACCGGCGTCGTTCTTCTCCACCAGGCCAAGCTCTATCAGGCCCGAGGTACGGATGCGCGGCAGGGCGGCGTCGACGTCGCTTTCGGTTTGCGGGACAGCCAGGAGCCACAAGCGCACGACGACGGCGAGCGCGGCTTTTGTGCCGCCAGTCCCCTGGTCTCCAGTGCGGTCGGTCGGTTCGGTGACGATCAGGGCGGGGATGAGCTGATCCCGGGCGAGGGCAGAGTGGGCAGACGCCCCGAGGAGTTCTGCCACTTCGTCCACTGTGTAGCCCACGCTCCGCAGGTCGCCGGCGAGCGCTGCGAGCAGTTCCTCGAGGTCGCTGCGGGGAGCATCGGGGGTGTTCGGGGCGGTCCCCAGGATGGTGGGCGTTGCGGGATCAGTCACCGTCCAAGTCTATTGGGCTGGTCTACTGGGGCTGGGGAGTGGGCACGGCCGTCTCGGAGCGGGTGTTCGCGTCCCGGGCTACGCGCCCGAGCGGGTAGCGTTGAATCATGGCATTTCACCCCTCCAGCCGGCGACACGCAGCACTCCTTGCTATCGGCGCCGGCACTTTGGCAATGACGGCGTGCGTCCCCGCAGGGTCCATCACTGACGCCAACATCCCTTCGTGGAAGGCAACGACCATTCCCTCCGCGGCCGGGATCGTCCTGGAGGATTCAGGAAGAATCCTGAACCGCGACCCCTTGGTCAAGAGCGTAGCCAACCTGGCTGCAGGCACGTACACCTTGACGGTGGCCTGCGACGGCGGTGGCAAGGCATTCTTCGCCGTTTCCGCGTCCGGCAAGCAGCTCACTGAGGCAGGAGCGGCGTGCAATGGCAGCCGCGAAACATCCCGCATCAAGGTTCCCTCGTCCGGTCCATTGAGCATCAGCACAAGCAGCGTCGATGCGCCCTTGATCTACGCGTACCAACTGGTCGCGGGTTCCTGACGCCACCTTGTTCCTGCAGCGGCGTTCCAACGGCGGCGGCCCGGCGTAGAGTCGGACTATGGGGTGGGTCCACGCCCTGAAGGTACCGGAGACACGGGTGGCGATTCCCGCCGTCGTGCTTTGTGGTGTGCTCGCGTGCGGCCCTCTGGCCTCGTGTGAATACACCTACGACGACGGTCGTGCGCCGGTGAGCAGTCCGCCGTCGGCAGTCTTCACCGATCCCGTGCTGCCCCGCGATCCGGCATTGGGCCAGACCGTCACGGGCGATGCACTGAAAGCCTGGGCGGGGGACGTACTCCCGGACGTGAACGGGCAGTCCTTCTATAGCAGCTACGGACTATTGTCACGTGGAGAATCCCGCGCTGAAGAAACTACGCAACTTCCCGGCGGTTCCTATGCCGTGACACTCGCGTGCCGCGGCGCCCGCAGCACCGAATTCACTGTGCGAAACGGGAGCGACGTCCTCATCGAGCTGATGCTGCAGTGCGGCACCACGCGGGTCAACGTCCTGCAACTGGAGAAAGATGCCGTCTTGGGTATTACGGTGACAGCCAATGCCCCGGCGAACTTCGCATACCGGGTGAGCCGCATCTAGGCGACCGCAGGCGACCCGGAACTGGGCGACCAGGAGCTAGGCGACCGGGAGCTAGGCCGCGCAGCCTTCCGGGCAGCGCAACGTTTCCGGGCTTGAGGCACATTCAGCGCAATACAGAGTAAGGTTTCGGCAGCTCAGGTTGGAGCAATTCTCAAACTTGTTGGTGGGCGCTTGGCAGCGGACGCATTGGCCGATGGTCTTGGCTTCCTCACTGAATTCCACGTGCATGCGCTTGTCGAAGACGTAAAGGGAGCCTTCCCACAGGCCTTGGTCCTTGTAGGTTTCGCCGTAGCGGACAATGCCGCCGTCGAGTTGGTAGACCTCTTTGAACCCGCGGTTCACCATAAGGCTGGAAAGGACTTCGCAGCGGATCCCGCCGGTGCAGTAAGTGACCACTGGTTGGTCCTTGAGCTCATCGTACTTCCCGGAGTCGAGTTCCTTGATGAAGTCGTGGGTGGTGGCGACATCAGGAACGATTGCGTCCTTGAACTTGCCGATCTGGGCTTCAAAGGCATTGCGTCCATCGAAGAACTTCACTTCCTGCCCGGCAGCCTTCTTTTGCTCCAGCAATGCGTGGAGCTCTTCCGGCTGGAGGTGAGTGCCGCCGCCAACGACGCCGTTCTCGTCCACTTTCAGTTCTCCGGGGGCACCGAAGGACACGATCTCATCGCGCACCTTGACGCTGAGCCGGGGAAAGTCCGCAGCGCCGCCTTCGGACCACTTGAAGTCGATACCGTGGAAGCCCTTGTACTCCTTGGTGGTCTTCACATACTGCTTGACGCTGTTCAGCTCCCCGCCGACTGTGGCGTTGATGCCGTCCCGGGAAATAAGGATGCGGCCGGTGAGGCCGAGCTTCTCGCACAGGGCACGCTGCCACAGCCGCACCGCGTCCGGGTCTGCAATCGGGGTAAAGCCATAGAAGAGCACGATTCTGTTTAAAGCCACGTATTTAAGGGTACTTGGTGGCCCCAAACTCCTGAGCCGAGCAGCTGTCCGACTTCCCAAAGTGTTAACTGAGCTGTTACTGGCCGCCCCTGTTGATTCCCAGACTGCTGGCATAGTCTCTCTACATGAGTCACGACGCCTTGGTTGAAGACATCGCGGATCTGCTGGAAGTCTGGGTTGCCGGATGGTCAGGTTCCCGGGGTTACGAGACCCGCAAGGAAGGACGGTTCCCCGCGGCGCTGCGTGCTGACAAGACCGGCGACTGGGAGTACTTTGCGCACGACCCCTCGGATTCCGAGTTTGCCGAACTTGCTGCCAAGACCGCCCAAGCGGACACCCGCATCCTGACAATCCTCACGAACGACGTCGCCCGCTATGACCAGCTGGCGCGGGAGCACGGGCTGAACGTCACTTCCGATTCCCAGACCATGATGATCGTGGACATGGAAACGCAGGATTCCGAAGACCCGTGGCTCTCCGATGACAATCTCAAGCTCACGACCTCCGAAAGCAAGGGCGTGCACTACGCCGTGGTCCACGCCGGCGAGAAGGTGGCAGCCAGCGGCCAGGTATTCGTGGTCAAGCAGACGGCCGTGTTCGACAAGATCGTCACCGAACCCAACTACCAACGCCGAGGACTAGGCAGCTTCATCATGAAAGCCCTCGCCGCACAGGCATTTGAGCACGACGTCGAAAGCGGACTCCTCCTGGCTTCCCTGGACGGACAGCACCTCTATTCGCACTTGGGTTGGAAGAACGTGAGCCAAGTACTCATGATGTCTACCAAGCGGGTCGACGAGACTGATCTGTCTGTGGCGTAGCGGCCCTTCGGCGGCCGGAGCGGTCCGCGGCGGCCTCAACAATGATCCCGGTTTCCGGCGCGATGGCAGAATGGCTGAGTGAGCGCAACTGAATCTGTGATCTCCCTGCTGGGCAGGAGCCCGGACCCGGAGCAGTTGCGACATGTCCGAACCATTCCTGCCCGCCAAGCAATCCATGAGGCATGGCCGGGCTGGGCCCATCCAGATATCGTTGCCGCCTACGGAACCTTGGGCATCCACGAACCGTACCGGCACCAAATCGAAGCAGCCGAACTCGCACACTCGGGCCAACACGTGGTCATTGCCACGGGCACCGCGTCCGGGAAGTCCCTTGCCTATCAGTTGCCTGCCCTCGACGCGATCCATCGTTCCGAGTTACGGGTGCTATCCGAACCGGGCAAGATCCACGACGACGGTGCAGTCACCCTTTATCTTTCCCCAACCAAGGCCCTCGCCGCCGACCAACTGGCAGCGATCCGCCCCCTCAAGCTCCCCACGGTCCGTGCCGAAACGTACGACGGCGATACCGACCAGTCGCAGCGCCGCTGGATCCGCGACCACGCCAACTTCATCCTCGCCAACCCCGACATGTTGCACTTTGGGATCCTGCCCAACCACACCTGGTGGGCCCGCTTCTTCCGCCGGCTGCGGTACGTCATCGTGGATGAGGCCCACAGCTACCGCGGAGTGTTCGGGTCACACGTCGCCAACCTCATGCGAAGGCTCCGGCGGATCTGCGCGTACTACGGTGCCGGCAACTCCTTTCCTGAGCCTGTGTTCATTGCCGCGTCCGCGACGGCCTCGGACCCCGGGACTTCCTTTGCCCGGCTCATCGGGACTCCCGTGCGCGAAGTTTCCGAGGACTGTTCGCCACACGGCTCCACCACAGTGGCTTTTTGGGAACCTGCCCTGACCGAGCTGAAGGGCGAAAACGGAGCAAAGGCCCGCAGGACTGCTGTGGCCGAGACCGCGGACATGCTGGCCAACCTGGTGTCCTCCCGCGTCCGGACCATCGCCTTCATCAAATCCAGGCGTGGGGCGGAGACAATTTCATCCATCGCCAAGCGCCTCCTCGACGAGGTAGACCCCAGCTTGCCCCAGCGGGTTGCTGCGTACCGCTCTGGCTATCTCCCTGAGGAGAGACGCGCCTTGGAGAAGGCCCTGCGCTCGGGCGAACTGCTAGGGGTCTCCAGCACGTCAGCGTTGGAGTTGGGAATCGACATTTCCGGACTGGACGCGGTACTGGTAGCCGGTTGGCCCGGGACAAGGGCCTCCCTGTTCCAACAAATCGGACGAGCAGGCCGCGCGGGCCAAGACGCCATCGCCGCATTCGTGGCCAGCGACGATCCACTGGACACCTACCTCGTCAACCATCCGGAGGCAATCTTTGATGTGTCGGTCGAAGCCACCGTCTTCGACCCCGGGAACCCCTACGTACTCGGCCCCCACTTGTGCGCGGCGGCCGCCGAGCTCCCAATCGGGGTGGCTGAACTTGGCCTGTTTGGACCAACGTGCGAACCTCTGCTGAATCAGCTGGTGGAGCAGGGGTACCTGAGGAAACGGCCCGCCGGCTGGTTCTGGACCCACCCGGAGAGCGCCGCGGCCATGGTGAACCTGCGCGCGGACGGCGGCGGCCCCGTGAGCATCGTGGATTCCGAGACTGGCTCTCTGTTGGGCACCATGGATTCGCCGCAGACGCACTACCAGGCCCACGCCGGTGCCATCTATGTGCATCAGGGCGACAGTTACCTAGTTGAGGAACTGAACGAAGAAGACCACTGCGTGATGGTTCGGCGGGCCAACCCGGACTACTACACGACAGCCCGGGACGTGACACAGATCGAAGTCCTGCAGACTCTCCGAACCATGGAATGGGGCGACATCGCAGTTCACTTCGGGGAAGTGAAAGTGACAACACAGGTAGTTTCCTTCCAACGTAAGGCATTGATTTCCAATGAAGTCTTAGGGGAAGAGCCGCTGGAACTCGGGGCCAGGGACCTCTTCACCAAGGCAGTTTGGTTTGTGGTCCACAACCGCTCGCTGACAGGCGCGGGCCTTATCGAGGCACAGTTCCCGGGTGCGCTTCACGCTGCTGAGCATGCCGCCATTGGGCTTCTCCCTTTGGTGGCTTCAAGTGACCGCTGGGACATCGGCGGTGTCTCAACAGCGCTTCACGCCGATACAGGGGTTCCCACGATCTTTGTCTACGACGGTCATCCAGGCGGTGCCGGATTTGCCGAGCGTGGCTTCGAGAAAGCCAAAGTGTGGTTGACGGCCACAAGGGACGCCATCAAGGCATGTGAGTGTGAGAACGGCTGCCCTTCTTGTGTCCAGTCCCCCAAGTGCGGCAACAAGAACAACCCCCTGGACAAGGATGCCGCGGTCACCCTGATCGACGTACTCCTGCGGGACGCTGTCTAGGGGCGGCCGCCACCCTGATCGACCTGCTCCTGCGGGACGCTGTCCAAGGGCATGTGGCCAGGGCATGTGGCCAGGGCAGCAGCCGCCTAGGGCGGCGGACCAGCCCTTGAACGGCCGGTGGCCGTCCCGAAAACCGCGCCACGAACCAACTCCGTGCGGACGTCCACGATCTCACCATGCCTGAGAATGCAGGCCGACAACGACGCTCCGTGCCTCGCAGCGGCCTCGCCGGCGACGACGCAAGGATCTCCTGCTGTCAGTCCACGGGCAGCGTCCGCTCCCGCGAGTGCGGCAAGGTCGGCGGCCGTGGCGGCGCGTTGCGCCATCGCCGCGGCCTGGGCCAACATGAGTGCTCCTGACATGCAGATCATGACGACAAGTCCCAAGGCAAGAGCCAGGACGGTGCCGGAGCCGCGTTCCCCTTTGCTACAGATCGCATTGGCGCGGGCGGTATCTGCCCTCACGCCACGTTCCGCGTTGCTAGGACCCACATTGGCCCAGGCAACCCCAGCACTCACGCCGCACTCCCTCTGACCGCGGCCGGCATTGGCGTGGGCGATGTCTGCCCTCACGCCGCTACCCCTTCCACAAGGCGTTGGAGTCCCAGCCTGGCCACCGGCGCCGCGACTGGCGCGGCACCCTTGAAATCAACAACCCTGTCCCCGACATCGGGGAAGGGCGAAGTGGCCGCTGACGTCCGGGGCGTCTCTCCCTTGGCCGAAGCCGCGGCTGAAAGCGTCCATGGGATGAGGGATCCGAGCGGGCCAGCCACCGGGGCGGAGACCGTGACCTTGATCCATTCGCCGTCTTCCGAAACAACGGCCACGGCGGCATCCCCTGCCAATCTCCGGACGATCCCGTCCACGGCCGAATTTCCATCACCGCGGGCCAGAGCCCGGGCACAGGCCCTCGCTGCTTCTTCCAAACGCAGCTGGGTAATTCCGGCCGCAGTTCCGGCGAGAAGTAGGGCCAAAAGAAGCAAGACAGCTGGCAGTGTCACGGCGAACTCCGCAGTGACGGCACCTTGATCTCTCTCGGAGAGAGCGAGGCTCCGACGGCCCTTCCCCGAGCCATGAAGCTTTTCCTCCGAAGAAGACCGTCTGGCAGAAGAACGCCGCCGCGCGATGATGTTGTGGCCCGAGCGCCTGGCAGCCCGTGCCCACCGTCGTACAGAATTCTCAGCACAACGCTTGGATCCCTGCCTCTTCGTCATGGCAGTGCGAGTGCGCTGCGAATGAGGTTGAGGAGGAAACCGCGCACTTCCTCGCTGCGAAGGATGACCACCAAGAGTCCGGCGAAACCCACCGCGGCAAGCGTGGCGATCGCATACTCGGCTGTGGCCATCCCAAGCTCGGACCCCATAAGCCGCCTCTTGGACTGTCTGATTGCAGGAAGCTCCGCGTCGGACCGCGCGGGGCTTGTTTCGCCGGAGGAGCGTGGGCGGACGGGCGGACGGACAGGCTGGTTTCGCTGTGAGCCCGGGAACAGCCCCAGAACCTCAGCCTCCGGCTGGGAGGGGACCGCTTGGATCAAGGTATCCGCAGTTGCATTCATTTCATTTCCTTTCGCTGGGACCGACTTGCTGCCGGCCATACTTCGACTCTCCCGTTGGGATCCGGTCTTCAGAAGAACCCAAGTTTTCTATGTGGAAAACTCGCTTCTGGCACCCCATGTGTGGAAGAAAACCCGAGCGGTCGCGTCACGCGCCGCACCAGGCTCAAGCGCCACCGCCGCTCAGGAGGCGCGACCGACTATCCCGCTGACGGAAGCATGGCCAACAGAACCGGGATGACTCCGAGACAGATAAAGGCAGGCAAAGAACACAAGCCCAGCGGGATGACGAGTTTCACCCCGAGGGCCGCTGCGCGCTTTTCCGCAGCCCTGAACTGTTCACGCCTGAGGCGGGCTGCCTGGGCATAAAGAATGGCCGAGGACGGCGCGCCTGTCAGTGCGGCGAAGGCGAGGGCGTCCTTGAGCTTGTGTGCTTCAGCGCACTGCTGGCCCGAACTCCGCCACGCAGTCTCCCAGTCGGTTCCGATGTCCAGGGCGGCAACCACGGATCCCAGGGAGCGGCTGAGCTGCGGACTCGCACATCCAGCGATCAATTCGAGGGTCCGTCCAAGTCCTGCCCCTGAATCGAGCATGGCTGCCACCAACTCAAGAATCATTGGCACATTGTGCAGTCCTTCGTGCCCATCTGATCGCCGCCTCCGGGAATTCCGGGCCATGCCGGAAGACGGGCGCCCATGAAGGTGCTTCGGCGGCTCAATGCCCCCGGGGATCCGCGAAGCATCCGCAGGGCTGTGTGCTGCCGGGATCTTCCCGGATTCGCGAGCCCGAGGACTACTGCAGAAATCAAGACCACGGACACAGCGATGGCGGGGAAAGTCGAATCCATCAGTCGATGCCCGCCGCCACCAGCACCAATCGCGATGACCAGATCCTGCCTGCTAGCGTCAAGACGATCCCCGCCGCGAGCGCCGCCAATCCGATGCCATTGGCCATCAGGATCCCCAGGGGATCCACCCCCAGCACCATGCCCAGCCCAAGCCCGAACACGGGCAACCATGTCAGGAGGCGGACGGTGGCCTTCGGACCGGCCAGTGCAGTCTGCCGAGCATCACCGGCGTCGTCTTCCGCTTCAAGCTGGGAGGCAAACCGCGTCAACACATCCGCCAACGGACAACCGCTTGCCTCGGCAACGTCCAGGCAGGCGGCGAGTTCTCCCCAGATTCGCCGTTCCACGGGAAGCCCGGCCGTCAGATCCTTCGCCGCCGACATTCTGATGGCTTCGGCGACGGATGCCCCTATCGTGGAGGCCGATCGCGCTGCCGCCAGGACACGAAGGGATCCGGTCGACAGTACGGGTAATCCCGAAGCCTTCCCGCGTGCCTTTGGTACGCCGGCATCGACCGAACCATCGCCCTGTTCCCTGCAGCCATGCACCATCCACAGTTCCACCCAAAGCCTTGACGGCGACCGGCCGCCTCGGAGGAGCGCAGCCAGCTGCTGCACGAGCACCGTGAGCGGCAACGCGTCCCCGCGCGTGCGCCTCCACGGCCTGCGCGCTATAGCTGGGACCGAGGGAGCAGGTGCCAGGGCGCGCACCACCCGTTTGCCACGTCGCCGGGACGGTTGGAACGTAACCCACGCAGCGCCTGCAAGGACGAATATGAGGATCGCGGTCACGCGACAGCTCCAAGACGATGATGCGAACGGGGAATCGGTCCATCCGGCCCGAGCAATTCGGGCGAAGTCTGCGGCCCCGGCAACTCGGGTGAAGCAGGCAGGAGCCCTGGGTCCAGCTCAAGGCGGGCTGCAAGCTCCGTCCAGGCCGGACCGGGAACAGCGGCGCCTTCGCACAGCTCCACGGCAGGCACCACGGATTGGCCTGTCCGGCCGTCCGCCAATAGCCCGATGCACGAAACCATCCTTCCGGCAGGGGTCCGCTCGACGTGGACCACGGCATCCAATGCTGTTGAAAGTTGTAGGCCTACGGCTTCCCTGCTCAGGCCTGCAAGGGCGCCCAAGGCAACGAGCCTGGCGGGAACGGCGGCGGCGGCGTTTGCGTGGATCGTGCCGCCGCCACCCGTATGGCCGGTATTGAGTGCCGTCAGCAGTTCGCGGACTTCGGCCCCTCGGCATTCGCCCACGACGAGCCGGTCCGGCCGCATCCGCAACGCCTGCCGGACGAGCTCGCCGAGGTCCAGGACACCTCCACCTTCAAGATTTCCATGCCTGGACTCAAGGGACACGACGTGTGGGTGCACCGGGTTCAGTTCTGAGGCGTCTTCAATCAGCACAAGCCGCTCATGGGGACTACTCAGACCGAGCATCGTGGACAGCAATGTGGTCTTTCCGGACCCGGTGGCACCGCTGATCAGGAAGCTCAACCTGCGGTCAATCATGGCTTCCAGCACCCGCTGTACGGGTAACCCGAACATTCCGCCCTCGCAAAGCTCATCCATGGAGAACACTTCCTCGCGCCGGATCCGCACGGACAACAAGGTTCCGGCTGTCGAAATCGGCGGCAGCACCGCGTGCACCCGGTAGCCGCCGTCGAGCCGGACATCGACGCAGGGTGATCCGTCGTCCAAGCGGCGTCCGCCGGCTGCCACAAGCCGGGAGGCAAGGGCGCGGATTTGAGGTTCGCCGTCAAAGTGCAGCTGGGCTCTTTCCAGCCCTTTGCCGCGGTCGAACCAGACGGAGTCCGGGCCATTCACGAAGATGTCCGTCACGGAGGCATCCCGCGCAAGTTGTTGGAGAGGCCCCAGCCCACTCAGTTCAGCGCTGATCGATTCGACGGCGGCGAGCGCACCGGCGGTTCCGAGTAGACGGCCGGTGGCATGGACGGCGGCGGCCACCCGCGATGGCGTGACAGGTCCGGCGTCCGACATGACCGTTTCCCGAACGGTTTCAAGGAGCGCGGCGTCCAAACGCTGCGACAGACGCCGGCGCCCGCCGGTTGAGAATCCAGGCGCACTCATGCTGCTCCGTCGTCGAGCAGTTGAAGGACGGATCCAGCAAAGCGACGCACGGCCTTGCGCTTACCGAACTCCAAGAGGCGTCCATGCTCCGCGGCCCCGGTGGTTCCCCGAAGTTCGGGCAGGACGCCGTGGAGGGGAAGGCCAAGCGACTCGGCAATGAGGGGTCCGTCCACGGAAGAACCGGTGTTCCCGCGGATCACGAGCGCCGTTTCCACGGGCGGCAGCTCCTGGAGTAGCCGGGCACCGGCGACGGCTGCCCGGAGCTGTGCCGGGGCTACCAGGAGGATCCTGTCGCAGTCCCAGGCGAAGCTGCCAAGCGATTCCGTTCCTCGGCCAATATCGACAATGACCAGTTCATAACCCCGTCTGCCCGCATCCAGAACAGCTGCGACTGCACCCGACCCGACGTCCGGGGCACGGTCGCGGCTGCCTGGCCAGGACAGGAAAGAGAATCCGCCTGCTGCCGGGAGTGAGTCGCTCAGCTGCCCGGGGTCGATGCTGCCACTGGCGCCGGCAAGATCGGGCCAGCGCAGCCCCGGCGCGTCTTCCGCAGCAAGGCAAAGCTCAAGACCGCCTCCCCGAGGATCACCATCAACCAACAATGTCCGTACCCCGTGGATGGCCGCTTCCTGGGCCAGCCAGACTGCGACCGTGGAGGCACCTGCACCTCCGCATCCTCCTGTCACCCCGAGCACCAGGCCTCCAGGGTCAGGGGCGTGGGAGCGGCTGAGGTGCTCCGCCAGCCATGCCGCAGCTTCCGGCAACACTGCGACCCGTTCGGCCCCTAAGGCCGCTCCCAACTGCCACAAAGAGTCCCCCTCGCCGTTGAGTCCCAGCAAGACAGAAGGTGCACGACGGCGGGGCGGCAGTTCGCGGATGTCGCTACCCAGAAGGACCATCCGCGCGGAGTCCCACACCGACAAGGCCTCGGACGAATCGACCGCGGTCCGAAGGCTGGCACCCACGGCCGCTGCGATCCTCTCCATCTCAGCCTGAAGCCTGGTATTGCCCGTCACCAACAGGACTTCGGCGGAATCGACGGGAAGCCATGACGCCCCCGGCACCGGGCCCGGATCAGGCCCGGGCCCCGTACCGGATGTCCTTGACCGGTGGCCGCGACGTTGAAGCATCTCGGCGCGACGCACACCGCCGCCCCTGCCACCGGCTCTGCCACCACTGTCGTCACTCTGTTGGAGATGTTGCCCGCTCATGAAGCCACTGTCCCCGGTTACCCGGGAGCATTGAAGAACCGTATTGGCGTATGTGGACAAACAACCACAAAAGACCCTGTGGAGGACGAGTCCGCCCGAACAAAAGCACTGCGAACAAAAGCACTGCGAACGAAAGCTCTGCACGAAAGCTTTGCCCACCGAAGCCAGCGCTCAGAAGGATTGCGGACGGCACTTGTCCGTAACGTGCAAGCTTCCACCGAACCGCAGGGCAGAATTGAGATCATGTACCTGTTGCTCGCCGCCCATCCAGACGGCGCAGCTATTCAGGAATGCAATCCGGCTGGAGCAGCCCTGGCAGAGCCGCGCGTCGTAAGAAAAGCCGATCTTGCCGGCGTCGTACGCGGGCTGGAAAGGCGGAGGCCGCGCTGGATCTGGAACCGGACGCAGGATTGGTACCCGGCAATGCTGCAGGCCGGTGTGGAACTGGAACGGTGCCATGACCTGACGCTCTGCCGCGCCATCCTGGTCCACTCTGAATTCACGGCACACACCGACTACGCCCGCAGTGCGGAAAAGCTCACGCAGGACGATGAAATGCCGGTTCCTCCACGCGTCCTGCAGCCTCCCCCGGCCCCCGCCGAGCAAGACGCGCTTTTTGACGATCTTGTCCCGCGCAACACGCAGCCCGGCCTCGACCACATCCGGGCCGAGTTCGCTGCCCAGCAGGACGCGCTTGGCCAGGCTTCCACGGAAGAAGGCCGCCAGCACCGTCTGAAACTCCTGCTGGCTGCTGAATCCGCCGGCGCCATGATCGCCGCGGAAATGCAGTTCACCGGGGTGCCCTGGCAGGAGACGCTGCACGAAGACATCCTGGAAGGCCATCTGGGTCTCCGACCTCTTGTCGGCCACCGGCCAGCCCGGCTCGAGGCGCTCTGCAACGAGCTCCGTGGGATCCTCAATACTCCCCGGCTGAACCCGGACTCGCCCCAGGACCTCATGCGTGCCCTCCACCGGAACGGCATCGAGGTGAAAACAACCCGCCAATGGGAACTCAAGGAATCAAAGCACCCGGCCATCGAGCCCCTTCTGGAATACAAAAAGCTCTCCCGCTTGTTCACGGCCAATGGCTGGTCGTGGCTGGACGCGTGGGTGAGCGAAGGCCGGTTCCGTCCCGAGTACGTGGTGGGTGGCGTGGTTTCCGGCCGCTGGGCTTCCAGGGGAGGCGGGGCTTTGCAGATCCCTCGCCAGATTCGGGGCGCGGTGCACGCCGACCCGGGCTACAAGTTGGTCGTAGCCGACGCCTCCCAGCTTGAGCCGCGGGTTTTGGTGGCCCTGGCCCAGGATTCGAAGATGGCCGAGGCTGCGCGGGATAAAGACTTGTACGCCGGCATCGCCGCTCAGGGCTTCGGTGGCGACCGTGCGAAGGCCAAAATCGCGTTGCTGGGTGCAATTTACGGCGCCACCACGGGCGAATCAGGGCGGCTTATGCCCCAGCTGACCCGCACTTATCCGCGAGCAGTGGGCTACGTCGAGCAGGCAGCCCGCGACGGCGAAGCCGGCCGGACCGTGACCTCCAGGTTGGGCCGCAGCAGCCCGCCGCCGTCGGACCGCTGGATCCGCAGCCAGCAATCCACGACGGCGGAAGAACAGAGGCGGGCGGACAGCATTGCCCGGTCGCGGGGACGTTTCACGCGGAACTTTGTGGTGCAAGGTTCCGCCGCGGACTGGGCGTCATGCTGGCTGGCTGAACTTCGACGGCGGCTGCGCACCGTACGGGCCAATGGCCTGCCTGTCGGGGAACTCGTGTTCTTCCTACACGACGAAGTCATGGTTCACGCACCTATCGAGTCGGTGGATGCCTGCATCAGCGCCATCGAGGAGGCCGCAGCAGCCGCGAAGGAGCTGCTGTTCGGGCGGGTTCCGGTGGAATTTCCGGTGAGTATCGCCGTCGTCGATTCTTACGACAAAGCGAAGTAAGCACCCCTATTGCCCCCGGTTCAGCTGGGGAGGACGATTGCCCCGTGGGAAGCAAAGGCCGGACGCTGTTGGCCGCATACATTGCCTTCCAGCTGACAGAGCTGGAGGGCCAATTGCCGTTGATCGGGGCGGCTGATCCGGAAGCCGTACACAATGCCAGGCTCGCGCTTCGCCGGATCCGTTCGGTGCTCAGCTGCTATCGCGGGCTGGTCCCAAAGCTCCCTCGGCCGGCGCGCCAGGAAGTCAGGTGGCTGGCAACATCGCTCGGCGAGTCCCGAGATGCCTACGTCCTGGCCCAGAGGATACGGCTCTCCCTTGACACGAAGGATTCATGGAACGCTCCCGAGTCCTTGCGCCTGGCCGTTGAGGAACTGGAATCGTCCAGCGCGCAGCTGGCGTCCACCCTCGGAAGGCGCAAGCGCAGCAGGCGGACAGTGCGGGCTGCCAGGGCGCTAGTGGACGCCCCCGATGCCAAGGAGTACAAGCCCCCGACGGCGGACCTTGCGGAGCGCCTCCAAGTGCAGTGGGAGCGGCTGCAGCACAGCCTCGCGGAGGAAGCGGGCAGCGACGACCCGGACGTGCGCAATGCCGCGCTCCACCAAGCCCGCAAAGACGTCAAGTGCCTCCGGTACTCGGTGGAGGCGGTTGCGGACGCCTTCAGCCACCATGCTGCCGGAGTGATCCAACCGGCGATCGGTCTGCAGCGGCTGTTGGGCGAGCAGCACGATGCCGTGGTGGCCGGAGACTGGATCAGGGAACTGGCGAACACCGCCGGCGTAGACGCGGGCGATGCCCAAAGGTTGGAGGAGATGGAAGTCCGGCGGCGACTCAACGCGGAGGAAGAATTCCGGATGGCCATTGCGGAATATCCGGTGCCGGCCCCGAGGCGAGCACTGACCTTTTGAGGACCGCGTCGTAGGAAGTCCGGAACCATAGCGTCCGGCAGGGCGGAAAGCGAGTCATATGGCGGAAACTAACTTGGCATGACCCGGGCAAGTCATGTACTCCAAAGTAATTTCAGCACTCCCCTTGCGTCTGGATAGGCTCATTCATGGCGTTCCGGGTGAGGGACACCACAGTGCAAGGACGCACTAACTGTGCGAGGCAGCATACAAGGGGGAACAGCAACGATGGCTGGACGATTCGAGATTCTCAAAGACGGCGAAGATGGCTACCGTTTCCGACTGATGGCAGCCGACGGAACGCTGGTTGCGGAGTCTCCGCAGTTCAAACACCTGAAAGCGGTAATCGCCGGCATTACAGCGGTACGGGAAAATGCCGCCACGGGCATCGTCGAGGATCACTCAAAAACAGCCCGACGCGCAGCGTAGCGGACCCACGGCGCCGGCGGGCGCCCGGCCGGTCGGCGGGCTATAGCCAGCTAGATCTCGATGTCAAGAACCCGTTCCGCGTCCCACGGAACCGTCCACCCTAAGGCGTCGAAAAGGCCGCTGAGCACCATTCCGGTGAAACCCCAGACCACTAGTCCGTTGACTTTGAAGACGGGACTCGAGAAGGTCCGGCCGAATCGGGTGAGCGTCCCGGTGTAGCGGTTGTCTGGGTCCAGGAGGTCCCGCACAGGAACTCGAAACACTTGCGCCGATTCGGCATAGTCCACAACGCGAACGGGAGAGGGCGACGCCCACCATGCCAGCACCGGAGTGACGACGAAATTGCTGCGGATCAGCCCGAGTTCCGGCATGACGCCCAGCACCTGCACGCCTCCGCTGTCCAGGCCGGTCTCCTCTACCGCTTCCCTGAGGGCTGCCGCTACGGCTGACTCATCCCCGGGATCGATGCTGCCGCCGGGGAACGCCACCTGTCCCGGATGATCGTCCAGGGTGTGCGCGCGTTCCAGGAGCAACACATCCAAGTCGGCGGGGGCCACAGGTTTCCCGGATTCAGCGGGGACATCGTCCAAGACGCCGAACAGCATGAGAATAGCGGCTTTTCGTGCCTTGTCTGGATCCACCGTGGCGGCGGCAATCCGCGGGTCAGGACCTGGGTGAAGGCCGGAATCAATCTTGGTGATGAGGCTGACCAAGTCTTCCAGCGCGGTCATCGTGGGCTCCTTTGCGATTCCATCCGAATCTCCGCAGCACGGTGGGTCTCGGCGAGCAGCCTTGCCAAAAGCGCTTCGTTGCCGGGCGCCAGTTCGTATTTGAGCAACTTGGCGGCTTTGACCGGATCGGTTTCGCCTTCACCGTAGCTGGGACACCAATTGGCCACCGGGCACGCCCCGCACGCCGGCCGGCGCGCATGACAGACCCTGCGTCCGTGGAAAACCACCCGGTGCGACAGCATGGTCCAGTCCTTGGGCTCGAACAGTTCGGCGACGTCGAATTCGATTTTCACCGGGTCCTCGGATGTCGTCCACCCAAACCTGCGCGCCAGCCTGCCAAAGTGGGTGTCCACCGTGATTCCGGGAACGCCGAAAGCGTTGCCGAGCACCACGTTCGCCGTTTTGCGCCCAACGCCGGGGAGCGTCACCAAATCTTCCAACCTGCCGGGAACCTCGCCGTCGAACTCGTCCACCAAGCGCGTGCTGAGCGCCAGGACGTTCCGCGCTTTGGCGCGGAAGAAACCGGTCGGTTGCAGGATCGCCTCCAGCTCGGCGGGCTCGGCCTCGGCCATGCTCCTGGCATCCGGATAGCGTGAAAACAGGATCTTGGTGACCTGGTTGACCAGCACGTCGGTGGTCTGGGCGGACAGCACCGTGGCCACCACCAGTTCGAACGGGTTCCGGAAATCAAGCTCCGCATGGGCGTAGGGATAAAGCCCGGCGAGAGCCTTATTGATTTTGCGCGCACGCCGCTTCAATGCCAGCGGGGTTTCGACGGCGGCGTCCACAGCGGGCATGGCTAGCCGCGTTCGATGTGGCTGAGATCGCGCAGGATGCCTACTTTGCCATCGGTGTCCTGCACCAGGAATTCCTGGCCTCGGTCTTCGAGGGCCAGGACCCACGTGCCCGGCTCGATGGTGAAGACGGGGATTCCGGTGTGCTCGTCGACGACGGTGCGGGGATGGGCCACGGCGAACCAGAAGGCCTCGTACCCGGAGCCGTGTTCTTCTTCGTCCCTTCGCGTCGCCGGATCAACGGTGGCTCCGATGATCTGATGCGCCCTGGTCTGCTCAAGATTGGGCTGCTCTGAGCTGGGCTGGTTCCCCATGCCTGCCGTCTTGACTGTCCCGATGTGCTGGGTGGCGGTTCCGATGGGCCTGGCGGGCTCGGCAGGTACGACGGCGGCGTCCCCGGCTGCGGGGGCGGCGGGTGCGACGTCGGCGGACTCTGTTGCTGCCGGACTGGACGGTACTGTGTCCGAGGAACCGGGGTCAGCTGGGCCGAACGACGTCGGAGCGGCAGCTGCCGGAGCCCACGGCGCTGAAGTTTCGGGAGCTCGCTTTTCAGGCTCCGACCTGACGGCCGCCGACGCGACAGGTTCCGGAGTGGCGCGCGCGGAAGCTTCAGGCGAGGCGTCGGGCTTGGGCACCACCGGCTTCGGCGCGATGGGCTTGCGGGTTGGGATGGCCGCTTCCCGGGCCACAACGTGCGCGGGCTGTTCGGCCCGGTCCTTGAAGTCCTCGCGGAGCGCCGGCAAGTGCGGAGCCAGGACCGTCGCAGCGAGAAAGCCCACCGAGCCGATCAGGCCTACCAGCGCGAACACAGTAAACGCGCCTGCCGTGGCGAGGAAGAACATGGTCACGGCGAACGACGCCACAACGGAAGCGAATTGGTCAATCGAGAGCGAACCGATTCTCACCACGTTTCCCGGCTGCAGGCGCCGCGCAACGAACAACGCCGTCACCACCAGGGGAAGGATGATGCCCAGGGCCAGGAAAAAGAGGTTGTCCAGGTTCCACAGGTTGTAGCGCCCACCAAACATCGGCAGGAGGGAACCTACAAACATCAGCAAGGTGGAGCCGAAAACAGTCACGTCCCGGGTGGTGAACGGTCCCAGTACCGCTTGGTACTTCGGGGAGGTCTTGCGACCGGGTTCTGGCGCCCCGGCTCCAGTTGCTGCTTCGGGGGCCGATCCGGGCGCGAGCGCACCGTATTTCGGGCCTTGGCTCGTCTGGTTCATGTGCAAATCTCCTTTGTACGGCGGTGCCCGATACGCGGCCGCCCAAGGCTGCACCCAGTGTTTTCGGGCCAGGCAGGGGCGCCAAGTCTTCGCGTCTCGAGACCTCTTCAGCCTATGCCACCCTTCTGACAGTCCACTAGCTGGCACGTGCGCGGAGACTAGGAGGCGGGCCCTGTGATCTCCGCTTTTGGAGCTACCCTGAGAGCAGTCGGAGCCGTTCGGCGCGAATCAGGCGCCGCTCACGGTCCAGATTGTGACCGCAGACACTTGTTGTCAGCTCAAAACGCTAAGGTGGGTTCCGGAAAAGCTCTTTGCGGAATCCCGTGAGGCGCCCCAGCCCAACGCCGTGCATGCTACGCGCGCCTGGGCAGGGCAGCCCGCCACAGGACCCGCGCGGCAGAGATCGATGAATGATGAGGTTCACATGTCCCAGGACGCCAATGGATCGACCACCACCGCTGCACCCGGATCTGACCGGGCAGGCAACGGCGATGCCCTCGAAAACCTTCTCCACGAGAACCGGAAGTTCGCGCCCACCACTGAGTTCGCCGCCAATGCGGTAGTCGGCGCCGAAGTCTATGCGGAAGCGGATGCGGACCGGCCTGCGTTCTGGGCCAAGCAGGCCCGTGAACTCCTGGACTGGGACACGGACTTCAGCCAGGCCCTGGACTGGTCCAACCCGCCGTTTGCGAAGTGGTTCGTCGGCGGCAAGGTCAACGCCGCCTACAACGCCCTGGACCGGCACGTCGAAAACGGGCTCGGGGGCCGGGTGGCCATCCACTTCGAAGGCGAACCCGGCGACACCCGCAGCTACACCTATGCGCAGCTCACCGAAGAGGTGAAGAAGGCCGCAAACGCCTTCGAATCCCTCGGGGTAGCGAAGGGCGACCGGGTGGCCGTGTACCTGCCCATGATCCCCGAGGCCGTGATCACGATGCTGGCCTGCGCCCGGATCGGGGCCGTGCACTCGGTGGTGTTCGGCGGCTTCTCCGCCGACGCCCTACGCTCGCGGATCGACGATGCCGAGGCCAAGCTCGTGGTCACCGCGGACGGCACCTACCGTCGTGGCAAGCCCAGCCCGCTCAAGGCCGCCGTGGACCAGGCCCTCGCCAAAGAGGGTCACACCGTCCGGAACGTCGTGGTAGTCAAGCGCAACGGCGAACCGGTGGACTGGCACGAGGGCCGGGACCAGTGGTGGGACGACACCGTCGGCGCCTCTTCAACGGAACACACCGCCGTCGGGCACGACTCCGAACACCCGCTCTTCATCCTCTACACCTCCGGCACCACGGGCAAGCCCAAGGGCATCCTGCACACCACCGGCGGCTACCTCACCCAGACCGCCTACACCCACAAGGCGGTCTTCGACCTGCACCCGGCGACGGACGTGTTCTGGTGCACCGCCGACGTCGGATGGGTCACCGGCCACTCCTACGTCGCCTACGCTCCGCTCATCAACGGCGCCACGCAGGTCATGTACGAAGGCACCCCGGACTCCCCGCACCAGGGCCGCTGGTGGGAAATCGTTCAAAAGTACGAGGTCTCCATCCTCTATACCGCCCCCACGGCCATCCGGACCTTCATGAAGTGGGGCCGGGAGATCCCGGGCAAGTACGACCTGTCCTCGATCCGGGTCCTTGGCTCCGTGGGTGAACCCATCAACCCCGAAGCCTGGATGTGGTACCGGGACGTCATCGGCTCCAACGCCGGCAAGAACGGCGAAAAGAAGGAGAACCCGGCCCCGATCGTGGACACCTGGTGGCAGACCGAGACCGGCGCCCAGATGATCGCGCCCCTGCCCGGGGTCACCGCGACCAAGCCGGGCTCGGCGCAGGTCCCGCTGCCCGGCATCGCGATCGACGTCGTGGACGAGGCCGGTGAGTCTGTCCCGGACGGCCACGGCGGCTACCTCGTGGTCCGCGAACCCTGGCCCGCCATGCTGCGCGGCATCTGGGGCGACCCGGAACGGTTCAAAGACACCTACTGGTCCCGCTTCGAGGGCATGTACTTCGCCGGCGACGGCGCCAAGAAGGACGAAGACGGCGATATCTGGCTCCTGGGCCGGGTGGATGACGTCATGAACATTTCCGGGCACCGGCTCTCCACCACCGAAATCGAATCCGCGCTCGTGTCCCACCCCTGGGTGGCCGAAGCCGCCGTCGTCGGAGCCGCTGACGAAACCACGGGCCAGTCCGTGGTCGCGTTCGTGATCCTGCGCGGGGACGCCATCAACGACGGCGACGCCACCGTCCAGGAACTGCGCAACCACGTCGGCAAGGAAATCGGCCCCATCGCCAAACCCAAGCACATCCTGGTGGTCCCCGAACTGCCCAAGACCCGCTCCGGGAAGATCATGCGCCGCCTCCTCAAGGACGTCGCGGAAGGCCGCGAACCCGGCGACGCCACCACCCTCTCGGACCCCACCATCATGGCCCAGATCGCCCAGTCGCTGAAGAAGTAAGCATTTCACCAAGCCACATAAGGCGCCAAGCCACCACGCAAAGGCGGCGGTCCCCTTCCCGGGGACCGCCGCCTTTGTCATGAAACCCACCGTCGCAAGAATGTTATATTTAGTTCTTTCATGTTCTGTTTTGAGCGGTTATAGTCAAGTTCTACGTGAGATAACTCACAAGCACCACGCTTTTCAAGGGAGAGAACATGGCAGCGAATCTTGACCCGTTCCAGTCGGCCCACAATGCCGGGCCTGGACGCCGCACCATCCTGAAAACGCTCGGTATAGGTGCTGCCGGCCTGGCGGGCATTCCGCTGCTGGCTGCTTGCACCGGCGGCTCCGGCCCCGCCCCAGGGGCCTCATCGAACAGCCTCACCTTCGGCTCAGGTTCTTCGGACGATGTGCCGAAGAACGCCTACAAAGCCGTCACCGATGCCTTCACCAAGAAGACCGGCATCACGGTGGCCACCAACGTTGTCCCGCACAACGACTTCCAGAACAAGATCAACTCCTACCTCCAGGGCAGCCCGGACGATGCCTTTACATGGTTCGCCGGCTACCGGATGCAGTACTACGCAGGCAAAGGACTCCTGGCTCCGGTGGACGACGTATGGGAGAAGATCGGCGGCAACTTCTCCGACGCCATGAAGAAGGCCTCCACCGGGCCGGACGGCAAGATGTACCTCGTCCCCAACTACAACTACCCCTGGGGTTTCTTCTACCGGAAGAGTTTCTGGGCTGAAAAGGGCTACGCAGTCCCCAAGACGTTCGACGAACTGAAGACCCTGGCAGCAAAGATGAAGGCCGACGGCATCATCCCCATCGGCTTCGCGGACAAGGACGGCTGGCCGGCCATGGGCACGTTCGATTACATCAACATGCGCCTCAACGGCTACCAATTCCACGTGGACCTCACCGCCCACAAGGAAAGCTGGGATCAGAAGAAGGTCAGCAATGTCTTCGACACGTGGAAGGCCCTCCTACCGTTCCAAGATCCTGCTGCCCTCGGCCAGACCTGGCAGGATGCCGCCAAGGCCCTCGAAGCCAAGAAGACCGGCATGTACCTGTTGGGCTCCTTCGTGACCCAGCAGTTCACGGACCCCACAGTGCTTGCCGACATCGATTTCTTCCCGTTTCCGGAAATCGCCGTCGAAGGCACCGACGCGGTCGAGGCCCCCATCGATGGCCTGCTCCTCTCCAAGAAGGGCGGCGACAACAAGGCAGCGCACGATTTCCTTGCCTTCATGGGATCCGCCGAGGGCCAGAACGCCTACGCAGCCGTGGACACCTCCAACATCGCCACCGTCAAAGGCGCCGACACGTCAAAGTTCACCCCGCTGAACAAGAAATGCGCGGACACCATCGCCAACGCCAAGTACATCAGCCAGTTCCTGGACCGCGACGCCCTCCCCGCCATGGCCAACAACGTGATGATCCCCGCGCTGCAGTCCTTCATCAAAGACGGCACCGTGGACGTCAAGAATCTTGAAGCGCAGGCCAAGACCCTTTACGCCGCCCAGTAGTTGCCGTGACAGGAACGACGACGGCGGTACCAGCCGCCGTCGTCGGGTCACCTTTTGCAAACTGAAGGAATCCCCATGAGTACTACCGCCGAAAAACCGGCCGCACCGGACAGCGAGCCCGGCGCTGCCGGGCGAACCACAGCCGGCAAGGGTCACGCCGGCGCTGGCAGGCCGCCGGGCAAAGCACGCAAAGTCCGCCGCCTCACCCGGCGTGACAAGTTGGTCCTCGCGATCATGGTGGGTTTGCCTACCCTGATCCAACTGCTGCTGGTCTGGCTGCCCACGCTCTTTTCCATCGCGCTGAGCTTCACCCGCTGGAACGGCCTGGACATCAAGGACATCAAGGCGGCCGGAACGGACAATTACCGCTTCGTGGTCCAGGACTATCCCCCGTTCTGGCCTGCCATGCAGCACAACATCCTGTGGCTCGTCTTCCTGGCCCTGATCGCAACACCCCTCGGCCTGCTCCTGGCCGTGCTCCTGGACCAGAAAATCCGCGGCAGCAAGATCTACCAGAGCATCTTTTTCACGCCCGTCATGCTGTCCTTGGCCCTGATCGGCATCATTTGGCAGCTCTTCTATAACCGGGACAGCGGGCTGCTGAACTACCTCCTGGGCACGGCCGGCACACCCCGGGCCGTTGACTGGTTCGGAGATTCGAACGTCAATATCTGGGCAGCCATGGTCGCAGCCACGTGGCGTCACGCGGGCTACGTCATGATCCTGTACTTGGCCGGCCTCAAGGGCGTGGACCCGTCCCTGCGCGAAGCGGCGTCGATCGACGGCGCTAACGCTGTGCAGACGTTCTTCCGCGTGGTATTCCCGGCCATGCGCCCCGTCAACATCGTGATCGTGGTGATCACGATCATCGAGTCGCTGCGTGCCTTCGACATTGTGTACGTCATCAACCGCGGAACCAACGGCCTCGAATTGATCAGCGCCCTGGTGATCCAGAACCTGATCGGCGAAGGCCAGGTGATCGGTGTCGGCTCGTCCCTCGCAGTGATCCTCTTGGTCATCTCGCTGATTCCGATCGTCTTCTACCTCAGCCGAACCTTCGGCAAGGAGAGCAAAGCATGAGCACCCTCGCCAACCCCGTCCCACGTACCGCAGCAGCTGTGGGCGTGTCCCGGAACCGGGGCAAACGCCACTACGGGACCCATATCTTCCTGACCGTGATGGCCGTCATGTGGCTGATCCCGCTCGGCTGGTCCCTGTACACGGCCTTGCGTCCCAAGGCCGATACGGACAAGTTCGGCTACTTCAGCCTTGGGGGCACCTTCAATTTCGACAACTTTATCCAGGCCTGGACCCAAGGCGGATTCTCGAAATATCTCTTGAACTCCGTCCTTATCACCGTCCCCTCGGTGCTCCTGACCCTTTTCTTTGCCTCAATGATGGCTTTCGCCGTCTCCCGGGTGAGCTGGAAATTCAACATCACGCTGTTGATCATGTTCACGGCCGGCAACCTCCTGCCCCCGCAGGTCCTCGCGGCCCCGTTGTTCGAGATGTTCAAGCACATCACGCTGCCATACTCCTTCAGCGATTCCGGCAACCTCCTCAACACCTATATTTCGGTGATCGCCGTGGACACGGCCTTCCAGATCGGCTTCTGCACCTTCGTCCTTTCCAACTACATGAAAGCCCTCTCCTCGGACCTCACCGAGGCTGCGCTGGTGGACGGTGCCGGGATCTGGCGGCAGTACTGGAACATCATCCTGCCCCTCTGCCGGCCCGCCCTCGCGGCGCTGGGCACGCTGGAAGTCATTTTCATCTACAACGATTTCTTCTGGCCGCTGCTCTTCATCCAAAGCGGTAACCGGCTGCCGATCACTACTGCCATCAATAACCTGCAGGGCGAGTTCCTCAGCAACTACAACCTCCTGGCGGCCGGTGCCACCATCACCGTGATACCCACCCTGATCATCTACCTCGTGCTGCAGCGCCAATTCGTGGCCGGCCTCACGCTCGGTTCCAGCAAAGGATAAAAACGCATGGCCATGGATTACATCGTCGACAAGCTGGGCGGCCGGATCGCCTTCGGTGGGGACTACAACCCCGAGCAATGGCCCGAAGAGGTCTGGAAACACGACGTCGCCCTCATGAAGGAAGCCGGGGTGAACCTGGTGAGTGTCGGGATCTTCAGCTGGGCACTCCTGGAACCGGAGGAAGGCCGTTACGAGTTCGGTTGGCTGGACAGGGTCCTTGAGCTTCTCCACGCCAACGGCATCAGCGTGGACCTCGCGAACGCGAGTGCCTCTCCCCCGCCGTGGTTCAGCCGCAAATACCCCGATTCGCTCCCGGTGGATGCCGACGGCGTCCGGCAAAGTTACGGTTCGCGGCAAGCTTTTGCGGCGTGTTCCCCGGACTATCGCCGGGCGGCAGCAGCCCTGACGACGGCGATCGCGCAGCGCTACGCCGGGCACCCCGCCGTCGTCATGTGGCATGTCCACAACGAGTACGGCTGCCACAACCAACCGGACTTCGGTCCGCATGCGGAACGTGGCTTCCAGGACTGGCTCCGGGACAGGTACGGCAGCCTTGATGCGCTCAATGAGGCGTGGGGCACGGCGTTCTGGTCACAGCACTACTACGACTGGGCAGAGATCCTGCCGCCACGCCGTTCCGGAACCTGGGTCAACCCCACCCAACAACTAGATTTCGCGCGGTTCTCCTCCGATGCGCTCCTCGAGTGCTTCAACGCAGAAGCGGACATCATCCGGGCACATTCAGAGCATCCCGTGACCACGAATTTCATGGGCTTCAACATGGGCCTGAACGCCCCGGTGGACTATTGGCGCTGGTCCGGACACATGGACGTCGTCTCCAATGACCACTATCTGATCGCCGCCGACGAGCGGAACTTCCAGGACCTGGCGATGACAGCCGACCTCACCCGCGGATGGGCGCAGGGCAAACCATGGCTCCTGATGGAACACTCCACCTCCGCGGTCAACTGGCAACCCCGAAACGTCGCCAAAGTGCCGGGTGAAATGTTGCGCAACTCCCTGCAACACGTGGCCCGCGGAACCGATGGCGTGTTGTTCTTCCAATGGCGGGCCTCCCGAGCCGGCGCAGAAAAATACCATTCGGGACTGGTCCCCCACGCTGGCCGTGACAGCAAGGTGTGGCGCGAAGTAGTGCAGCTGGGCCGTGCGCTCGAGAGCATTTCGGGGGCGGCCGGCTCCACGGTCCAGGCCGAGGCCTGCATCATCCACGACACGGATGCCCGCTGGGGCACCGAACTGGACTCGCACCCCAGCGAGGACGCCCGGAACGTCCCCGAAACACGGCGTTGGCACGATGCCCTCTACCGGGCCGGCATCACCACGGACATTCGGCAAAGCACCGACGACCTCTCCGGCTACAAGCTGGTGATCGCACCCATGCTGTATTTGGTCACGGATGAAGGCGCCGCAAAGCTCCACGAGTACGTCGAAGCCGGCGGAACCCTGGTGATCACGTATTTCTCCGGAATCGTTGACGAGAACGACCACATCCGCATGGACCCGGTCAATGGCGGCGGCTACCCGGGGGCATTCTCCGAACTGCTCGGCGTGAGCATGGAGGAATTCTTCCCCCTGCGTTCCGGAGACACCGTGGGCTTGAGCCAGTTCGGCTCCGGGACTCTGTGGAGCGAGTTGGGGAAGGCGACCGACGCTGAGGTTCTCGCCACGTTCGACGGCGGTGCGGGGCCCGGAGGTGCAGGCCGGGGCGGGTCCGGCGTCGGAGGCTCCCCGGCGGTCACCCGCCGAGCGGGAGCGAGCGGACGCGGTGCCGCGTACTACGTCGCCACCAGTCTGGGCCGCACCGGGCTGGCCGAACTGGTCCAGCTCCTCTGCTTGGACGCCGGGGTGGAGCCGGTCCTGGGCGTTCAGCCTCCGGAAGACGTGGAAATCGTCCGCAGGAGCAACGGATCCACGGACTGGATTTTCGTCATCAACCACAGCGCCCATGATGTGGATGTGCCGCTCGACGGCGTCGAGCTCCTGAGCGGAACCGCCACCGGAGGTACGCTAAACCTTACTGCCGGGGGCGTCGCCGTCGTCGCCACTCCCGCCTAACCACCTGCCGTCCTTCCAGAAAGGCTCCAATGCTTCAGGCCGCGCGCCACACAGCCATAGTCGACGCCGTCCAGCGCGAACGGGTTGTCCGCGTCTCGGATCTCGCTCAACTGCTGGGCGTCTCCGCGATGACCGTTCGGCGCGACATCGAGTCGCTTGAGGAATCGGGCCTCGTCGAGCGTATCCATGGCGGGGCCAAGATACCCGGTGATGCGCGGACCCACGAGCCAGGGTTCGAGCTGAAGTCCACCCAGCTGATCGAGGAAAAGCACGCGATCGCGGTAGAGGCTGCAACCCTCGTCCACGAAGGCATGGCCGTGGGCCTGAGCGCAGGAACCACCACCTACGAGCTCGCCAAGGAACTCCTGGAAGGCCCGCGGATCACGGTGGTGACGAACTCAATCAGGATCGCGGATCTCTTCCACAATGCCTCAGGTTCCCGCCCGGGTTTCCCGGTCATCGTCACGGGTGGCGAGCGCACGCCGTCGGACGCTTTGGTAGGCCCCATTGCCACCGCCGCCCTGAAGCAGCTGCACCTCGACACGCTGTTCCTGGGCGTCCACGGCATGGACGCAGACGCAGGATTCACCACTCCGAACCTGCAGGAAGCCGAAACCAACCGAGCCTTCATCAGCGCGGCCCGCAACGTGGTGGTCTTGGCGGACCACAGCAAATGGGGAACGGTGGGCATCGCTTCGATTGCCCAGCTGGAAGAAGCCGACGTGCTCGTGACGGACTCGCGCCTCGGCGAGGATGCCCGGCGCATCCTCGCCGAAGGCGTCGGGAAGCTCAGGATCGCGACGCCCTGAGCTCAACTGACTCGCAGTAGGTGTCGTTTTCAGGCCCCAAAACGACAACAAATGCGAGTCAGTTGGGTGGAAGAACCGCTACGGGCAGCCGCACGATTGCCGGATGCGGAGTTGGGTCGGGAAGACCCTGTGCTGCGGGGGTTCGTTGCGGTCCGCACCCACCAGCGCAGACACGGCAGCTTCTGCCATCTCCCACACCGGCTGTTCCACGGTGGTCAGCGCCGGCCAGCTGTACTCGGCCTCAACCGAACCGTCGAAGGATGCCACGGCAATATCCTCCGGAACGGACAAGCCAGCCTCGCGGATTGCCCGCAGAACCCCGATTGCCTGCATATCGGAGCTTGCGAAGATCGCCGTCGGACGGTTGTCCGAGGCCAGAAGTCGCTGCCCGGCCTCATAGCCTCCCGGGCGATCGAACCGGCCCCGGGCAAGGGGTCCAACAGGCAGGTCGGCAGCCTGTAGAGCCTGCAGCCAACCCCGTTCCCTTCCGTCAGCTTCGTTGTCCGCCGTCGTTCCCATGGCAAGGCCGATGCTCCTGTGACCATGGCTGATCAAATGTTCCACGGCCAGCCGGGCACCGGCCTCGAGGTCCACGCCCACGCTGTTGAATCCGGGAGCGACCGAGGCATGGTTAAGCAGGACCGAGCGGATTCCGGCTCCCACAAGCTCCAGCAGGTCTGGTTCAAACATGACGCTGGCCAGTACCACACCATCAACCTGCCGGGCGGCGAGGTTGCGGATGTGGCGGCGTTCGGAGTCCAGTTTGTTGTCGGAATTCGTCAGCAGCAGGGCATATCCGCGCTCGGCGGCCGCCACCTCGACTGCGTGCCCCAGCAGCGCCCAGAACGGGTTGCTGGAGTCCGGAATCACCAAACCAACAGTTTGGTTGGAACCCATTTTGAGGGCACGTGCAGTCGCGTTCGGCCGGTACCCCAGGATCCGGATGGCGTCCTGGACCTTGGCTTCCGTGGCCGGCGCCACCTTCTTGGGACCGCCGTTCACCACATAGCTCACGACGGCGGTGCTCACCCCGGCGTACCGGGCCACGTCTTTGCGCGTTACCGGTCCGCGCGGGGTGTGCACTGCCGAAGTTGTCATGGTGATCATGCTAGCTACAAAGCTTCGGGTGCATCTCCGAAGTCCCGGATGGGGAGCCGCTCGCCACCGCGGAGGGCCGATTCGTGCGCCACGACGCCCGGAAGCGTGAAGCGGGCAGCCACCCAGGCATTGACCGGAGGAAGACTCCCCTGGTTCACGGCGGTGACGAAGTCGTCCACCAGGAATTGGTGGCTGCCTTCGTGCCCGGTGGGGGCACCATCGAATTCAGCAGGCAGCCGGCTGGCGTCGTGCACCGGAGCGAGGCCGGAGATGAAGGCACCGCGAAGCTCCGGGGCGACGTCCGCCAGCGACGGGTCGTCGGCCGACATGCTCGGCTTGGTCTCCACTTGCTCAGAGACGTCCATCACGCCCTCCTTGTCCTGCCACAGCGTGGTGGTGGCCAACTGCTCAAAGCTCGCCTCCGTCCCGAAGAAACGGAACCGGGACTCGCGGATGTGCGAGGGATAGCCCACGCGGCGCATCTCGTTGGTCCGCATCGCGCCGCCGTCGTTCATTTCGAAGAGCGCAGTGGCGTTGGAGAAGTCGTTGTCGAACATGCTGACTTCCTTGTCGAAGACCCCGTCGCCCCGATCGTCCTTGACGCCGATGCAGCTGACGCTCACCGCATAGCCGGGTACGGCCCCCAGCACGCCGCCGATGGCGTGGGTGGGGTACAGCATGGGCGGATAGCTGGCGGTTGCCTTCCAGTTTTCGCCGCCGCTGTACTGGTAGGCCTCGTAGAAGCCTAAGTCCATGTCGTGGACGTAGTCACCCTCCGTGTAGAAGATGCGGCCGAACTTGCCAGCGGCGTGCTGCTTGCGGGCGTAGACCGTGGCGGGGTTGTAGTAGCTTGTCTCCCCCATGGCATAGACAAGCTTGGTCTCGCGCACAGCGTCGATGATCCCTGCGATCTGGTCCTCGGAGATTGCCATGGGAACGGCTGAGTAGACATGCTTTCCGGCGCGCAGCGCCTTGATCACCAATGGACCGTGTGTCCAGCGCTGCGTGAAGATGGCGACGGCGTCGACGTCGGAGGCCAGCAACTCATCGAAGCTGTCCATGGTTCCGTCCAGGCCCAGCTGTTCAACAGCCTTGGCTGCCCGTTCAGGTAGCTCATCCACCGCGTAGACCGCGGAAACCCCGGGATGGAGCTTGAAGAGTTGGGCAAATTGGCCGCCAAACTGGCCAAGTCCTACTACTCCCATTGAAAACGTCATTGTTAGCCCTTCGATGATGGTGGTTGCTCGCGGAGTGCCGTCTCCGGACGGGATATGGTCCGAAGGGCGGCTCAGGCCAGTGAATCACTACGATCTACTCGAGTCAACAAAACGCAATAAATCCAAAATAATCGCACAAAATCTCACAAAGTTACTTGACCCCGCCATATCTACTCGTGTAGATTTCCATCAGTTGTAACCCACATCACAGTCAGGAAAGGGTCGAAGATGACCACCCTTGCCAAACAAGCGGAGCCCGCCGCACCTCCCCAATCGGGCAAACCGTCCAAGTTCAGCATTCGCCGGATCGGGGACTTGAAGATCGCACTTCTGTTCATCTTCCCGGCGTTGATCGGCTTTGTAGTTTTCTTCCTGATCCCCACCATCCGGGGCATCTACCTGAGCTTCACCGAGTACAGCATCCTGGGTGACCCCACCTGGATCGGCATCAAGAACTACACGGCAATATTCAGCGACGATCTGTTCTGGAACGCCATGGCGGTCACCGTGCAGTACGTAGCACTGAACATCGGATTCCAGACCGTCATCGCCATCGGACTCGCACTGCTCATGCACCGCGTGGCCAAGTCGACGTTCATCCGTGGCGCGCTCCTGCTCCCGTTCCTGGTGGCCAACGTGATCGTCGCGCTGCTCTGGTTCTGGATGCTCGACTATCAGCTGGGCATCGTCAATGAGGTCATCAGCTGGTTGGGCCTCCCCCGCATTGCGTTCTTCGGGAGCGAACAGTGGGCCATCCCCACCATCGCCTTCGTGAACGTCTGGCGGCACATGGGCTACACCGCCCTGCTGATCTTCGCCGGCCTGCAGTCCATCCCCAACCACGTCTACGAGGTGGCCAACCTTGACGGGGCCTCCCCCACCCGGACGTTCTGGAGCATCACCATGCCGCTCCTTCGCCCCGTCCTGGTCCTTGTCCTGGTGGTCACCGTTATCGGTTCGTTCCAAGTCTTCGACACGGTCGCCGTGACCACTGGCGGCGGACCGGTCAACGCCTCCCGCGTCATCCAGATGTACATCTACCAGAAGGCCTTCGGCGAGTCCGACTTCGGCTACGCCTCGGCACTGTCCGTGATTCTCTTCATCATTCTCGCGCTGGTGGCCTTCATCCAGATGAAGTTCCTCAAGGGCAACGAGACGGACCTGGACTAAGGAAAACCCGCCATGAGTACCTCCACCAATTCCCGCCGTACGCGCGAGTCCGCTGCCGCCGTCGTCGGCCCCTTGCAGTCGCGCCGCCCCCGCACGAAACCCTTCAACTGGCGCCGCACCGGCGCTTGGGTCCTCGTGGTGATCGCCGTCGTGGTCACGATCGCTCCGTTCCTCTGGATGCTCCGGACTGCACTGTCCAGCAATCACTCGCTGGCCTCCAATGCGGGCAATCTCCTTCCTGCAGACTTCAGCTGGGGCGCCTTCCAGCGCGTCCTGGGACTCCAAAGCCCCGAGCAGGCAATCGCCGAGGGTGGTTCCGGCGCCGCCATCAACTTCTGGCTGTACCTGCGAAACTCAATTGTTTTCGCCACCATGACCACTGCAGGCCAGGTGTTCTTCAGCGCGATGGCCGCCTACGCCTTTTCCCGACTGCGCTGGCCCGGCCGGAACAAGGTCTTCGCGATCTTCCTTGCCACCATGATGGTCCCGCCGATCTTCACTGCCCTGCCCAACTTCCTGATGATCAAGAACCTGGGCCTGCTCAACAGCTTTGCCGGCCTGGCATTGCCCTACATGTTCATGACGCCCTTCGCCATCTTCTTCCTGCGCCAGTTCTTCCTGAGCATGTCCCGCGAAGTGGAAGAGGCAGCCATGCTCGACGGCGCCAAGCACCTCCGGATCTTCTTCCAGATTGTGATCCCCAACGCAGCCGCACCACTGGCCACCCTGGCGCTGCTGACCTTCATAGGCCAGTGGAACGAGTACTTCTGGCCGCTTCTGGTGGGCCAGGACGAGAACGTCCGCGTCCTCACCGTTGGCCTGGGCGTCTTCAAGTCCCAGTCCCCGCAAGGCGCACCGGACTGGAGCGGACTGATGGCCGCCACGCTCGTGGCAGCCATCCCGGTTCTCCTGCTCTTCATCGCCTTCGGCAAGAAGGTAGTCAACTCCATCGGCTTCTCGGGCATCAAATAGCTCCCCCTCCCCAACCAACGCCCTGCTCTATCGCAACCCCCTGAAAGGTCCACCATGAAGAAATCCACTGGCACCGTCGCAGCTGCCGTCGCCGTCGCTGCCGCAGCCGCGCTGTCGCTCTCCGCTTGTGGCGGCGGCTCCGCCCCCGCCTCCAGCGAGGCCAAGGGCGAAATCAACTACTGGTTGTGGGATGCCAACCAGCTGCCCGCCTACCAGCAGTGCGCGAGTGACTTCACCAAGGCCAACCCGAACATCACGGTCAAAATCACGCAGCGCGGCTGGGACGACTACTGGACTACCCTGACCAACGGCTTCGTGTCCGGCACCGCTCCGGACGTCTTCACCGACCACCTCGCCAAGTACCCGGAATTCGCCTCCAAGAAGCAGCTGCTGGCCTTGGACGACGCCGTGGCCAAGGACGGCGTCAAGCTGGACAGCTACAACAAGGGCCTGGCCGATCTCTGGGTGGGCCAGGACGGCAAGCGCTATGGCCTTCCCAAGGACTGGGACACCATCAGCCTCTTCTACAACAAGGCCATGACTGATTCCGCAGGCATCACGGCCGAGCAGATGGCCAAGCTGGATTGGAACCCCAAGGACGGCGGCAGCTACGAAAAGACCATCGCCCACCTGACCGTGGACAAGAACGGCAAGCGCGGAGACGAAGCCGGCTTCGACAAGAACAACGTCGCCGTCTACGGCCTGGGCCTGGAATCCTCCGGTTCCGGCCAGGGCCAGACCCAGTGGAGCTTCCTGACAGCCACAACCGGCTGGACCGCCACCGACAAGAACCCGTGGGCAAGCAAGTTCAACTACGACGACCCCAAGTTCCAGGAAACCATCAGCTGGTGGGCCGGACTCGCGGACAAGGGCTACATGCCCAAACTTGAAACAACGGTAGGCGCCAGCGTGTCGGACAACTTCGGAGCCGGCAAGGCTGCGATCAACACCAGCGGCTCATGGATGATCGGCCAGTACACCAGCTACAAGGGCATCAAGACTGCCATCGCACCCACCCCAGTGGGCCCCAGCGGCAAGCGCGCGTCCATGTTCAACGGCCTGGCGGACTCCATCTGGGCCGGCACCAAGAACCCCGCAGCAGCCACCAAGTGGGTTGAATACCTCGGTTCCTCAGCCTGCCAGGACGTCGTTGCCAACAAGGCAGTAGTCTTCCCCGCAATCTCCACCTCCTCGGACCTGGCCGCCAAGGCCTTCGCGGCCAAGGGTGTGGACGTCTCGGCCTTCACCACCCAGGTCAAAGACGGCACCACGTTCCTCTTCCCCATCGCAGACAAGGCTGCCAAAGTTGACGGCATCATGAAGCCCGCAATGGATGCAGTGCTCAGCGGCAAGAAGCCCGCCAGCTCGCTGTCCGATGCCAACAACCAGGTCAACAACCTCTTCAAGTAACCCCGAACCAGTCCGGGCGCCGCCGCTTCACTCCTTTGACGGCGGCGCCCGGACTCCCACTCCCTCATAACGCAACTCAACGACTCCCTGAAAGAGAACCGCTCATGGACCCGCTCCACCTCCGTTCCACCGGCACAAGCCTGGTGGTCAGTTTCAACAGCGGAGAGGCCGAGGTCATCCATTGGGGCGCCGACCTCGGCAGCACCCTCCCTGACCTGGCCATCCTGGGCGAACCCATCCCGCACTCCGCCGTCGACGCCACGGTACCGGCGGCGCTCCTCCCGCAAGGTTCCTCTGCCTGGCAGGGCCGTCCGGGCCTGCGCGGCCACAGAATCGCCGACGGCGTTCCCGGCCTGGACTTTTCGGTCCGGCTTCGCGTGGTGGCCGTCCACGCTGACGGCAGCTCCGCCGTCGTCGTCCAAAAAGATCCCGACGCCGGAATCACGGTGACCTCCGCCCTGACACTCCACCCCGGCGGGCTCCTTGAGCTTCGCCACACGGCCGTCAACGACGGCACGTCCCCCTTCCAGCTCGACGAACTGGCCACCGTCCTCCCGGTGGGGCCGGACGCCGTCGAGCTCCTTGACCTCACCGGACGCTGGTGCCGCGAGCGGCACCCACAGCGCCGTGCCGTCCAGCAAGGCACGTGGGTACGCACGGGACGCCACGGCCGAACAGGGCACGATTCCTCGCTGCTTTTCGCCGCGGGCACAGCCGGATTCGGCAATCGCCACGGAAAGGTCTGGGCCACCCACTTGGCTTGGAGCGGCAACCACGAACAGTTCGCCGACACCGTAGCCGATGGCCGCACCATGATCGGCGGCTCGGAGCTCCTGGGCCCGGCCGAAGTTGTCCTCGAGCCGGGCGAAAGCTACACCACCCCTGCCCTTTTCGCGGCCTATTCGGATCGTGGCCTGGACGGCATCAGCGAAGCCTTCTACAGCTGGTTCCGGTCCCGTCCTCATCACGTGCTCCCCGCGGCTTCCACGGGACTCCCAGCAGGCAAGCCCCGCCCCGTGGTCCTGAACACCTGGGAAGCGGTGTACTTCGACCACAAGCTGGACACCCTGATCGAGCTCGCGGAATCCGCCGCCGAACTGGGGGTTGAGCGATTCGTGCTCGACGACGGGTGGTTCCGCGGGCGCCGCGACGACCACGCCGGCTTGGGCGACTGGTACGTCGACGAAACCCTTTGGCCGGATGGCCTGACGCCACTCATCGAGGCCGTCAACTCTCACGGCATGGAATTCGGGCTCTGGGTTGAGCCGGAAATGATCAATCTGGACTCCGATGTTGCCCGTGCGCATCCTGACTGGATCGTGGGTCCCGCCGCGCTGTCCCACAAGGACGGCGGCCGCCTGCCCTTGGAGTGGCGTCACCAGCACATCATCGACCTCGTCAATCCCGCTGCCTGGCAGTATGTCTTCGACCGGATCGATTCCCTGCTGCGGGAAAACAAGATCAGCTACCTCAAGTGGGACCAAAATCGAGACCTGCTGGAGCACGGCCATGCGGGCCGCGCGTCCGTTCACGAGCAGACCCTGGCCGCCTACCGACTCTTCGACGAGCTCCGCAAGGCGCACCCCGGCGTCGAGATTGAAAGCTGTTCCTCCGGAGGCGCACGGGTGGACCTCGGCATCCTTGAGAGAACCGACCGGATCTGGGGATCGGACTGCAACGACGCCCTTGAGAGGCAGACCATCCAACGCTGGACCGGCGTCGTGGTTCCCCCGGAACTCGTGGGCGGGCACATCGGCCCCACCACGTCGCACACCACTACCCGCACGCATGATCTCTCTTTCCGAGCCATTACCGCACTGTTTGGGCATTTCGGCATGGAATGGGATGTCCGTCAGGTACAGGGCACCGAACGCGAAGAGCTCAAGCGCTTCATTGGCCTCTACAAGGAGCACCGGGGGCTCATCCACAGCGGGCGGATGGTCCGTGCGGACGTCCCGGACGACTCGCTGATGCTGCACGGTGTGGTGTCCGACGACGGCGACGCCGGCTTGTTTGCCGTCGTCAGCACCCGGACGTCGTTCGCCGAACAACCCGGCCGCGTTGCGATTCCAGGGCTCGATCCTGAGCGCTCGTACAAAGTGGAGGCTATTTTCCCGGCTCCCGGCGACGCCGACTATGCCCGCGCGTTCACCCAGGTGCATCCGCCGGCTTGGCTGCCCGCGGGCGCTAAGGCGAGCGGCCGCTTCCTGGCAGAGGTAGGCCTTCCCATGCCGGTCCTGAACCCGGAGCATGCTCTCTTGCTCCGGATCACTGCGGCATAGGCAACTGTTTGGTGTCCGCCCGGCGACTGCGCGCTGTCCAAAGCAGCGTAAGAAACGCCGGGCGGGCGCCGCACCCCTATAGATTGGGAGTCATGACTGAAGCTCCCACCGCCACCGAAGCCGGCCGCGGCACCATCCTCGTCCTCAACGGCCCCAACCTGAACCTCCTGGGAACGCGCGAGCCGGAAAAGTACGGCACATCCACTTTGGCCGACGTCGAACAGCTCGCCATGGCAGCCGCCGGCGCCAACGGCTTCACCGTGGACTGCGTCCAGTCCAACCACGAGGGTGACCTCATTGACGCCATCCACGGCGCGCGCGGCACCGCCGTCGGGATCGTCATCAACGCTGGCGCGTACACCCACACTTCCGTGGCACTGCGTGACGCCCTCGCAGCGGTGCAGCTTCCCGCCGTCGAGGTCCACATCACCAATGTGCACCAGCGCGAGGAGTTCCGGCAGCACTCCTACCTCTCCCCCGTCTGCTCCGCGGTGATCGTCGGCGCAGGAGTCCAGGGCTACAAGCTGGCCATCGACTACCTCGCCACCGCGGTCTAGAATCGTCGATCTGAGCGGGGTTCCCTTGGGCGGCACGGCTGACTGGTACCGGCACTTCGGCACGTTCGACGCGCCCGGATCGTCGGACTGCTACGCCCGATGGGCCCTTGCCGCGGCCGACGATCCGGAGCTTATCGCCCGGATCGACCAATGGCCGCACAGCAAGCGGCAACCCATTCTGCTCTTCGCCGCCGCCCGCTACCTCGGCGCCCGCGTCAGCCCCTATCCGGAGTTCCGGAGCTTCCTGGATGCCCACTGGGCCGATGTTTCCCGGACCGTGCTTTCGCGCGCCACGCAGACCAACGAAGCAGGCCGCTGTGCCACGCTCCTGCCGTCGCTGGCGTTGATCGCGGCGGCGGAAAAGAAACCGCTCGCGCTCCTGGAAGTCGGGGCCTCTGCCGGGCTCACGCTGTATCCGGACAAATACCGCTACGAGTACGACGACGGCACCCGGCAAAAGCGCATCGGCCGCGCCGACGCTGATGCTCCAGTGCTCCGTTGCACCGATTCGGGGCCGGTCCCCATCCCCGAGCGGTTGCCGCGAGTCAGTTGGCGGGCAGGCATCGACCTGAACCCGTTGGACGTGACGAATCCCAGCGACGTCGCGTGGCTCGATGCCCTGATCTGGCCCGAGCAGGACTTCCGCCGGGAACGGCTCCACCAGGCGATAGCGATAGCCCGTCAGGATCCGCCTTTGCTGGTGGCGGGGGACCTCAATGACCGGTTGCTGGAAGTGGCGAGCCAAGCACCCGCGGACTCCACCCTGGTGGTCTTCCACAGCGCGGTGCTCGGGTATCTCGATGCCCAGGAACGGGCACGATTCCGGGCCAGCGTGTCCGAACTTGCGGCGACCCGAGGCTGCCACTGGCTCTCCAACGAAGGCCACATGGTCATCGACCAGCAGGACGGCTCAAGCGTGGTCCCAGAGATGCCCGAAGAGCGGCTGCGGGGCCGATTCCTGCTCATGCACAACGGCGTACCGACAGCCATCACCGGCCCGCATGGCCAGAGCCTGGAGTGGCTCTAAGCTCACCGTCCCCTTGGGGACATGCTCATTCTTCGCGGCCTGCGCTGGACATGTGCATCCTCCCTTGGGGACATGCTCATTCTTCGTGGCCTGCGTTGGACATAAACGCACTATGTCCACTGCTCAGATCAAGCGCTGAGCATGTCCCGTGGTGGGAGGGTTATTTCTTGGTGCATTGGCCCGGCGACACGGCCGAGCTCAGAGATGGTGCCCGCTGGGCCACCGGCGAAAGCTCGTCCATGGTGAGGGCGTAGCCCACGGCCACGTCCGAAGTGGTCTTGGCGAAGACCACGCCAGCAACCTGGCCCTCCGTCGTCAGGAGGGGACCGCCCGAGTTGCCTGGTTGCACGTCACCGGCAAGTTTGTAGACCTGCTCCGGTGAAGGGTTGTTGCCGTAAATGTCCGGGACCAGGAGGGTCGAGATGCCCTCCACCGCGGCAGGTTTGGACTGGAAAGGACCGCCATGAGGATAGCCGGCGAAGGCTGCGGGCGAGCCGGCCGGAAGATCAGCGCTCAACGGCAGCGGCGCCGTCGGAAGACCGTCGACGGCGAGCACAGCGAGGTCGCGTTGGCTGTCGAAATAAACCACGCGGCCCTGTAACGCGCCGCCGTCGGGGATTTCCACCACAGGCTGGGACACGCCGGCTACGACGTGCGCGTTGGTCACTACGCGGCCCGGAGAGACGACGAAGCCGGACCCGGTCTGGTTCTGGCCACACTGATAGGCAGTACCGGCAATCTTCAGAACGGAATGTGCGGCATTGTTGAGTGCGGGGGTGTCTGTGCTGGTGTTCGGGACGGGCAACGGGGTAACAGGACCGATGCCTTCGATGATGTGGGGAATGCCGTTGCCCATGACAGTGGAACGCAGCTGCGCGACGCCGGCTTTGACGTTTGTGGGCGTCATGGTGTCGATGAAGCGGATCACCTTGGAATCGGCGAGTTGCTGCGAAACGAGCGGCACGCCCAACGAGCCGATGCTGAACGCCAACATGGACATCACCAATGCCGCGACCACCAGGCTAACGAAACCACCCAGCAGGCGGTCCAAGGCGTTCAATGGCTGAATCCGCACGGCCCTGCGGACCTTCTGGCCGATCCAAGTGCCCAGCCCGTGCCCCAGGACGATGAGCACAACAGCCGAGCCGATGATGGCCGTCAGCCTCCAACCGCTGTCCTTCACCCAATCGCCAACAAGCGGAACCGCGATGAAGGCTGCCACGGCTCCTGCCGCGAAGCCGGCGATTCCACCGAGGGTCACGAAGAAGCCGTTGCGCAGTCCGTAGATCAGGTAGGAAAGAAGCGTCAGAATCAACGCCAGGTCCAAAATGGTCAAGCCGAACACCAAAGCTCCTCACAGCCGAGTAAGCCCCAATTGTAGATGCATAGCCTGACAGCTTTCCCTCACGAGCACGCTGCCAACCGCATCACGAAGCCGCCTCTTAGCGGAGCATTCCCGGCCAGTTGGGATACGGTTTTGAGGCCCTTCCGCGTGATTTAGGGCGTTTCGGCTGCCAAGTACGTCACAGACGCGACAAAATTCTGAAACAATGGCTGAAGCGCCCCAGCCGAACTTTTACTCAGGAGATTTCATGGACATCGAGGTATTGCGCCGCGCGCCCCTCTTCGCGACCCTTGACGACGACGCTTTCCGTCTGCTGACGGACGAGCTCACCGAGGTGGACCTTTCACGTGGAGCGTCCGTTTTCCGCGAGGGCGATCAGGGTGACCAGCTCTACTTCATCGTGTCCGGCAAGGTGAAGCTCGGCCGCACCTCCCCGGATGGTCGTGAATCCCTGTTGGCCATCCTCGGTCCGGGCGAACTCTTTGGCGAAATGGCTTTGTTCGACCCCAGCCCGCGGACCGCTACGGCCACGGCCGTTTCCGAGACGCGCCTGGCAGGCCTGAAGAACGAAAGCCTCAACGCCCTGCTCCGGACGCGCCCCGAGGTATCTGCACAGTTGCTGCAGGCACTTGCCCGCCGCCTGCGTCGTACCAACGACTCCCTGTCCGACCTCGTGTTCTCGGACGTTCCGGGCCGCGTCGCCAAGGCCCTGCTGGACCTTGCCGACCGCTTCGGCCGGCCCGCCACGGACGGCGTCCTGGTCGCCCACGAACTCACACAGGAAGAACTGGCCCAGCTGGTCGGCGCTTCCCGGGAGACCGTCAACAAGGCCCTGGCTGAGTTTGTCCAACGCGGCTGGCTCCGCCTGGAAGCCCGTGCAGTAGTCATCCTTGACATGCAGCGCCTCCGCCAGCGCTCCCGCTAATTTCCTGCGACACAGAAAATGCCTGGCGATACCGGACTTCCGGTATCGCCAGGCATTTTGCGTATCCCCAGTGGATTTGCGCGTCGTCAGCGCTCCCGCTGCGGCTCCCCTGAAACCGTCCTGGCGGCTTCGACTTCGAGCATAAGCGTGCCATCCTCTTCCACAAGCCGCGGCTGGTACATGTGCGGCTTGCGTTTGTAGCTGAGATACGCGATGCAGCCTTGGGCGGCAGCCATCTTTTCGAGGATGATCTCCGAGCCCGGCACCAGCAATTGGCCCAGGGTCAAGCCAGCAGTGTTTTCCTGGCCGATTTCGTCGCCAAGAGCGGTGGTGTGGCGCTCGTCGATGAGTTTTGAGACGCACACCCAGCGGCCCCAGACTCCCTTGCTCGCCAGCAACGAAGGCTGCTGGTTCACGGGAAGCGTGGCCGCGAAGTAGCGGGTGTTGAAACGCCTGTGCGTAAAGTCCGGGCTGAGCCAGTTGACCAGTGGCTTGAGCAGGTCCGTCCGGAGCGACAAGCCACGCTTGGCCAGTACATCCGTGAACGACTTGTCCTGGGCAGCTACCGCTTCGCGGGCCTTCATCCACTCGGGCGTGGACGTTGCCTCCACCGTGGAGGACAGGTCCGGGCCGGCCAACAAAACACCGGTCTCTTCGAACAGTTCGCGGATGGCCCCCACAACATGGCGGCGGGCGAGTCCGGCGTCGGTGGTCCCGAGCGCGTCAGCCCAATGCTGAGGCGAGGGGCCGAGCCAGCCGAGCGCGTCGTCGTCGGTGGGTTCCAACGAACCGCCGGGAAACGCGACCACACCCAACGGCGAGGAGCCGGGACGGTAACCCATCCACGTCTCCAGGCCCGTGGGCGAATCGCGGAGCAGAACAACGGATGATGCGTAACGCGCGGCGCGGGGGGCCCGTTCGCCGAGCTGAAGCCAGTTCCGTGCCGCCCCTTCGAGCTCGGGGGGCAACGCAAACAGGCGTCGGGCTAGTTGTGGCAATTGAATGAACCGGTTCCTTAGCTGAATTCAGCGATCAACTCGACCTCGACGGGAGAGTCGAGCGGAAGGACTGCAACACCGACGGCGGAACGCGCGTGCTGCCCTTTATCGCCGAAGACACGCCCGAGGAGTTCGGAGGCACCATTAATTACACCGGGCTGGCCGGTGAAGGAAGTATCGGAGGCCACGAAGCCGACCACTTTCACGATGCGCGTGATGCGGTCGAGGTCTCCGATGACACTCTTGACGGCAGCCAAGGCATTGACTGCGCAGACGGCTGCGTACCTATGAGCGTCTTCCGGAGACACTGTCGGCTCGTCCGAAAGGCCCTCTTCACCGCTGGAGACTTTGCCCGTAGCTTCGAGTTTGCCGTTAATGAACGGCAGTTGTCCGGAGGTGTAGACCTGGTTGCCGGAGACGATGGCCGGAACATAGGCGGCCACCGGAGCTGCGACAGCCGGAAGGGTCAGTCCCAGTTCGGCAAGGCGCTGCTCGACGGCGGATGCCGGAGCTGTGGAATCCGCGCCAACGGTGGCTTCTGCGGGGGTTGTCATTGTTACTGCTTCTCCCTCTTCAAGTATGCAACAAGTCCGTTTCCATCGGGCCCGGGAACAACCTGGACAAGCTCCCAGCCGTCCTCTCCCCACTGGTCCAGAATCTGCTTTGTGGCGTGAATGATGAGCGGAATCGTGGCGTACTCCCATTTGGTCATGAAAGAAAGACTAGCCCTTGCCGCTAAAGTGGAGAACATGGTGACTCGTAGGAACCCTCTATTCGACACTGCCACCACTCTTGGAAAGATCCTCGGATTCCTTGGTGTGAGCGCTATTTGTGGTGTCCTGGTGGCGGGCCTGCTCGTCCCCGCCGCCGCCGTTTCAGGCAGTGCGGCCAGTGGGTCCATTCAGTTCTTTGACACGCTGCCGGCGGAGCTTCAGGTGAACCCGCCCAGCCAGGCGACCACCATCCTGGCTGCCGATGGCAGCCAGATCGCCTCCATCTATACGGAGAACCGAACGCGTGTCCCCCTTGACCAGATGAGTCCGAACATCAAGGACGCGATCGTTGCGGTCGAGGACAGCCGCTTCTACGAGCACGGCGGCATCGACGCCACCGGAATCATGCGCGCCATCGTCAGCACGGCGCGCGGCCAGAAGCAGGGTGCATCCACCATCACCCAGCAGTACGTGAACAACGTCATCAACGAGTCCCTCGTGTCCCAGGACAAAGGGGCAGACGTCAAGCTCAATGGCGTCAACAAGGGCGTGGGCGACAAACTCCGTGAAATGAAGCTGGCCATCGCCCTGGAGAAGAAGTTCTCCAAGCAGCAGATCCTTGAGGGTTACCTCAACATCGTCTTCTTCAACAAGGATGCCTACGGCATCGAAGCCGCTTCGAGGCTCTTTTTCAGCACCAGCGCCAAGGACCTCACCTTGCCGCAGGCCGCATTGCTCGCGGGTGTTGTCAACAGCCCGTCCTACTACGACCCGATCACGAACCCGGACCACGCGAAGCAGCGTCGAGACCTGGTGCTCGGACTCATGTTGGACCAGGGAAAGATCAAAAAAGCGGACTACGACGCTGCCATCGCGACGCCGGTAACCACCAAGGTCACGCAGCCTCGCCAGGGTTGTGCCTACGCCGCCACGGCCCCGTACTTCTGCGACTATGTGCTTCACTTGCTCCTTAACAACCCGGCCTACGGCGCCACGCCGGTAGAACGCAACAGCCGCGTCTCACGCGGTGGCCTGACCATCCAAACCACTCTCGATCCCAAGGCCCAGGCCGTCGCCCAAGCCCAGGTTGATGCCACCACCGGTGCCAACCCGGACAAGTGGGGCGCTACCATCGTCTCGGTCCAACCAGGCAACGGCAAGATCGTTTCCATGGCCCAGAACACCGTCTGGCTGCCCACAGCTGGGAAGTTCGATCAGACACAGAACTTCAATGTGGATGTACTCGATGCCAAGGGCAACGACCTCAACGGTTTGGGCGGATTCCAGCCTGGCTCCACCATGAAACCCTTCACGTTCGCCGAGTGGCTCGAGGAGGGCAAGTCCATGAACACCACCATCGATGCGTCTGTCCGCAAATACCCGCAGAACTTCCCTTGGAAGAACACCTGCCCTGCGCCCACCGTCGGCTGGTACGACAGCAACATCCCTGAAAGCTTCGACCTCCAGAACTCGGACCTCGGCTACTACCGCCCCATGACGGTCCTGTACGGTCTGATGAACTCCATCAACACAGCTACTTTCGCCTCGGCATCCAAGGTGGATCTGTGCGGCATCCAGAAAATCGTGGATGCAGTGGGCATCCACGGTGGAAACCCTGCCCGTGACAAGTCCGGCCAGATCACGGATCCCAATCCCAAAGTCCCCATGACTACGCTGGCCAACCTGATCGGTTCCACCCAAACTGCACCGCTCACCATGGCGAGCGCAATGGCAACGTTCTCCAACAACGGCAAGTACTGCGAGCCAATCGCTATTACGTCCGTGACGGACCAGACGGGTGCAAAGCTTCCTGCCCAGTCTCCGAACTGTCGCGACGCCGTCACCCCGGCGGTTGCTCACGGTGTTGCCTACGCCATGCAAGAGGTTCTTAACCAGGGTTCTGGTTCGCTGATCCAGCCGAGGATTTCCACCAAGACGAGTTTCCCCATCGCGGCCAAGACCGGAACCAATGACAACAACGGCTCCACCTGGGTTGTTGGCTACACCTCGGGCCTCGCAACGGCCAGCTGGTTCGGCGATCCCTTGGGCGGCCAAAACCGCTTCGGCCGCAACATCACCGTCAACGGCAAGTTCTATCCCAACGTCGACGGTTACATGATCGCCGGCCCTCAGTTCTCGAACTACATGTCCCAGGTTGCCCCTGCTTATGGAACGAACCCGTTCCCGGCTCCGCCGTCCAACCTTTTGGACGCACCCTCGTTCCGTGCCCCGACTCCGAGCAACACTTCGCCGAGCACCCAGCCGAGCACCCAACCCACCAGCAATGACAATGGAAAAAAGAACAATGGCTAGCAGCTCCAAGCCCGTCATTGAATCGCTGGCAAGCCGCGTCCGAAGCATCGGACGCGGCTTTGCCGTCGCGGCAGGTGCCGGCGCAACCGCTGGCGTTGCGGGCCTCGCTTATGGCCTCTGGGAAAAGAACCAGTTTGTGCTCCGCGAAGAGACAGTTCCCATCCTCCCCGAGGGATTAGCTCCTCTCCGGGTCCTGCATCTGAGCGACATCCATTTCGTTCCTAGCCAGCGAAAGAAAGCCGCGTGGCTGCGTTCGCTCGCTACGCTCCAACCAGACCTCGTGGTTAACACTGGCGACAACCTCAGCCACCCCCACGCGGTCATTCCGTTGTTGGATGCCCTGCAGCCGCTGTTGAAGTTCCCGGGCGTCTTTGTCCCCGGCTCAAACGACTACTTCGCGCCTCGGTTCAAGAATCCGGCCACATATCTCCTTGGCCCTTCGCGGCTTAAGAACAATCCCGTTGAGCTTGATTGGCCACGGCTGCGTTCGGGTTTCGGGATGTCCGGCTGGATCGATCTCACCAACAGGCACCAGTCGCTGCCCATCAACGGGATCCGCTTCGATTTCTCCGGCGTCGATGATCCCCACCTGAATCGGGAGCGCTACGCTGGCTGGCCCCGCGGCACCTCGGGACAAGACTCCCGCCCGCACCTGAGGGTCGCGGTCATCCACGCCCCTTACCAGCGCGTCTTGGACCATTTCACGGACGACTCCGCAGACCTCATCCTCGCCGGACACACCCACGGCGGCCAGATCTGCATCCCCGGCTACGGCGCCCTCGTGGCCAATTGCGACCTCCCCACGTGGCGGGCCAAGGGATTGCACGACTGGGAAACAAACGGGCGTACGACGCCGGTCAACGTCTCGGGCGGTATCGGCACCTCGCGGTTCGCGCCCGTGCGGATCGCGTGCAAGCCCGAGGCAGTCCTGCTGACGTTGACGGCCCGCCAGTAGCCACGGGCGCCGAGCCCGCCAGTACCAACTCGGCGCACTGATAGCTCCATCCACCCCTGAGCATGTCCGTCGAGCCACACCAAGGTTGGACATGTCCTCCTTTGGCCACAGAACATGCCCACCGGGCCGGGCCAAAGATGGGCATATCACCACTATGTCCATCCTTAGCTGCCCAAGTTGAGCATGTCCCCCGGTGCGGGCCCACGAACCACGCCCCCCAATACCTCCTATCACGCAGCGCAATGCTGCTGTGAATCCCGTCACGCGATGGCATAGGGTAGTTGCTACAGGAAACTACATCCGAGTGTCGCGCCGGGTTGGCGCCGAACACCGGGACACAGCTGTTGAGAAGCGGGCATGGCCAAACAGACTTCATTCTTCACCTCCGTCAAACGTCTCTATCCGCACGTAAAACCGATCCTCCCCCGGCTTTTCATGGGGCTGCTCAGCGCTTTGATGGCCAGCATTGTGGCGCTCGCCATCCCACAGGTACTGCGGGTTTTGATCAACGGTTCCCTCCACCCCGGCGGCTCCAGCAACGCCGTCTGGATTGCCGCCGTCGTGGTTCTTGCCCTCGGCATCGCAGAGGCCGGGCTGGTGGCGCTGCGGCGCCAGTTCGTCATCAATCCGGCAACCACGGTGGAAACCCGAATGCGGGTGTCCCTCTATGGTCATCTGCAGGACCTCACGGTTTCCTTCCACGACCGCTGGGGTTCCGGACAGTTGCTGTCGCGCGCCATGACCGACTTGAACTTCCTCCGGCGTTGGATGGCGTTCGGGGCCATCATGCTTGTGGTGACCACCCTGACCGTGGTGATCGGCGTCCTCGTGATGTTCTCCATGAGCTGGCAACTGGCTTTGATCTTCCTGGCCGCCGCCGTGCCCATCATGGTCTTTTCGTTCCGCTTCCGTCGCCGCTTCAGCCTGGTGACCCGGCTCAGCCAGGACCAGGCCGGCGACCTCGCCACCACCGTGGAGGAATCCGTCCACGGGATCCGCGTGCTCAAGGCGTTCGGCCGGAGCCGTGAAGCACTTGAGAACTTCAATGAGCAGGCCGAGGAACTGAGGCAGACCGAGATCACCAAGGCCAAGCATCAGGCGACGTTCACCTTGGTGGTCACGCTGCTGCCGGAACTGGCACTCGGAATCGGGCTCGTTGCGGGGATTCTGTTGGTATCCACGGGCGAACTCAGCATCGGCTCCCTCGTTGCGTTCTTCGCCACAGCGGCCGTTGTGGCGTCGCCAGTGGAATTCTCGGGGATGCTGCTGGCCATGGCACTGACCGCCAAGACGGCATTGGACCGGCATTTCGAGGTCATGGACACACCCAATACCATTACGGACCCGGCGAACCCCACATCCCCGGCTGAACTGCGTGGAGCCTTGAGCTTCAACGGTGCCGCTTTCGGGTTCGACGACGGCGCCCGGCTCCTGCGCGACATCACCCTGGACATCAAGCCCGGCGAAACCATGGCACTCGTAGGAATCACAGGGAGCGGAAAGAGTGCCTTGCTCCAGCTGGTCCCCCGGCTCTACGACGTCACCGAAGGTTCCGTGCGGATCGACGGCGTGGATGTGCGCGACTTCAGCGTGGAGCAGCTTCGGACCGTTGTGGCGGTCGCCTTTGAGGACACCACGCTGTTCTCCAGCTCGGTCCGGGACAACGTGCTGCTTGGCGCGCCCGACGGCTCCGAGGAAGCGCTCGACGAAGCGCTCGACGTCGCGCAGGCCCACTTTGCGTATTCGCTGCCGGACGGCGTCGAGACCCTCATCGGAGAAGAAGGACTGAGCCTTTCCGGTGGTCAACGGCAACGCATCGCCCTTGCTCGGGCCATCGCAGCCAAGCCCAAGGTCCTGGTGCTGGATGATCCACTGTCGGCCCTGGACGTGAACACGGAGGAACTCGTCGAGGCCAGGCTGCGCGAAGTCCTCAGGGACACCACCACGCTCATCGTCGCCCATCGGCCCTCAACCGTAGCCTTGGCAGATCGCGTGGCGCTGCTCGAAAACGGGAGCATCACCGCAGTCGGGACGCACACGGAACTTTTGGCCGACAATGCGCACTACCGCTACGTGATCGCGAGCCTCGACGCGGGTCCGAAGGACCTCGACCGCGAACTGGACGAACTGGAAAACGAACTCGATTCCGAACAGCACATGGACCAAGCCGGGGAGGGCCGCCGATGAGCACTTTCGGAACCGCCAATGAAGACAACGCCCACCTGAGCCGGAGCGACAGCAAAGCAGTACGACGGCGGTCGGTCGCCTTGTTGGGCTCGCTCATCCGCCCGGTCCGGTTGAGGTTTTGGCTGACGCTGGGCATGGTGGTGCTCTCGCAGGCCACCCGCGTGGCGGGGCCGGCGATCATCGCTTTCGGCATCGACCATGCACTGCCCGCACTGCTCGCCGGTAACAACGTGCCACTGCTCCTGGCAGGAGTCCTGTACCTGACGGCGGCCATCGCAACAGCACTGCTGACGGCCCTCTACGTGACCTCAACGGCGAAGCTGAGCCAGGCCATGCTCCTCGACCTGCGGCTGCGGGTGTTCCGGCATACGCAACGGCTCAGCTTGGAGTTCCACGAGAAGTACACCTCGGGCCGTATTATCGCCCGGCAGACATCGGACCTTGAGGCACTGCGCGAATTGCTCGATTCGGGCGTCAGCTCGCTGGCTTCCGGACTGCTGTTCATGCTCTTCACGGCGTTCACGGTATTCGCCCTCGACTGGCGCAGCGGGCTCATCATGCTCGCCACCGGCGTACCCATGTTCTTCCTGTCCCGCTGGTACCAGAAGCATTCCCAGATCGCCTTCCGCGAATCCAGGGTGGTCTCCGCCCGGCTGATCGTGCATTTCGTGGAGACCATGACCGGCATCCGGGCCATCAAGGCATTCCGCAAGGAGCCGGAAAACGCTGAACGCTATGCCCAGCTGTCCGAGGACTACCGCAAGGTGACGGTCCGCTCCATCAACCTCAACGGCATCTTCCAACCAGGCTTGGTCCTGATCGGCAATGTGTGCGTGGCGGTGGTCCTGCTGTTCGGCGGCTTCCGTGTACTCTCCGGCGAGCTGGCGGTGGGGGTACTCCTGGCATTGATCCTTTCCACGAAGCGCTTCTTCCAGCCCGTGGACCAGATGGCCATGTTCTATAACTCTTTCCAGAGCGCGCAGGCCGCCTTGGAGAAGGTTTCCGGCCTGCTCCAGGAGGTCCCCACCGTCCGGCCTCCCAAGACCCCGGTGCCCTTGCCGCGGGCCCGTGGCGAAATCGACTTCCGCGGCGTGGAGTTTGGCTACGGCAACGGCAGTGTGGTGGTCCCCGAGTTGGACCTACACATCCCCGCAGGGCAGACCGTCGCGCTCGTGGGACAGACCGGAGCCGGCAAGTCCACCTTCGCCAAGCTGATCGCACGCTTCTACGACGTCACCGAAGGTTCCTTGACCCTCGACGGCATTGACCTGCGGGAGCTCTCGACGACGGACCTGCGCCGCGCCGTCGTGATGGTCACCCAGGAGGCATTCCTCTTCAGCGGCTCCGTGGCGGACAACATCGCACTGGGGCGGCCTGAAGCCTCGCGCGCGGAGATCGAAGCCGCGGCGAAGTCCGTCGGTGCGCACGACTTCATCTCCGCGTTGCCCGACGGCTACGACACCGACGTCAACAAGCGCGGCGGACGCGTGTCTGCAGGGCAAAGGCAGCTGATCGGATTCGCCCGGGCATTCATTGCGGCCCCGGCGGTACTCATCCTGGACGAGGCGACGTCCTCGTTGGACATTCCCTCCGAACGCTTGGTCCAGGCCGGCTTGTCCCGGCTCCTGTCGGGATCGGATTCTGAACGGACCGCAATCATCATCGCCCACCGGCTCTCGACCGTGGAGACCGCAGACCGGGTACTGGTGGTGCATAAGGGACGCATCGTGGAAGACGGCACACCGGCCGAACTCATCCGCGTCGGAGGGCGCTTCGCTCGCTTGCACGGCGCTTGGAAGGACTCCCTGGTCTAACTTCGGCGCCGTGCTCGATTTCGCATCCGGGCGGGCATCGGCTATTCTTGAACAGTTGCTTTCGCAGCGGATCGGGATGTAGCGCAGCTTGGTAGCGCGCTTCGTTCGGGACGAAGAGGTCGCAGGTTCAAATCCTGTCATCCCGACCAATTGATAGAAGGCCTTCCACTGGAAGGCCTTCTATCTGTACTTAACAAGGTTTTAGGCCGGGCCAGGAAATGCCAAAACATTCCGATGACCGGTTTTCCCAGGCCTGCCCGAGGTTTAGAGACAAGTGTTGTTAACAACCGGCGGCAATGGCTCGGAAGTTACCGGAGCGGCCTGCGGTTGCCCGCGCAAAAGAAATCCCCGGTGTGTTGGTTTATTACACCCCGGGGATTATTCATTTCATTTGAATTATCCGACAGCTGCCCGGTTCACCGGAAGCCGTCCTTGAGTTTCGCCTACATGGGGTCAGGCCAGTTACCGATCAGCGGCACCATCATGGGATCAGGCCAATTACCAATAGCCTGCGGGACGCTCATCGGGTCAGGCCAATTGCCGATTGCCTGGGCGAGACTCATGGGGTCGGGCCAATTACCAATGCTGAGCACCGTGCTGACGGTGTCTGCCATAGGGGCTGCGGAAACCACGGCTGGCGCCGCGGCGAAGCATGCAAGAGCGCCGGCCAGGGCGACTGCTGCAGCAATCTTCTTCAACATAATTTTTCCTCAATGCGAGTCGGATTCGTTACGGAAATTACGCGGTCCCTGTTGACATTCATTGTAAAATGTTTTCCACAGCTACTGTCAAGGTGTACGCGTAAAGACAGCGCAAAGACAAGCCTCTAGGAGGAACCTGTGGGGAACGGATTCGGAGAAAAGCTCCGTGCCGAACGGCTCGAACGTGGGCTGACCCAGGCTGAATTGGGCAGAGACCTTTACTCACCCAGCTACATTTCACTTCTTGAAACCGGCCGCCGGGAACCCACAGCCGAGGTCATTGAGGAACTCGCCCGGCGCCTTGAGCTGGCACCAAAAGCCCTGGAAGCCTGGAGCCAGCCCGTATCCGTCAGCGACGCCGAATACGTGCTGGCGGGGCTGTATGCCAGGCAAGCGTGGGACTTGAGGGACTACCCTCTTGCCGCGAGCCACGCGTCGACCGCAGCCCAGATCGCACTTGAGGCAAAGAACACCAGCGCGTGGTGGAACATGACGTACATGCAGGCCGAGTGCCTCATGAAGCAGGGGCAACTGAAGGAATGCCAGCAGATCATCCAGCATCTTCTGGAACACCCCATGGCCACTGAATCCGCGGGCCTGGGAGTCCGTGCCCGGCAGATGCTTGCCGCGGTCTGCCACGGCCAAGGCCAGCTGGCCACCGCCGTCGAACACGCGATGGAAGCCGTAAGGCTGTCCGAGCAGTTGCCCAAGGGCTCAACCCTGATCATCGGGGCGCATCGGGCTCTGATCGGGGCACTGGCTGAGAGCGGCAGATTGGACGAAGCCTGGACGTATTGCCAGGCCATGAACAGCCAGATGGACGATCACTCGATGTCCCAGCTCGCGGGCGAAGTGGCCTGGGTGGTGGGAAACGTAGCCTTCATGCGGCACGACTACGCCGAGGGCATCAAGCACCACGAGCGCGCCGCCAAACTGTTGTCGCCCGCCAATGACATTGAGCTCTGGGCCCGCTTCAACAAGGCATCTGCGGCGGTCCGGCTCTCCTCGGGAATTGTGGAGCCGGAGACGCTCTCCGCCATCGAACGGGCTGAACTCGCTCTGTCGATCGTGGGCGGAAACAAGACGGACCAGCTGGAGGTTGCCTTTATCCGCGCCCGCTGGCTCTACCTGACGGGCGACATCCCGGCCGCCATCACCAAGCTGCGCGAAATCCACGCGGACCGCGATGTCCTGGCGCGCCATACCGCGGGCGAAGTCGCCTTCCTGCTCGGGAAGGCGCTCAAAGCGGCTGGCGAAAACGCGGACGCCCTGGTTCATCTCGAGGAAGCACAACGCGATTTCACCGCTGCGGGAGCAGCCGACCGCGTCCAACAGGCCATGGACTCCGTCCTGGAAATCCGGTTGGCGGAACGTCGGGCGGCGTCAGGCCATGGCGAGAGCGCGAAGTCTTCTCGCGCAAGCTAAGAGTCCCCTTACAAAGCGAGAGCCCCGGACCAGATGGTCCGGGGCTCTTCTCTTGCTTTCCGCGGCGCTTGCTTGCTGAAGCCGTTGGCCAGACGATGCAGCCTAGGCGAAAGTGCGGCCGGTCAGCTTTTCGTAGGCTTCCACGTAGCGGGCTCGTGTCTTCTCCACGACGTCGGCCGGCAGTGCCGGCGGCGGGGTGTCGCCCGAGCGGTCCCAGCCCGACTCCGCAGACGTCAGCCAGTCACGGACGAACTGCTTGTCGTACGAAGGCTGGGCCTTGCCCGGTTCGTAGGTGGAAGCATCCCAGAACCGGGAGGAATCCGGAGTCAGGACTTCATCGCCCAAGGTGATGACACCGGTGGCGGTATCGATGCCGAACTCCACCTTCGTGTCGGCCAGGATGATGCCGCGCCCACGGGCGATCTCTTCAGCGCGGGTGTAGATCTTCAACGTCAGCTCGCTCAAGCGGGCGGCGATGTCGTCGCCCACCATCGCGACGACGTCGTCGTAGGTGATGTTCTCGTCGTGCTCGCCGACCTCCGCCTTGGCGGAAGGCGTGAAGATCGCGTGCTCAAGCCGCGAGCCGTCAACCAGGCCCGCCGGCAAGGGAATGTCGCAGACGGTGCCTGATTTCCGATACTCCGCCAAGCCGGAACCCGTGAGGTACCCGCGAGCGATGCATTCCACGGGGAACATTTCCAGCCGCTTGCAGATCATCGCGCGGCCCTCGACCTCCGCAGGGACTCCCTCGGCGGCCGTGGACGCGAGAACGTGGTGTTCCACGCCCAGCTGCTCGAACCACCATAGGCTCAGCTGCGTCAGGATCCGGCCTTTGTCCGGGATCTCGCTGCTCAAGACGTGGTCGTAAGCGCTGATGCGGTCGCTGGCCACCACCAAGACGCAGTCCTGGCCGGCTTCGGCCGCCGTGGCGTCGTCCGCGGGGACGTAGAGATCGCGCACCTTGCCCGAGTAGACGTGCTTCCAACCCGGGAGGTCGAGGGTTTCGGTCTGCAGGCCGTTTGAGTTGTTTTCAGGCATGGCTCAAGCCTTTACGTTAGGTATGGAGCCGGTGGCCGGGGAGACCACGTGGATCTCCCCGCGGGCTGCCTTGCCGGCGATATCGGTACGGAACTGCGCGCCGTCGAGCTGGACCAGCTCCACGCCGTCGTAAGCCCGCTCGCGGGCCTCCACGAGATCCGTCCCCAGCGCCACGACGGCCAGCACCCGGCCCCCGGCCGAAACTACCCTGCCTTCGTCGTCCAGTTTGGTGCCGGCATGGATGACATGGACGCCTTCAAGCGCATCCACCTTGTTCAGGCCACGGACGCGGTCCCCCGTGCGGGGCGTGTCCGGGTAGTTTTCGGCGGCAACGACGACGGCGACCGCAGACTCCTTGGACCAGCGCACCTCTTCGGCCTGGTCCAGTTCGCCCTTGGCAGCTGCCAGCATGAGGGCGCCGAGGGGGGTCTTGAGGCGAGCGAGGACCGCCTGCGTCTCGGGATCGCCGAAGCGGACGTTGAACTCGATGACGCGGGTGCCACGGGACGTCAGGGCCAGGCCGCAGTAAAGGACGCCGACGAACGGCGTGCCGCGGCTGGCCATCTCGTCCACGGTGGGCTGGGCCACGCGGTCGATAACTTCCTGCACCAGGCCTTCAGGCGCCCAGTCGAGCGGGGTGTAAGCGCCCATGCCGCCCGTGTTGGGGCCTTCATCATTGTCGAAAATTCGCTTGAAGTCCTGCGCCGGGGACAGCGGCACAGTGGTGCGGCCGTCGCACAGCACGAACAGGGAAACCTCGGGTCCGTCCAAGAACTCCTCGATCACCACGGTTCCACCGGCGTCGAAACACGTCTGCGCGTGGGCGAGGGCTTCCTCGCGATCGTTGGTGACCACCACGCCCTTACCGGCAGCCAGTCCGTCGTCCTTGACAACGTGCGGAGCGCCGAAGGCGTCCAAGGCGTCAGCGGCCTCTGCCGCATTTGTTGCCACGCGGGCCATGGCGGTGGGCACACCGGCCTCAGCCATGACCTCCTTGGCGAACGCTTTGGAAGCTTCGAGCTGGGCAGCGGCTTTGCTCGGGCCAAAGACCGGAATGCCGGCCTCGCGGACAGCGTCGGAAACACCTGCCGCGAGCGGGGCTTCGGGTCCGACGACTACCAGGTCAACGGCCAGTTTCGTCGCAAGCGCTGCGACAGCGGCGGGGTTGTTGCCGTCGATCGCGTACGTGGGGACCAGCTTGGCGATGCCGGCGTTGCCCGGAGCCG